>RGFZ01000077.1 GCA_010024875.1 Oxalobacteraceae bacterium | reverse complement strand
GCGCCGATATCTTCCTCGGCGTACCCTTCAACATCGCATCCTACGCCCTGCTCACGCACATGGTCGCGGAGCAGACGGGACTGAAAGTCGGCGATTTTGTGTGGACTGGCGGCGACTGCCATCTCTATTCGAATCACTTCGAACAGGTACAAGAACAACTGTCGCGCAAGCCCTTCCCTCTGCCTACACTACGACTCAAGCGCAAGCCGGATTCGATCTTCGATTACCACTACGAGGATATCGAGATCGTTGGTTACGAGTGCCATCCGGCGATCAAGGCACCCGTCGCCGTGTAATGCTTCAAAAGATCACAGCACAAAATCTGCTGCGCTCACCGTGAGGGTACCGGTGAGCATCAATTCCAACGGAGGTAGCCCATCGCCGGCCGTATCCGCTTGAACGAAGGTCAGGCCATTCTGCGTCCAGTAAACGACTTTGCCTTCGGCTGCGTCTGGCTGCGGGCGGGCGGACACTACTCCTACCCACACAAACATCTGATCGCCCGGCTTCGTAATATCTGCGTCAATTAACGACAAATCGATCATGTCTTGATCAATTTCAAAATCAAGGACGACATCCGTATCCCACTGGGTGCTGTCAGTGATGGCCTCATAGACAAACACATCATTCCCCGTTCCACCTTTCAGCAAATCGGCGCCTGTCCCACCGTGAATGTTGTCGCCACCCGCTCCGCCATCAATGCTGTCGGCACCACCGCCACCCAGCTGCAAATCATCTCCGCCACCACCAGCCAGCGTGTCATCACTGCTTTGTCCAACGAGAACATCGGGGCCACCGTCACCCTCCTCCGTGCCTGACACGATGGATTTTTGTTGGCCTACGATACCCGCAATGCCCTGGTCGGGGTCCATGTTATCCAGAGGATCATCCGGGTTCCGTACATCGATATTGGTTTTGTCATTGACATCACCGATGGTCATCGCCCGCCAACTGAAATTACCCCAGTCGATCTCACTATTGGTGTCTGTGAGCGAGCGTCGCGCAAACACGGTATCCGTCGCATCAGAGATGGAACCGTCATACTGAACGCCGGCATGCGTGCCGATATCCGTACCCGCCCACGGCACCCCCGGTCCGCTCTCCTCGTCTTGCTGCGTATCGCCCAGTCCAATCACACCGGTGAGCATACTGGTATCAGCGCCGTTTGCGACAAACAGGTCAATCGATGTATCGTTCTGCGTCAGATTGATCGCAATCGCGTCCTTGGTCGTGCCACCCAGCGGCCAGTCTTGTCCGACATAGGAGCCAGATCCGCCGAGGACGAAGCTTTTGTCTGGCCCATACAGTGCCCAGGTGCCGAGACCTAACGACCCAGGCTCATACAACATCAGAATGCCGCCGGCAGGAATGAAAAACTTGTTTAAAGCATTCCCGCTGGCATCCTCAGTAAGACCTGTCAAATGACGAAGATCGATCACGGTCGCTGCACTACCGTCGGCGCCCACGAGCTCGATTTTCATTTTCGCCAACTGCACTGCATCAATCGACTCACTCGATGCGTTCAACAATTCGATCGACCCTTTACCTACCGGGATACGGTTGGGTGCACTGCCATTATCGGTATGTGCAATTCGTATCACGACAGGGTTGTCGAGTGAAATTTCATTGATCAGCAACTGATTCTGCTGCGGCGCGGGGCCACCCACTTCCACAGAAGCGGAGGCCACTGCCGCCTTGAGCCCATCGGATAACAAATAAGAAAATGACACCATGCCTCGAAAGGCGTCCGGCGTATCCATCACAAAGCTTCCGTTGGCACGTACTTGTACACTGATATTTCCGTCAAAGTGCAGCGTGGCCAAGCCGTCGGTCAGATTGACCCAGTTTTGGGTATCGATCGACACCGCACTGACCACCAGACTGTTACTGTCGATATCAGCATCAGTTGTAGTGTCAAAAACATCTTTATGAAAAATCAGACCATCGGGCTGACTTATCTCAAACACTGAACCAGGGATATTTTCGTAAAAATAGGTGTCGCTATCGGGAACAGGCGCCTCATTGGACCCTATAATGTAAAGGTCAACGTGGGCGATATCACTCTCCGCAATACCATTCGTCGCTTTGTAATGAAATGAAAATTCCAGCGATTGGCCCCCTTTGAGGCTTTTTAGCTTCGTCAAATCTGGAATGATATTTCCATGCTCATCGAGAACAAAGTTCGGATCAGGAAGCGCATCCAGCCAGGCAACCGTCAATCGTGAGGGATCGTAGTCTGTATCATTCGCAAGAAAATTGGGCAGGGGATTGGCGGGATCCCATTCATCGAGCGAAATGATGATCAGATCATCTTTAGCCACTGGCTTGTCATTGGGGCCGAGAACATAGACACTCAGAATCTGATCTGCGAAACCACCAAAACTGTCAGACACACGATAATAAAAGGTATCGATTCTTCCAACGACGCCGTCAGCTCCTGATGAGGCCTCGGCAGACAGCGGATCGGCTTGATAAGAATAGCTGCCATCATGATGAACTGTCAGCGTGCCGTAAATCCCATGAACAATTCCTGGAGCCTCCGTGCTTACCCCACTGCTACCATACTCTGCCGAAACGGCAGTGACGCTTATATGATCCTCAAGATCCACATCAAAGTCGTTATCGAGTAAGCCCTGCCCAAAGTAACTACTTGATACGTCGAGGGATTGTCCCATGTAGACTAGACCGCTGTCCGCCCCTGCAATCGGCGCATCATTCTGACCAAGAATGGATATGTTCAACAAGAGACTTTTATCGTAAATAACATCGAATACATTATTTCCTTCCTCGATACTTCCGCCTTGTTCTCCATGAATTTCATAGGTGAGCGTAATTCGATCACCCTCGCTCAAGAAATCGAAATCTTCGAATAGCAAAGACTCATCCATACGGAATGCAACAGCAAATGATGACTGCCATAAACCTCCAGCTATATTTCCTTCTTGAATTTTAGATATCTCCACGGAGGTATGATCAAGCGCCAGCGCAACAACATGCCTATTGATGGGCAAATGACTCGAAGGCGCGAAATAGTCACTCATGTATTCTGCCAGGAATGCAGGCTTCACGTCTCTGACTGACTCTGCAAAAATATTCCCCAGAACGGTGCAGGAAGACAATCCGTCTTGTGAGGCCGATCCTTCGACGCCCAACACATTCAAATTCTCATCAAGCTCAACAGACTGATTGAGGTTGGAATTGACGACAACAACGCCGGGATAAGGATGGATGGCGATATCGAGTGTAGAATTGGCAGACTGAATATCATTCATTACTTGGTAAACGAAATGATCGGTTACCGTCTGAAGTAAATAACGATTTTCAACATCGGGCATGTACTCATAGGTGCCATCGCCGAACATATGTAATGAACCATAATCGCCTTGGATAGGACCTCTGGCACCGTCGAAGATGATTGTCCAGGGTGTTACATTACTTTCGATACCAAAAACCTTTAAAGCACCCTGGACATCGGGGTCGAAGTCATTGTTCAGCACACTGACTGATGCCTCGCGTTGGATCATGCCATTCTGGATGGTGTCGGCGGTGTCAGGTTCCACCATCAGAGGATGATCCACTCCACTGATCGCCAGATCGGACGTAAAAACATCCGATGTTCTGCCATCGCTCACGGTGAATCTCATGTTGATAATGATCTGCTCTCCGGGCGCCAAAAAATGAAGATACGCTTTTGTAATGAAAAAGTCAGGAGAAAAATGAATCCCTGATGAGTCAACCACTTTGGTAAAACCTGGGTAAATTTGCGATGCTAATGCCGCAAGCTCATCAGCAAACTGGTTCTGTATTTCCGGGCTGCTGATTATCGTGAAATCTACAGATGCCTGAAGACTCGAAGGATCATCTACATAATCAATGCTGACTATGGGATTAAAAAACTGTTTACCACCAGTGCCGATCACCGTTTCCCATTCATCTTCGTCAAAGAAAATAGGCGCAGCAGCCTCACTACTCGCAACCAATGGATCATAAGTTCCGATAATTCTCATCTGCGCCTGACCAATGGCTGTCTTTTGGAACAGGTTCGTTTCTTGGTAGTACATGAGATCGGTCGCTGTCTGACCCTCGAGCAACTGCTTGCTTGCAGAGCCGCTAGCTTGGTAGGTGAATGCCCCGTTCGGCTGTACCTGCCACTGCCCATAACTGGAGTTTACTGATAGCGCATTGGAAATCGTATCCGGGCTTGAACTGCATCCCGTCACTGTTAGCGAAAGTCCCCCAACCACTCCCAGCAGAGTCTCCCTATCATTGCCCAGTAAGCCCTGATTATCAAAAATATTTGCCGAGACATTTAAAATTTGGTCTGCGCCTATTGAATAGTTGTCAGTTACTGGAACGGGCGCGAGTGGATCTGGGGGGGTAGCGGTAGAAGTGCTCATCGGCGTTACTCCTGGCTGTCATGTATGGAATTCCACGCCAGAATGCTGCGATCATGGGCAACAGACAATAGTCCAAATGCACTATGGATTGAGTCTGGTTTTCCGACAGCGCTGAGGCGGCTTGCGAAGAATCCGCTACCATGTGGGTTTGCTTGTTTGACCGAGCGCATTGATTCAGGATGACTCTGTATGCCCAATGAACTCTCCCTGATTGTTGCCACTGAACGCCACCACGGAATTGGGCTGCGCAACACCCTGCCTTGGCGTCTGCCTGAAGACCTGGCTTTCTTCAAGCGTACGACCAGTGGCCACGCGATCATCATGGGCCGTAAAACCTTTGACTCCATCGGCAGACCTCTGCCCAATCGGCGCAATATCGTAGTGACACGCAACCCAGCCTGGTCGCATGCGGGTGTGGACTGCGCGCACTCGCTGGCAGAAGCCCGCCGGCTGGCGGGTGGCGGCGAGGCTTTTGTGATCGGTGGCTCGCAGATATACGCCGAGGCGCTGCCGCTGGCCTCGAAGCTGGTGGTGACCGAAATCGACGCAGATTTTGAGTGTGACGCCTTCTTTCCAGCGATTGACCCGGCTGTTTGGTCTGAGGTGTCACGCGAAGCTCAGCATTCGGACAGCTCAGGACTGAGTTATGCTTTTGTCATTTATCAGCGTCGCTGACCTCCGCTTGCTCCTCTGGATCCCTTGGTCGCATCCACATCGGGACTGATCATCCAGTCATCATAAATAAGGCCTGAGCTTCTCCCCAAAGCGCCTCCTTATCTGCGACAATCCCGCTTTCGTTTTTTACGGCCACTGGCCAAGCCGGTGAGTCTCTGTAGGAGAACCCATGAAATTCCGCTTCCCGATCGTCATCATTGACGAAGACTTCCGCTCCGAGAACACCTCCGGTCTGGGTATTCGTGCGCTGGCGGATGCACTGGAAAAGGAAGGCATGGAAGTCCTGGGCGTAACCAGTTATGGCGACCTGTCACAATTTGCACAGCAGCAGTCGCGGGCGTCGGCATTCATTCTGTCCATTGATGACGAAGAATTTGGCGGCGGCACCCCTGAGGAAACGGAGGAGGCGCTGAAATCACTACGGGCCTTTGTCGAAGAGATCCGTTACAAGAACGCCGAGATCCCGCTCTACCTATATGGCGAGACACGTACCTCGCGCCACATACCTAACGATATCCTGCGTGAGCTGCATGGCTTCATCCACATGTTCGAGGACACGCCGGAGTTCGTCGCTCGCCACATCATCCGGGAGGCCCGCTCTTATCTGGACGGACTGGCGCCACCGTTCTTTCGGGCGATGGTGCATTACGCGCAAGATGGCTCGTATTCATGGCACTGTCCGGGTCACTCCGGTGGCGTGGCGTTTCTGAAATCGCCGATCGGCCAGATGTTCCACCAATTCTTCGGTGAAAACATGCTGCGTGCCGACGTCTGCAATGCAGTCGTAGAACTCGGCCAGTTACTCGACCATACCGGCCCGGTAGCAGCTTCCGAGCGTAACGCGGCGCGTATCTTCAATGCCGATCATTGCTACTTCGTGACAAACGGCACCTCCACCTCCAACAAAATGGTCTGGCACTCGACAGTGGCACCTGGCGATATCGTCGTGGTCGATCGCAACTGTCACAAATCGGTGCTGCATTCGATCATCATGACGGGTGCGATTCCCGTGTTCCTGATGCCGACCCGTAATCATCTCGGTATCATTGGCCCAATCCCGGTCGAGGAATTCAAGATGGAAAACATCATGAAGAAGATCGAGGCCAATCCTTTTGCTCGAGAAGCAAAAAACAAAAAGCCGCGCATTCTGACGATCACGCAATCCACCTATGACGGCGTGATCTACAACGTCGAGACCATTAAAGAAATGCTCGATGGCGAGATCGACACGCTGCATTTTGATGAAGCCTGGTTGCCACACGCGAGTTTTCACGACTTCTACAAAGACATGCATGCGATCGGCAAGGACAGGCCACGCGCGCACCGATCACTGATTTTCTCTACCCAATCGACGCACAAGCTGCTGGCCGGGCTGTCACAAGCCTCGCAGATTCTGGTGCAGGAATCCGAGACCGTGCAACTCGACCGCGACAGTTTCAATGAAGCTTATCTGATGCATATCTCCACCTCGCCACAGTACGCGATCATTGCCTCGTGCGACATCGCCGCCGCGATGATGGAGCCACCCGGCGGCACGGCACTGGTCGAGGAAAGCATCATGGAAGCGCTGGACTTCCGCCGCGCAATGAAAAAGATCGACAAGGAATGGGGACAGGACTGGTGGTTCCAGGTCTGGGGCCCCGAGGAATTCGCCGAGGAAGGCGTGGGTTCGCGCGATGACTGGATGATCAATGGCAAGGACCAGTGGCATGGTTTCGGCAAGATCGCCTCCGGTTTCAACATGCTCGACCCGATCAAGGCCACCATTGTGACGCCGGGCCTTGCCATGGATGGTCAGTTTGGCGAGACCGGTATTCCGGCATCCATCGTCACCAAGTACCTCGCCGAGCATGGCGTCATTGTCGAGAAAGCCGGTCTGTACTCTTTCTTCATCATGTTCACCATCGGCATCACCAAGGGCCGCTGGAACACGCTGCTGACCGCGCTGCAGCAGTTCAAGGACGATTACGACAAAAACCAGCCGATGTGGCGAATCCTGCCCGAGTTCACCGCTGCGAACCCGCGCTATGAGCGCATCGGCCTGCGCGATCTATGCCAGCAGATCCACGACATGTACAAGTCGCACGATGTGGCGCGGCTGACCACCGAGATGTACTTGTCCGACATGCAGCCGGCCATGAAGCCCTCGGATGCTTTTGCCAAGATGGCGCATCGCGAGATAGAACGCGTCGCCATTGATCGCCTTGAGGGACGCGTCACCGCCATCCTGCTGACACCCTACCCGCCGGGTATCCCGCTACTGATCCCGGGAGAACGCTTCAACAAGACCATCGTCGATTACCTGAAATTCGCGCGTGACTTCAACGAGAAATTCCCTGGTTTCGAGACCGATGTCCACGGTCTGGTGAAGATGGAGGTAGATGGCGTGCAGGGGTATTACGTTGATTGCGTGCTGCAGTAATGCGCCTACTGACGAAGTAAAAACGGGGAGCGAATGCTCCCCGTTTTTTTCATTCAAACTTCATGTTTCATGTCTTGGGCAAGGTCACACCACGCTGCCCCTGATACTTGCCGCCGCGGTCCTTGTACGAGATCTCGCAGACCTCGTCGCTTTCAAAGAAAAGTACCTGAGCGCAGCCCTCGCCTGCATAAATCTTCGCCGGCAGCGGCGTTGTGTTGGAAAATTCCAGCGTCACATAACCTTCCCACTCCGGCTCGAACGGCGTGACGTTGACGATAATGCCGCAGCGCGCATAGGTTGATTTGCCCAGACAGATGGTCAGCACATTGCGCGGAATGCGGAAATACTCAATCGTGCGTGCCAGCGCGAAGGAATTCGGCGGGATAATACAGACATCGCTTTTCAGATCAACGAAGGAGTTTTCATCGAAATTCTTTGGATCGACGATGGTGCTATTGATATTCGTGAAGATCTTGAATTCATCCGCGCAACGGATATCGTAGCCGTATGAGGAAGTCCCATAGGACACAATACGCTGGCCATTGGCCTGCCGCACCTGCCCCGCTTCGAAAGGCTCGATCATGCCGTGCTGCTCGGCCATGCGGCGTATCCATTTATCGGATTTTATGGTCATCTTGGCAAACTCGGTAGGTAAA
>RGFZ01000076.1 GCA_010024875.1 Oxalobacteraceae bacterium | reverse complement strand
TGTGGGGGACACGGTGATGTCTCCACCTCGCATGATCACATCGCCAGTCGCCCCAGTAAAATTCACGGTACTGCCAAAGCTACCAGCAGAACTGGTGTTATGCACGACACCACCACCACCACCACCACCACCGGCATCGTAGCCACCACCACCACCACCCGCCACGAGTAACACTTCGACTTTTGTCACGTTGCTAGGCGCTACCCAAGTCGCATTACCGGTTGTCGTGAACGTATCAAGCTTTAGGCTTTCGACTGTGGAACCGAACAACACGTTACCACCGTCCGAGTTGAGCGATACAGCATTCCAAATTTCAACGGGGCCGTTCAGGTTGATATGGCCGCCACGCGTAGTCCATGTTGAATTGTCTCGGAAGACGATACTCCTCGTGGTGCCGTTGACAGTGCCCGGGCTGATGGTGACATTCAGCGCGCTGGCGGTCGTGTGGGGGACACGGTGATGTCTCCACCTCGCATGATCACATCGCCAGTCGCCCCAGTAAAATTCACGGTACTGCCAAAGCTACCAGCAGAACTGGTGTTTATCTCGACACTGGTACCATTGTTCAGCGCGTTCGTGATCGATGTTCTGCCAGCTGCATCTATCGTCAGATTGTCAGGATCCAGTAACCACAGGCCTGAGTTACCTTTAGTCGTGCCTGCCAGTACACTGGCGCCCTCTGCATCAAGTATGCGACCAGATGTTTCTACTTTGCCGCCGTCACCGCTCAGAGCACCTGCTACTGCTTTGATCAATCCTTTGACTGCTGTAATCGATTCTGCGTTATGGATGTCACTCCACAGTACCACTGTACCGCCGTCACCTTGGTCGACTGCGCTGGCATCAATCTCCGCACCCTTGGCCATGGTGACGGTCGTCGCTTGCGGCAGGCCACCGCTCCCCTGCCAGCCGCCCCCGACCAACACCGTGCCACCGCCGGTTGATCCGCTGGCGTTCAGCGTTGCGCCCGAGGTCAGGTGGATGTCACTGCCCGTCACCTGAATATGTCCACCTTTGGCGCTCGATGAACTGACGTCCAGTCGACCACTCACAACGACCCCGCCACCGTCGCCTGCGTGGAGGACAATCTCACCCATCTCGTTAGTACTCAGAGATCTGGCAGTCGCGATACCGCTGTGATTGATGACCGTCGTGCGCAGCTCATTCGCGGCCTTTGCAGTCAGCAAGATACGGCCGCCATCAGCACGTATCGCACCACCCTGCTCGATCAGTGCATCAACCGCACCTTGCTCTACGTGTAACAGCGCCGGACCACCCATGTCGAGCAAGACCTTGGTTCCCGCTGCCATGCCCACCCTGCCGTGATCAGCAGTGATCGCGCCTTCGTTGACCACCCGGGCTGCAATCAAGGCGACCGTTCCGCCCTTGCCGTCGCTGCCTGTCGAGATCAGGCTGCCCTGATTGATGACGGATTTATTGCTGTTACCGGAAAATCGATAACGCCCTCCGACGAAATCCTCGTTGGTGATATTCAGAGTCGACGCAATAAGACTGCCGACGTTGACCTGCGCATCCCTGGTAAACAAAATCCCGTTGGGATTGACAAGGAATACATGACCATTAGCCTGCAATGAGCCTTGAATCGTCGAGGCATCCGATCCGGTCACGCGATTGAGTACAGCGGAGTTGACTGTTGGCTGAACAAAACTGACCCGATAGCCCGGCGCAATGCTAAAGCTCTCCCAGTCGATCGCCAGCTTGTCGCTTGTCTGGCGAATGACTAAGGTATTGCCATTGGTGCTGATGTCGCCTTGCCCGTGGGCGAGCTGCCCATTCGAGGGCAGATTACCGCCCAGCGCTGACGCTGAAGGCACGAGCTGCATGCCGGAGACCAGCGCAGCAAATGTTTTTCTTGCTCGATCTCTGCGCCGGGCTTCCGATGAGGTTTTTCCGCGCGCGCGAACAGTCTCCGGCGCTGCTATCCAGCACTGCCGCGATTCATTCCAGACTGTTTTAAAATTTATATTCACCGTTTTTCAGGGGGCAGTCGGCCCTTCCTGGCGAGGAATAAAAGTAAGAAGTGCAAATCTACTGACAAAGAACCTTAATGTCTACTACTTAAGTATATGTTTTGAGGTGGTTTTTGCCCTGAGGCGGGGAATCCAATCGATGTCAATCGATGAATGTTTTCAAAAAAGATAAGGCTTGCTTAAATTGCCAGCCTTTGAGGGCCCGTTGCATTCGAGTGCTCTTTTAGCAATCTCGAAGTTGGTTATGAGCGTCAATAAAAAAACCCCGCGCAGGCGGGGCTGAAAACTCGCGATAACTAGGTCGTAGCCGTTAACCACCACCGCTGGTCGCATTGACATCAAAAGCGATAGTTCATGGTCAGCCAGAGTTGTACTGCGTTGGCATAAGGGTCTGATTTCGGGGAACCACCGCTGATGCGGCGTGCTGCAATTCCGTCGAGACTCAGACGATCGTAAACGTAACGCAGGCCGAAGCCGCCTCCTTGGCGCTGTTCGGGAACATGGCCAGCAGAGCTAGTCGGATTGGCCTGAGTATGGACGCGCCCCGCGTCGTAAAACACGTAGGGAGTCAACGGGCCAAACTGGCGTCGGATTTCCAGCTGGTACAGAAACCCGCGATCACCGCTGGCCTCGCCCACGGGATACGCCCGAACACCGGAAGGCCCCCCCAAAATGAAATCCTCGGATGAGTCGAGATTCTTCTGGGCGTACTGGCCACTGAAACGTGCAGAAAATAGATAGTCGCCCGCATATTGCTGACGTACGGCGTCGACATTCAGTTTGGCATAGCTTCCGAGGGTCTTACCCGCTTGAATCGATTGTTTTGCAATACTGTCCGTGGAGGAGGCGCCAAACTTGAGGTTACCCGTGGTGAGCACGATACTTCCGAACGTGATCGCCGGACCGAATACATTATCGCGAACGTCGTACTGCAAAGAGAGCGGCACCGAGGTCACGGATTTGTCTGCGTAGACAGAACACCCACAGGTGAAGTCTTTGCTGTAATCGTGCAGATTTTTATAGCTCAGCGTCACGCCGCCAGTCACATTGAGTCTGTTCGACCGCACGAATGGGTAGGTCAGCCCGAGGTTGTACACCTGCGCGTCACCGCCGCGCTGTGCCAACTCGAGCTCGCGCCCTACCTTGTACGTGGTGTAACCCATACCGCCTTGTAATCTCAACCCGCTGTAGCCTAGAGGTCGGCTGTAATTCAAGTTACCCAGTGTTAGATGGCCATCCGATTTAACCGCTGAAAAAATCAACTGATCGCCCAGCATTGTTGGGCTATTCAACACCCAGAAGCCGCGCGCACGCTGATACCCGGTGTACCGGCTGCCGTGGTTGTCGATGCCGATATCCACCGATTGCGAGGCACTGCGACGAACAGCAACCTCCAGATTCCCGGTACCTACGCTCTCGCCGGGCCGTATTACCGGCTGTGTGGTGACACCCGGCTGGTCAGACAGCAACAAGGTGGCGCGTTCGAGCGGCACTTCACGTATCACGGCACCTTCTTGCAATGGGGTGAGCCAGCGTTGAGCCTCAGGTACCAGCGTTTGGTCACCGATTGCGGTGACAGTGCCATAGCGCCCCTCAATAATGTCGAGCTTCAACTGACCGCTACTCAGTGTCTGAGGAGGTAACACCACTCGCGCAAAAGGATAGCCACGATCTCGGTAAAAATCGGCGATCCTGTCGGCAATACCTTGCAGACCGGCGAGATCGAAGTCTTTGTCGATGATGTCACCCGCCGCCGCGTTGAGCTGCGCTTCGCTAAATACCGAGTTTCCGTAGAAGCTAAACCGCTCAAGTTTCACGCGCGCTCCGCCCGGCAGCACCGGATCAGAACGCTGGGGATCAATTTTGAAAGGCTCGCGACGCTCAGGTAACTCGGGGGCGGGCATCTGCTCGCGCAGTATGCGCCCCGCATCTGGGTAGACCTGGGCGCTTCCCATCGAATGGATACCCGATGCGATCGCCGCCAGGACAAACTGGCGCGCCACACTGGTTTTCATGATGATTGACTGGGGGATTAGTTGATCACCACGAGAAAATACACGTTAATAGACAATTTATCTACTACTAAAGTATTAACTTTAACCGGTATGAAGTTATCAATTATTTACTTTTCGCTGGCGAGCAGACTGCATTGGAGTCTCTTCTCACACGGCAGCGCAGAGCTCCTGATCAAAAAACAGCGCGTCAACATCAAGAAAGGCTCATGCTTCTGCCTGACTTTCGAGCACTGAGTGGTCGTTTTTCTTGGCAATCATTTGCATGTAGGGCTTGATTTCAGAATCACTGACTTCCCAAGCATTTAAAAACACTGAGAACAATGACTCCTCCTCGGCTGCAACATCACCATCGGACATCAGCGAATCGCAGAGATTAAGCAATACGCAGATTTTCTGGTCATGACTGAGCATGCTCGCTGTTTGGGATAAAAAATCACTGAAGGTAGTCGCGCTTGCATACGCAATCGCGTCATCGAACAGTTGCTCATCATTGTTCAGGCTGACCACCATCTGCCCGATTTCTTCAGGCTGTATTTGTCCGTCTGCAGTGACCATAAAAAGTAGTGCGGTCGCCAGTGCCAGACGCGGCGTCAATTCAGGAACCGCTTTTCGTGACGTGCCAAACAAACCCATTTTTCCTCCGCAATAGTGAAGCACCTCAGCAGTGAGATATCCACAAGCCCAATTGTTATTACTTTTTTAATATCAAACTAAAAATCCAATTCTTTAGTATGACATTACAGCACTACAACTGGAAAGCGAAGTTTGGCAGCTTGACCGTCTCCGATACCCAGCGCCTGACGGCGCTAAAGGCCGAGCACACCAAGCTCAAACGCTTGCTGGCTGATTCGCCGCTCTATAACGGCCTTCGAACCGCTCTGTGGCGGAACTTGGTGGGTATGAGTGCGAGAACACCAACCATATGGTGACTGAGACCCTGATCAGCGGTGTGTACCACTACGGCGTAAAGTGATGGAGCTGACTTCACGCAATCGCCCCGGAGACTGGGTGACACACGAACACTCACTGGTATTGCATAACTACTTCCGCAACTCGGCTGCCTAGCGCGTCCGGATCGCGATGAGCCTTAATAGACTGGATTATCAGTACCTACCGGTACATCTGATCCGTGATGGCATGCAATTCAAGCATGATTACACCTCACTGAACCCGCAGCAGCTCGTGCCGCTGCTAGAGGGTAGTAGATTCCAGTCGAGCCAGTCGTTTGCCATCATCGAGTATCTCGACGATAAATTTCTAGCTTTCCGACTACCACCGTCGTCAATCGAAAAACGAGCGCCTGTGCGTCAGATTGCGATGGCGATTACTTGCGATATCCAACCGCTGCAGAACCTTCGCGTACTGAAACACCTGACCGGCACGCTGGGCGTATGAGAAGAAAAGCTATCGGCTTTGCACTCTTTGCTGTCCAGTTTAGATGCGCTGCGACGACAACCGAGTGATGGCTACGTCCAATCTCTCTTCGAGTTCTTGGCTTGCTTCGCGCCTGAGCGCTGAGGTTGTTGACGCACGTGCGCAGAAAGGGCTTGAGGATGTTTCAAATGTTGCAATCTCACAAATGCAACGATTAGCTACCGCGCAAAATAGTGTTGCGGATATTTCGTACTTGGGAAAAACCTACCTGGCGCTGAAAGACCGAGTCAGCGACAGCACCAGCATGATTACAGTGGCACAGGTCGTGGACGCCGACCTGGAGTCGATTGCAGCGCAGATTGAAGCCATTCAGGGCAAGTATCTTGAATTATCCTAAGATCTCGCCTTGGTACAAACGGCGGATTCGGCTTGGACAAACCAGCCTTTTACCGTCATTGGCATTGAGCCTGACTCAGCAGATGCTTCCTTAAGCGTGATGTCAGTACTTGAAGTGAATATCGGGAAAGTACTAACCGAAGCTCACTCGGCCATTACCTGTCCAATTTGCCGGGCACAAGCTGAAGCTCAAACAAATCCCTCTACCGCTTCGTCACCCTCGGCAGACATGCTTGGTGCGGATAGCTATGCCGACGCTGCCACTACCACGACTACAAACGTCACAGGCACGACGACCATAGGCTCATCAGGTAGCAACTATGTTGAGGCCATACGTAGCGGCTATAAGTGGGATTTGTCGAGTGGTGAAACACTCAGCTATTCCTACTATATGGGCACGGTTGGGTACGACTCAACCTCGTATTCAGCACAAACTTACAACGCTCCTTTAGATTCAAAACACATGAGCCTATATGGTGCGAGCAATATTACATATTTGGATCAGGCATTCTCAGCTTGGGATAGCGCTGCTGAATTCGCATTCGAAAAGGTTACTACAGAATAGTAGTGTTGTGGCTGGAGATATCTGGTACGTATACAACCAAGCGACGAATCAGGATTTTACTCCCGGAGGTTATGGTTATTACACGGCTTTACATGAGATTGGTCATGCTCTGGGGCTAAGTCATTCATTCAGTGCAAGTTCTGCGTCCGGAACAAATTTGTCTGCCAGCGACGATATTCAGCGCAACACAGTGATGACGTATACGCAATATGACCGTAATCAATACTGGGTACAAAGTGGTGGATCGCTTGCAGCGCGCTATTTTTATGCAACTACCCCGGGGATCTACGACGTTGCTGCGATCGAACATATCTACGGTGCGAACACTACTACCAACACGGGATCAAACACCTACTCTTATGCAAACTGGGCAGCCGATTCTCCGCTTTACTTTCAAACGATCGTCGATGCAGGCGGAACTGATACTATTGACGCGTCTAATCAGTCGAGAGCGTCTGTCATTAATTTGACGGCAGGTTCATATTCCTCAATCGGTATCTATACAGAGGCTGAGCAAGAAGCCTACTGGTCTTCTGTCCTTGGCGGAAGCATCAATATTCCTTCGTCGACTATCTCCAGCGGCAGTGGCACGGGCGTGGCTAGTCGTACTGCACTATATACTGGCGTAGATAATATCGGCATCGCTTACAGTGCCACAATTGAGAATGCTTACGGTGGCGCAGGCAACGACACGATTACCGGAAACTCATCCGATAATTCGCTAAAAGGTAATGCTGGAAACGACACGATCAACGGCGGTGCAGGTAACGATACCGCTATTTTTACCGGCAACATGGCCAGCTACACTATCACTGATAGTGGTGCCACCATCACTGTGACGGACAACTCCGGCACGGATGGCACTGACACATTGACCAATGTTGAATACCTTCAATTTGCTGACCAGACATATACCGTTGCCACTTCATCGAGCTCCAGTTCGTCCTCGGGATCTGGCTCTTCCTCGGGCAGTTCGAGCAGCAGCGCCAGCGCCTCCGGCACCAGTACCAGTACAAGCAGCGGTGGTGGTGGTGGTGGTGGCGGCTTGAGCTTTAATGGCAACGCAAAATCAGAAGCTTCAGCCCTCGCATTCGCTCGCTATAAGGCTTATCATGCGAACAGAATGCAGGCCGAGTACGATGCAAGGCACCCTGCTCAAGCCCACGCTCACTTGGAGACTATCAAGAATAGTCCGTCGCCGGCAGAAGATAAAGCCGTGCAGCGAGCATTGACCGCCACGAAAGCGGTGATCAGTGATCAAAGATCAGCCGTATCAGAGATTGTCAGAGGAATTTTGGCCGAGGCTGATCTGTTTTCAACGCAATTGACTCAAGCAGCGATCATTACTGACATCAGTCAAGCCAATCAACTGGCGACCAAAGCTGCGCAAATCATCTCGCGCGCAGACTCGGCCCAGATTGCATCAGTATCTCGAACATCCCAAAACGAAGTCAGCATGCTACTGCAAGGATAATTTGAATCCATCAGCTCTACGATGAACCTGCTGTAATTCTCTCAAGACCATAACTTTGAATATCTGCGCACTTACTCACATGAGGCACAGCGGCGGTTTGCATTCGGTGTATCAGCGAGGTCAATGCCGTGTCTGAGAGTTTGGTTGCTGGCTTACTGCCCGGGAAGAGCAGCCCGCCGGTCTTGAGCCTTGGGAGCGCTTTTACAGAGCGATGGCTTGTGTAGACAGCGGTACTCGATGGCCTCTTCAGAGTAGAAAAGGCGAACAAAAGCGCCTGTCAGAGGCGCTGGTGGCGGAAGCGGTGAGATTCGAACTCACGGAGGGCGCAAACCCTCGCCGGTTTTCAAGAC
>RGFZ01000075.1 GCA_010024875.1 Oxalobacteraceae bacterium | reverse complement strand
CGCGTGCTCGAAGTCGACCAGACACCGATCGGCAAAACGCCGCGTTCGTGCCCTGCGACCTATGTCGGCATTTGGGACGAGATCCGCAAAATCTTTGCCGGCACCAGCGAGTCGCGTTTACGCGGCTATGGACCCGGCATTCGAGGTCGATTTACAGTCTTTACACCAGTTCAGCGGTGCTTTGTCGCCACCCCATAGAACTAATACTTTGGTATATGCCATCCTCGGGGTATGGCAAGCATCAACACCAATCTTTCCGCGCTTGATCTGGCGTTGATAGGGCGCTCTGGCGTCAGCTCCGTGGCGGGCTCGGCCCCGACGCCCTTATCTGCTTCAGTGAACGCAATGACTCGCGCGGTACCCGGGGTCGACTATGTGGCCTCGGTGTCCAGTCGATCGCAGCTGGATGCACTCAACCGGCAGCGTTTCATCGCGAACGTACACCTTGCGCAGTCTGCATTGGACGCAGTGCAGCAAGCAACGCAGGAAGTATCAGACCACTTGCTTTCACTGCGCAAGCTGGCTCTGCGAGCCAGCGATCAGGCGCTGGCCGGCGCTGAGCGCACTCTGCTCAACACAAAGTACCAGAAGGAACTCAGCAGTCTGCAGACCCTGATCAGCAATTCACGATGGAATGGGCAGCGCTTGTTCGACGGCACTGCGGGCGATAGGCGTGACGGCTTGCTCAGTTTCGCAGTGGGTGACAACCGTACCATCGATATCACCTTGCCCAACCTGAAAAAAGCCAGCCGCAGAATGATCACCAGTGAACTGGTGGCCGGTAGCCTGGGGCCCGGCGTTCGAGAGATACAGACGATCGAGCTGGGCACTGCGACGGTCGCCGACATGACCGCAGAGCTATCGTTTAACGGGATAACGCTTAATTCAGGCGCGCTAGGTGCAAACGCCAGCATCGACGATCTGGTGGCAGCGCTTACCAGTGACACGGATTATGCTGGTGCGGGATTTACATTGGCCCATGATGGCGGCACCGCATTACAGATCACTGGTCAATCGTCGGTTAACGTGAGTGGCACGGCGTCGCTGACATTGACCAGGAACCCATCGGTGGTGGATGCGATAGTCACTACCGGAGGTGCCAATGCACAGACGATAGCCGGCACTGCGGAGCAGCAAAGTATCAGCCTCTTGGCTTCCGCGATACAAAGCAAAACGCCCACACTGACGGTTGGCAGCACTGTGCTGAGTGCCGGTACGCTGGCATCGAATGCGACGCTTGACGATTTGGTCACAGGCTTGCAATCAGACGCGGACTACTCCGCTGCCGGATTCACTGTCTCCAACAACGGTAACACGGGTCTTTTACTGCAATGGCTTAGCGTGGGTGCCGTCAGCCAGTTAGGGGTTCTGAGCTTGGAATCCTCATCGTCCACAACGGCATTGCAGGCAAGCGCAGGAACCAACGGAAGTTATCAGTACGAGACCTATGCCATTGCTGGCGACTCGCATCTCTCTGGGGCGACGTCTTGGTCGATGACCAGCGGTGCAGGGGGTGATAAGACCAATAATGCATCAAATATCAGTTTTAACGGCACCCTGTCTGGACTGGTTACCAGCATCAACAGCTCGACCGTAGGAAACGAAGTCATCGCGAGTTCGGATTCCTCTGGTCTGAAACTGACTTGGAAAACAACCGGTAATCACGTACCGAAGATTTTATACATCTTTAATCCCAGCGACGGTCGTTTCACGGTCGGCTACGCCGCCGACACCTCTGTGGCACAAGTTACCGCTGCCTCAGAGGTTCAAGAGTTTTCATTATCGGCTGCGGACATCCAAGGAAAACCAGTCAGCGTCAGCTTTGGCGGTGCGACTTACACCACCCCAACGCTGTCATCGACCGCTACGATGTCCGATCTGGTCAGCGCATTGAACACGGCTGCGTCGGGAGCACCCTTCACGGCCTCTGAGATCACCGCGCAGAACAGTAGTGTCTCGACTGGCTACACCTCTGGCATACGACTGAGCTGGAATGCAACGGGTTCGATCACGACTGCGGGAACCTCGGAGCAGCAGACTTTTCAGATTAGCGCGACCGATCTTCGTAATGCTGACAAAGTGACGTTGAGTTACGGTACTAGCAGTTTCACCGCGCAGCTTCCCTATGGCGCGACCACCACCTGGTGGTCCAGACAAAGTAATCTGAATTCTTTGAGTGATGCGGCCACGGGACTGAACACCCAGATCGCTCAGGCGGCAAGTAGCCCGGGCTTCACGGTATCGACGGATACGAGTAATGGCTTGACGCTGGTGTGGAATAGCGAAGGAAATCAATCTGGCACGGCATCACTGTCGATTACCCGGAATGCCCAGACAGCAGACTACACGGGCAACACAGTATGGAATTTCAATGGCTGGCTCTATCCTGAGGTACACCAGTCATGGAGCTTCATTGATACAGCCGGCTTGTCTGGATACCGAGCTAATCTAGTGTTTGGATCGACCGTATTGAGCTCCGATCCGCTGACGGGTTCGGAAACTGCCACCGATGGCAATTATGAGGGCTATCAAATTTATCAGCAATTAGCGGCGGATTTCATGAGAGATCCAGATTATTCGTCGATTGCCGATATCTCAATCATTCACATGGATCCTTGGAACTATACCGCTGCGCTGAGCATGGATTGGAGTGCCGCCCAGGCGTCTTTTCCGACAGCTTATCTGGATTTTTACCGCAACCTCTCTGCGGCCGAAACGGTGACAGGCGCCGCTGGCACGAGCCCGAGAGCGACAATCACCTTACCCGATACCACGACGACGTTGACAGCTTCTCAGACAACTGCAGGTGCCGCCGCAGTTAGCACACCGGCGGTCAAAGAGATCCAGCAAATATCGATAGAGGCCAGCAAGATCCAGGGAAAGAACGTGACCCTCAGTTGGGGAGCGCAAACTGTGTCAGCAACCAGCCTGGCCAGCAATGCGACCGTGGATGATCTGTTGGCATCGCTGGCCGCAGACTCTGCCTATGGCGATATGCCTTTCACAATCACTGCCAGCGCCTCCGGCGCCTCTAGTGCAGCAACAGACACCCTGATTCTGAGTTGGGAATCATCTGGCGCGGTCAATCAGAATGCCTTTCTATCGATTGCCGATCCATCACTCACCTCATTATTCAATTCGACCGAAACCAGACAGGGAGAAGAGCCTTCAGTGACCGGTGGCCTATCTGAGCTGCAGAGAATTTACGTTCGGCCGTCGACGATTGGCGGCCACAACATGCGCCTGAGTTTGGGTGATGTTTCCCTGTATTCCGGCATGATGGAGGAGGGGGCGAGTCTCTCAGATTTGATCTTCGGCTTCGTATCCAATCCTTCCTACGACCGCGCACCGTTCACGATTTCCCAAGAGGGGGCGTATCTGGCGCTGAACTGGAAAGTCGCTGGCCCAGTGACCCAGACAGCGCAATTACAATCGCATGCGGCTGGGGCAATTTTGTCATACGTGAAGAAAGACAATCTTTTGTCACGCGAGGCTTCGTTATCGGCATTGGCTGGGCTAAGTTATGCGCAGGATTCGCTCTCGGATCTTCAGGCGTCGCTGCCGCCAGTCAGCGCCCGTCTTTCTGCTGCAGTTGATCAATTGGCTACAGACCAGCCGGGCACTACACCAGGTCCCAATTACACGGCAGGTTTTGCCTCTGCGCTGGTCGGACTACTGCAAAGCCAGTTCGCGCGGGATCCAGGTAAATCTGCGATGGCCCAAGCGAATTTTACGCCTAGCGCCGCGATCTACAGTCTCAGATAGATCAGGGTCAGTGGCATACCATGCGGTAAGCAGCACGACCGCTGGGATTGCCAGGTACCGGATCCCAGGCGCTAGGATTGTTGACGACGCCAAGTTGTTCGCCATCGGCGAACTTTCCGCTATAGGCTGTATACGTGATGTAGCGCACGGCTTCCCTTGCGCAGTCATACTCTCGCCTCACCTTGATGGAGGAGATTCCCTGCTTGGTGGGCTCTCGAAAGCTCTCCAGTTCCCAAAGTTTTCTCGTGTTCCCCTGCGCTTCGATGGTCTCTTTATCAACATAGAATGCTGTACCGCGAATGTTTTCGCCGACCTTGGTCCACTCTGCGGCTGCGGAGTGACAAAACAGCAGTGCTGCGATGATCACGCTTGAGTTTCTCACCATTCGAATCCCCATGGATGGTCGACGTTTTTGCACAAGAGATTATTATTAATAATTTAATTTTTATGTCTTTTATACATAATACTAAAGTATCTATTATAATTCGATGATTTTAAAAAAAGCAATTTCTGCCCATTGAATCTTAGTTTGCACGAGTCAACCGCGCGCATTCAATAAGAGCGATGCGAGAGATAAGGGCTCTGGCTGCGCTCAGAATTAATACTAAAGTAGTGTAAACTTCCTATGTCTGTTGTAGAGATAATAAGGATTGCTCGCCTGTTTCTCGGTGTGTGTGTATCGAGAGTCACACCCTGACCCCGAGCCAGAATTCGATGTCCAAAAAGAGCCAAGACACAAGCCTGTCCCTCTCACGTGTCGTGCTGGGTCTTGGTGCGATCAGTGCATTAGCGGCTGCTATCTTGATGGCGGGATTGGCGACTCAACAGTGGCTCGCACCCGTTACGGAGACGCAAAAAGTCGTAACAGTGAGTTCGCCTCCACTCGCGATGACAAGCGAGGACTTTCTGCAGCGCTTTTTTCATCGCTCGGATCGGTCTGAGCCTAGTTCAAGATCGGAAATTGAAGCAGAGGCCGCGGCAGAGCAACTGTTTAGCTGCTTGCAAAAAAATGCATTCGAACTCTCCGTAAAGCGAGGTGTGCCTGGCGAGATTCTGGCGCCGTCCAGATCAGTTATTCGTCATTACCTCTCGCTCGCAATGGGTGGGGTCAGCGATAAAGCAGCTTTTCTGTCATCAGCGCCAGCTTTTATTTGTGTTGGACTCACCAGAGACGACTTCGTCGGGCAAATTGCCAGTGATGGGCTAGAGCTCTATGCGGTTGACGCCTTGAGTTACCTTTCCGAGCAATGGCGACAACGACAGCAACGGCAGCTACAGCTTGATCAATGGCAGGCAACTTGGTCGGAGCTCGATTCACGGTTGATTCTGACCGTTCAGCGAATGATAATGAGTCCGGTGGCACTACTATCGGCCGCAGTTGTTTTCCTTGGAGTCTTTTTGCTACTGGTTCTGCTTCTCCGAATGACGTGGTTGAGTCGTAAAATTCAGTTGATAGACCGCTCGATTCGTTATGGGTCTTTATCTGGATCTCACCAAAAGGATCGCTCTACCCGACAATTGCCCGGGCAGGAGGAACTGAATGAGCGAGGTCTTTATGTGGCTGCAGCAGACGTGAATACGGAAGCCAATCCCAAGATCATTACTCTCACAGTGGCTAATGCAGGTAAGCTAGCCCAATCCGCCATGGCGCATTTCGTATTTTTTGATGATCATGAGCAGCGGGTGGGTAGCCATCGAAGTCCTGAATTTGTGGTGCCACCCGAGGGGATTTTCTCACTTAAAACGGAAGTGCCGCCTAACGATGGATCGTGGGTGAAATGGCGTAGCGAGATTGTGCCGGCATGACGAATTTGCGCATGCTCGCCTACCTGAAACGATTCATTGCGCATCGCAGGTTGGAGCTATCAATTTTATTCTCGTCAAGCGATGTCATGCTGGCGGCCCGCGCGGCGCATTTGCAAGCCAACATCAGTATTGCAATGATCGGTAGCCTGGGGACTTCGGCCGGACTTGTCATACTAATCTGGGATTCATCGATTGCAACCGAGTTGCTCACGTGGCTTGGTGTCTCTGTGGCCCCCGCACTAATTCGCCTCTCTTTGATGCTCTCGAACCCGAGCGCATTTACTCAGTCGTCGTCAATGGCCGAGGTTAGGCGCTATCTCCGTGTCTATTTGCTCAGCACGGCGCTTGCAGGACTTGTTTTTGGGATTGGCTGGCTGGTGCTGGTGCCTCATCTTAACCAGAGCGGACAATTCATGTATCTGATGGCGATTGTCGCTTTGCTGTTTGGGGGATTACACGCGTATAGCCCGTATTTTCCTTGCTATCTCGCATTCTCTACTTTCTCAGTGTGGAGCGTGCCCTTCATGATGCTGATGGGTTCGTCTTCCGAGATAGAAAACATCAGCTTTCTGATGTTGCTAGTCGGTATCGTATCGACCATGTTTGCTATACGGTTCAGTGTGTTTTTCTCTTTGAATCTCGATCTGCGAAAGAATATTGAGCATCTGCTGGAGGAGCTCACCATCAAGCATGAAGAGGCGCTCAGTGCCAACTCTGCAAAATCCCGTTTTCTTGCAGCGGTCAGCCATGATCTGAGGCAGCCTATGCATGCGGTCAGCCTCTATGTGGCCTCTCTTGATCGGATGGTAGAAACCAAGACCACTCGTTGGCTGCCAATCCCTGAGCTTAAATCTCAGATACAGAAGTTGTCAGCTACGGTCAGTTATATGAATGAGATGTTCGAGACCTTGCTGGATATGTCCCGGCTTGACGCAGGTGTCACACCTGTTGATATCAAGTCGATCGAATTGCATCCCATGCTTAAACGGCTTGAACAAGAGTATTCGGTTGTGGCGGCAGAGCTCCAGTTATCGTTTCATTTGAAAATTTCCCAAGGTGACACGCTGTATGTGATGGCTGACGCTAATGCGCTAGAGAGGTTATTACGGAACCTTATTTCAAACGCGTTAAAAAACACACAGTCCGGTGGTGTTAGATTGCACGCGCTGAAAAGATCGCAGGCGGTTGAGATTCGTATCGTAGACACTGGTGTCGGTATAGCCCGTGAATTGAGAGAAAAAGTCTTTCAAGAGTTCTTTCAGATACATCCCGATGACAAACGTTCGGAAAGAAATAAACAATTAGGTCACGGTTTTGGTCTGGGGCTGGCTATTGCGCAGCGCTTTGCGAACAGGATGGATACCCAAATTCACTGTCATAGTTGGGAGGGTCGAGGGTCTGTTTTTTCACTGAAGCTGCCCACCGCGAGGGAAGGAGTAGCGCACGATCCCTCCTCGGGGACTTCTTTTTCCCGGCTCGATTCGTTACCAGCAGGTTTGATGATCGTTATTGTCGACGATGATCCAGAAATCTTGGCCTCTACTTCCAGCGTGTTGCAACTGGCCGGTGCCAGAGTTATTCAGGCCGCTAGTGGAGATGAAATTATTCACAGACTTATAAATATCGAACAGGTGCCAGATTTGATTCTTTCTGACTTTCGCTTAATGGACGAGACCGGCGTCGATGTTATCGAGTTACTCCGACACGAGTTCAATACTGATATCCCGGCACTCCTCATTACGGGCGAAACTTCCCGTCAGGTCATTGAGGTGATTGGTCAGTATGGTTATCGCATACTGTTTAAGCCTTTGTCGGCTCAAGAGCTTATTGAAGCGATTGCCCAGGAATTATCGAGACCTACCTTGATGCTGCACTAATTGTCAATTTTTTTCGACAACATCTCCATGACTGAGACCATTTTTTCTCTTGATTTGTTTGAGGAGGCAGCGTACTCACGAAGACATGAAGAAGCCGCCCGAGAGATGGCCAAGTTACTTGATCTTTTGAACAGAAATTATGGAAGTCTTCGGGAGGATTTCTCTGTCAGGATCTCTGCATTACTAGACATGGCCGAATTGGATACGCACATCGTGACGCGTATCTGCTCAGCAATTACCTGCCTTTTCTCCGACCCATCATTTCATCTGTCGGATACAGGGTATGGAGTGATGATTTCTTGGCAGCGCTGGATTGCCTCGCTGTTCGCCGCCAGTCCGTTTCGTAACACCGACCACATTATTCGATTGCTCAATCTTGAGGGGGCTGGAGCCGATCAGCTGAAGCTGGACGAGCGATCTATTCTAAAATTCTGTCTTTTGTATTCTCCAGAGTCTGAAATTCCGGTCGACCTAAACAATCTCTGGAGTTACAACAAAGGATTAGCGGCTTGTCTCGCATTTGTGCTGATGTCGCCGCGTTTTCTTGGCTCTCCGGCAGCACATGGAAAGCGGGAGGTGCTGCTCGAATGGCTCCCGCCGCGTCTGGATGAAGTTGAGGATCTCAGCTTTCTCCCTATTGGTATTCTGCACGATGTTTACATGCATTGCAGCTATGCCGATATGAGTGGGCGTCACGCAATCAAGGCGCCTATCAATCGTCTAATTCGGAAAAAGCTCGATCAGCTTGGTATCAATGATCTTCCAATTCCCCAACTCAGTGGGAAGAAAAAAGGAGACAGTAAACCTGTCATGATGGTCGTGCTTGAGTGGTTTTCCTCAGAGCATTCGATTTACCGCACGCATTCACGATCTATGGAGGGCTGCAAGAAGCACTTTCATCTAGTGGGTCTAGGGGATGCCGCTACTGTCGATGCGGCGGGAAGGGCAGTGTTTGATGAGTTTGTGGAAATCCAGGCCGGAGACGCCGTTGCAGCCACGCAGGCTGTGAGAGAGGTCGCGAAGCGGCTTGAGCCTGCAGTGCTATACATGCCCAGCGTCGGCATGTTTCCGCTTACCTTGTTTGTCACCAATCTTAGACTGGCACCTCTTCAGCTGGTGGCGTTGGGTCATCCAGCGACTACTCGATCGGAGTATGTCGATTTCATCGTTGTTGAGGAAGACTATGTCGGCGA
>RGFZ01000074.1 GCA_010024875.1 Oxalobacteraceae bacterium | reverse complement strand
GGTACAGTTTCATTTTCTGTTGGGCTTCGGTCAGGGCTTCGTTTTCATCCAGGCACGTAACCTCATTCGCTTGTACTTACCAGATGCGGTGATCTATCCCCATCAGCCGTATTCGCAGTATCTCGAGACAATCGGCTGCTGCGACATGTACATCAATCCTTTCCCTTTCGGGAACACCAATGGTTTGGTCGACATGACGCATTTGGGTCTGGTGGGGGTTTGCAAATCTGGCCCAGAGGTGCTGGAGCATATCGATGCGGCTTTGTTCAGGCGCCTGGGATTGCCCGAGGATCTGATCACGGATACCGCAGAGAATTATGTAGATGCTGCTGTTAAGCTGGCGAATGACCATACGCGTCGATTTGCGCTACGCCAGGAGCTGATTTCCAAAAATGCTGTCGAGCGACTGTTCGAGGGGGATGTGCTCGCTTTTGGCAATCAGCTGTCCCGACTCGCCAAGCGATAATCAGCTATCGCCCACCAGAAATCCGAGCCGCTGCGCTGCTAGCAGAGCCTGAGTCCGGTTCACCACCTTTAGTTCCCGAAAGATAGCGCTGACGTGCGCCTTTGCCGTGATTTCTGCCAGGTTGAGTTCCTCGGCAATCTCGCGATTGGTCTTGCCTTCGCACACCAAGCGCAGCACATCACGCTGCCTGTCGGTCAGTCTGATCGCATGACGCAAATCGACGGATCGAGGACCTTCGGCAGATATCCATCGTGCCGAAGGCAGATCGTCATCAATCGCCTGCTTCAACGCCTCAACGATGCGGTCAGGTGGCGCGGATTTGTTAACGAACAGCCTAGCCCCTGCGTCCAGACAAGAGGTCACTTGGAGGTAATCGTCGCTGGCGGAGACGATTACTAAAGGATTTTCTGGAAACTGCTCTGCCACTCGGTAAGCTGCGGCGATGCCGGATACATCGGGCAGTGTCAGATCCAGTAAAGCGACACAGGGCGACTTGCTGCGCTTGTTTTCTTCGATGATTGCTCGGCATCCGTACTCCAGGTTTGGCTCCGCTCTCACCTTATGGTTGGGAAAGCTCGTTCTTAGCAGTCCCAGCAGAGCTTCCCTGTAGAGCGGGTGGTCTTCAATAATGACGAATGCTGATTTCATTTCAAAATGATAATTAATGCGCTGCTTCGCAGATGACTCGCATGCGTGGGGCGGAGGGGGGAATTTATAGGCTTTTGCCCCAATAGGCAAAGGCTTTCAGTCATCAGGTCACTGCACCGAGGTGCCACGGTCGCAGATAGTTCGTTGACTATACTTTAGTATTGTGTTGAACTACCCTTCCCACTTTAGACCGCCAGTCAACATTCCCATGCAACGTGGTGCACAAAAGATATTAATCACTAGCCAAAAGGGCGGGGTAGGTAAAAGCACTTTATCTGCCAATCTGGCCGCCTATTTTCGTCAAGTGCTGGGGCGCAGGACAGGGCTGGTTGATCTCGACAGACAGGCGACGTCATCCAAATGGTTTCGCGGCGCCGAGGAGGCCTGTGTCGCTGATGCACTTTATGAGCTTGAGCTTGGTGCGAGTCAAGGTATCAATGCGTTGAATGCCAGCCGTCTCGTTCGCAAGGCCGCTGAGGTCAATGACTTGGTAGTGACGGATTTGACTTGGAATGACTTGCTGCCAAAAGAATTTTTCTATGATTTTCATCTGCTAATCGTTCCCTGCTCTCTATCGAGTATCGAGGTCGACAGCACCATGGATTTTCTGGAGCGATTCGCGCATGTGCTTAAAAGTAAGACCAGAACTCCACCCAAACTAGTGATCGCGCCAAGCAGGATACGTGAGATCGATGCTTACGAATTGATGTTGTCTCGTGTTTTCAATATCGAATTTTTCCTAGCACCACCTGTCAATTATTCATCTGACGCGCAAGAGTATTTTGGAAACACGTTCATTTTCAATTCGACTGATACCGACACGCGGCAGAATTTTTTAGATTTTGCGCAGGCGATTGGCGATTTGCTGAGTCGGATTCCTCTGCAGCCTGCCATTCCGCAGCGTTTGTTGTCATCGATTCAACACCGGGATGCAGGAACCGTGTTAGACCGGTTCATGCTTCAACGCTTGGCAAACCGCCGTACTGATAAAAAGGATCTCTCGGGCGATGCGGAAAAGGTGAGTGACGATCGTTTGCCGCCGAGCTTATCGCAATTCGTATCAAGCCGCGTTCGTACTTGATTCTTCGGGAGAAAAAAGTGAGTATCGCTGAATTGCCGCAAGCACCGAGAATTCCCTCGACGTCTGCCGAGACATCGCATTTGAAAGTGTCAGTCGATGTGGATGCGGCCTTTGCCACTGCAGAAGATGCGATGCAAAAATCGATGGCGCTAATGACTGCAGGGTGTGACATTCAGGATTGCGTACCCGATCTAGCGCGTTTTTTTCAGGCGCAGGGCGAGATCCTGATTGCAGTAATCCAGGAGAAATCTGAGGATGCACTGAATAAAAAAAATAAAAAAAGCAAAAAAACCGAGGATGAGTTTATTTCGCTTATGCGCTCGAAAAAGCTTGTTCAGCTGGAAACTGATTTGAAAGAACTGCTCATTTACACCGGCAATGGCGTTATCTACGAAGAGATGGTTCGGCGTCGATCAGCCATAGTCGAGGAGTTCCAAAAAGGTCGTATCGAAGAGTTTCGTGAACTGGAGCTGGAGAAGATTGCTCAGATCCGCTCAAAAAGCAAACTTAAACGGCAGATCGCGGATTCGATCACCCTGCTAATCGGTGGTGGTGTCATCATCGCGCTTATCTACGGAATAGGTTCTATGCTATGGGTCGCGTCGATCAGATAGTGTTGATTAAAACAAATGGTGCTAAATTAGGTTAACCGGGCCAAGACCGCGACATTCTGTCTTCCGGTGCTCGCTGCAAGACCTCGGCGATGACCGATTCGCTCATGACCTCAAGCGGCTGTCCGCTGCTCATGGCCAGCACCTGCGTCTGGCAAGCTTTTTCGAGCTTGTACAAGCGCCGGTAGGCTTGCGCCACCGTGTCGCCGACGGTGATCACGCCGTGATTTTTGAGGAACATCACCTGCTTGTTCTGCAAGAGACCTGCTAATCGCTCGCCTTCTGCCATGGTTTTGGCGAGCCCTTGATAGTGGTCATCGGTCTCCCCGGCGTCGTTGAAGACGATGATGTCACTCGCACGGGCTTCTGACCAATGCAGACCATAGGGCAGCAGCAGGTACTGGTCGGTTCTGCCAGGGACGATCATCGTGAAATGATTGTCGATACCCTCCTCAAGGCCATCGAGAACCGCGAGGCGCAGAGCTGCGGCGAGATGGACCTTGGCCTGCCATATGAGGTCGTTAGTGCGGGAAGGGTGAAGTAGTTGTACTGACATGAAAAACCTCGCGTCTGATCCGTCATGTTAACAGCGGACGATACTTGCGCGGCAGTCAAACCGGTTTGTCTTTTTAGAAATGCAATTCTGAGCGAAGTGAGGTTGGTTGCCTCAGCCGATTTGGCGCTGGAGCCGATCTCGCATGACGAAGAACAGTCGGTAAAGACCGACACTCACCACCATTCCCCACACCATGCCAGTGAACATCCCGGCGAGCATGTTGGTGACGGACATGCCGTTGATCGTCCGAATATATTGAACGAATACGGTCGACCCCACGGTCATGCCGACGAGCATCCAACTCGAGCACAGAACGTTTTGGGTCAGCATTGAGCACAGCCGCCGGCACTCTGGACGAAGCCTGCGGAGTGTGGGTATCGCGCTGATGCCGCCGACGAGCATCAGCGCGTGCATTCCAGGAAACAGGCTGGCGTGAAACAGCATCGAGTCGATCAGATCAAACGATGAGCTCGACACGCACAAGCTGTTTAACAAAGCGATGGGGGTTCGCGTCGTATCCCAGATCAAGCCAAGCAGCATGCCCCCAATACCCAGAGACAGCATCACATTGGGTGGTGACAGGCCGACTCGTTGGGGGCGAAGCCATGCGAGGGCGACGCAGCCGGACACCACGCCGAACAGGGTCAACGCCAGAAGCTGAATGTCCTCGGCCCCGGCGCTGTCAGCCTGATAAAGAGATAGGCCAATAAACAGCGCCAGCATCAGTATTGCCAGTTGGTTAACGTTAATTTTGAGTGCCGCTCGCATATTAAGTAGCTGTATACCACTTATTCAGTGTTAGGATATCTTGTCGGTATAAAAAAATACTGATTAGTTACGCGATAGGCAATCATGCGTCCAACGACGATCGCGGCCCCGCTCTGTCTGGCTTCACGGCGATGTCTGCCCAAAGACTGTGTCAGAAGCGGTATCGCTGTTGTCGCGATTCGGTAGCGAGGCAAAGATTCTCGCGGGCGGCCACAGCTTGCTGCCGATGATGAAACTACGCTTCGCCGAACCCGCCAATCTGATTGACATCAACAAAATTCCTGAGCTCAGAGGCATCAAGGAGGAGGGTGGGCTGATCAAGATCGGGGCAATGACTACCGAGAACCAAATCCTGTTTTCTGAATTGCTTCAGAAAAAAGTACCGCTTCTGCCGGAAGCAGCCAAGCTTATCGCGGACCCACAGGTCCGTAATCGGGGCACGATAGGTGGTGATATTGCGCACGGGGATCCGGCGAATGACCATCCCGCCATTGCTATGGCGCTTGATGCGACCTTTGTGCTGCAGGGCCCAAGTGGTCAGCGCAAAGTCAAGGCGGTGGATTTTTTCCACGGCACCTATATGACGGATATGGCCGAGGATGAAATCATGGTCTCTATCGAGATCACTCCGTTTGCCCCTAACACCGGCTACGCCTACCACAAGCTCAAGCGCAAAACAGGTGACTGGGCTACAGCGGCTTCAGCGGTGGTGCTGCAGATGTCTGGTGGCAAGGTCGCGCATGTCGCCATTGGCTTGACTAATGTCGCGCCGACTGCGCTACGTGCAACTGCTGCGGAACAGCTGATGCTGGGTCAGCAGATCACGCCCGCTCTGATGGACAAGGTCGCCCAGAGCGTGCGCTCGATTTGCGACCCGGCCGAAGACTTACGTGGTGATGCCGAGTACAAGACAGCGATGGCGGGTGAGATGACCCGTCGTGCCATCGCTGCCGCAGTCGCTCACTGCCAATAATATAAATAGGAGAAAGACCTCATGAGCAAGAAAATCGTCTCCATGACCATTAATGGCAAGAAGGTGGAAGAAGCCGTTGAGTCGCGCACGCTGCTGGTGCACTTTTTACGCGAAAAAATGAATTTGACGGGGGCTCACATCGGCTGTGAAACCAGCCACTGCGGTGCCTGTACGGTGGATATCGACGGTGAATCCGTCAAGGCTTGCACCTGCTTCGCGGTCCAGTGCGAAGGTAGCGAGGTTATTACGGTTGAGGGCCTGGCAACGGGGGGGGTGCTTCACGCTGTCCAGGAGGGGTTCTACAAAGAGCATGGTCTGCAGTGCGGCTTCTGCACGCCGGGCATGCTCATACGTGCCTACCGCTTCTTGCAAGACAATCCAGATCCGACCGAAGAGGAAATACGGGTAGGGATGTCAGGCAATCTCTGCCGTTGCACTGGCTACCAGAACATTATCAAAGCAGTTCAGTACGCTGCAGCCAAGTTGCGCGAGGACGCGCACAAGCCTGTCACTGCCTGAGCGCATCGAAATTTACCGGAGACTCTCATGAATGCACCCGATCGAAAGGCTGCCCTGCAAGGCATGGGCGATTCGCGCCTGCGCAAGGAAGATGCTCGTTTCATTCAAGGTAAGGGCAATTATGTTGACGACATCAAGCTTCCCGGCATGGTTCACATGGATATTGTGCGCTCGCCGCTGGCACATGCGCGTATCAAGAAAATCAACAAGGAAAAAGCACTCGCCATTCCCGGTGTGATCGCCGTTCTCACAGCAGATGATCTCAAACCGCTCAAACTGCACTGGATGCCGACGCTGGCCGGGGATGTCGCGGCCGTGCTTGCTGATGAAAAGGTTCACTTCCAGATGCAGGAGGTCGCTGTCGTTCTCGCCGATGATCGTTACATTGCAGCCGACGGTGTCGAGGCCGTCGAGGTGGAGTATGAAGAGCTGCCTGTCGTGATTGATCCGTTCAAGGCACTAGAGAAGGATGCGCCGGTACTGCGTGAAGATCTGGTCGGCAAGACTGAGGGCGCGCACGGTCATCGCTATCATCACAATCACATTTTTACCTGGGATGCTGGCGACAAGGAAGCGACTGATGCGGCATTCAAGACTGCACCGGTCACGGTATCGGAAAAACTTCTCTATCCGCGTGTACATCCCTGTCCCTTGGAAACCTGCGGCGCGGTGGCATCGTTTGATCCGGTTCGCGGCGAACTGACCACCTACATGACAAGCCAGGCGCCCCATGTGGTGCGTACCGTGGTATCGATGCTGTCGGGGATTCCCGAGTCGAAGGTACGAATCGTCTCGCCGGATATCGGCGGGGGCTTCGGCAATAAGGTGGGTGTCTATCCTGGCTATGTATGCGCAATTGTTTCATCCATCGTGCTGGGTCGTCCGGTGAAATGGATCGAGGACAGAATCGAGAATCTTTCCTCGACTGCTTTTGCGCGTGACTATCATATGACGGGTGAACTCGCTGCGACCGCTGATGGCAAGATAATCGGCCTACGAACCCATGTGATCGCAGATCACGGCGCCTTCGATGCCTGTGCGGATCCGACCAAGTTCCCCGCTGGCCTGTTCCACATTTGCTCGGGTTCTTACGATATCCCGGCGGCGCATTGCACGGTCGAGGGTGTCTATACCAACAAGGCACCCGGAGGCGTCGCGTATCGCTGCTCGTTCCGAGTCACGGAGGCAGTTTATCTGATCGAGCGCATGGTCGATGTGCTTGCCCAGAAGCTGAACATGGACAAGGCCGAGATCCGGCGAAAGAACTTCATTCGCAAGGAACAGTTCCCGTACACCTCGGCTTTCGGCTTTGAGTACGACTCGGGTGATTACCACACCGCGCTTGACAAGGTTCTCAATGCTGTGGACTACAAGGCGCTTCGTGCTGAGCAGGCCGCCAAGCGGGCTGATCCGAACTGCCCGACGCTCATGGGCATTGGCCTGGTGACGTTTACCGAGGTAGTCGGTGCCGGCCCCACCAAGATGTGTGACATCTTGGGTGTGGGCATGTTCGATTCTTGCGAGATCAGGGTACATCCCACTGGCAGCGCCATTGCCCGCATGGGAACCATCACGCAGGGACAAGGGCACCAGACGACTTATGCGCAGATCATTGCTACTGAGCTGGGCATCCCCTCGGAGGTGATTCAGGTCGAGGAGGGCGATACCAGCACGGCACCCTACGGGCTGGGGACTTACGGCTCGCGCTCGACTCCAGTGGCGGGTGCCGCGATCGCCATGGCCGCGCGGAAAATTCATGCGAAGGCTAAGAAACTGGCCGCCCATTTGCTCGAGGTGGGAGAGAACGATCTAGAATGGGAAATCGATCGCTTCAAGGTCAAGGGCAGTGCGGACAAGTTCAAAACCATGTCAGAGATTGCCTGGTCTGCCTACAACAAACCACCGGCAGGCATGGAGCCAGGGCTGGAGGCGGTGCACTATTATGATCCACCGAACTTCACCTATCCGTTCGGCATTTACCTGTGCGTAGTTGATATCGACAAGGGCACTGGCGAAACCAGTATACGACGCTTTTATGCACTCGATGATTGCGGTACGCGGATCAACCCGATGATTATCGAGGGCCAGATTCATGGTGGGCTCACCGAAGGTTTTGCGGTCGCCATGGGGCAGCTGCTCTCCTTCGATGCGCAGGGGAATATCCAAGGGAATACGCTGATGGACTATTTCCTGCCAACTGCGGTAGAGACGCCGCACTGGGAGACCGACTTTACGGTGACGCCATCGCCGCATCATCCAATCGGAGCGAAAGGTGTTGCCGAATCCCCCCACGTAGGCAGCATCCCGACGTTCACGGCGGCAATGGTGGATGCGTTTGCTCATCTAGGCGTCACGCACCTCGAAATGCCACACACAGCCTATCGGATCTGGAAAGAGTTGAAGGCCCACGGTCTGACCCACTGAGAGAACACACGGATGCAAGTTACCCTGGACAAAACCTATCCGATCAAAGCCCCCCTCGATGCCTGCTGGGGGGTCCTTTCGGATATCACTGAACTGGCAACCTGTATGCCGGGTGCTGCGATCACAGAGAAGCTCGATGATAGTCACTACAAGGGCAGCGTGAAGGTCAAAGTCGGACCCGCGACTGCGGCCTTTGCTGGAGACATCGAGGTCATATCCGTCGATCAGGGTACTCGCACGTTAGTCATGGTCGGTAAGGGCGCAGACAAGGGCGGGTCCTCCGCTTCAATGCACCTTACCGCCACGCTGGTGCCCGGGCCAGAGGGCTCGACTGAGTTGCTGGGCAAGGCCGATGTCATCGTGAATGGCAAATTCGCGCAGTTTGGGGGGCGCATGATGAACTCGGTTTCGGACATGATTCTGTCGCAGTTCGCTGGAAACTTCGAGATCAAGGCAGTTGCGGCAACGCCTGCAGATATGGGATCGTTGTCCACCCATGGTGGCGCTGCTGAGGTGCCCGCCCGTGCAGTATCAGCTGCATCTGCACCGACGGCACAAGCTGTTACCGAGCTCAACGGTCTGGCGATTGTGTGGATGCTGATCAAAGATTTTTTTGGCCGCCTGTTTGGCAGAAAGTCGTAAGACAACATGACCCCGAAGGAAGTGTCAGGATTGCTCGCCTCGTCCGGATACATGGCAGACGAGTCACTCGCTACGCTGGTCTGGATGGCCATGTCATTAGAG
>RGFZ01000073.1 GCA_010024875.1 Oxalobacteraceae bacterium | reverse complement strand
ATCATCGAATCAATCTGGGATCACGCTGAGCGCAAAAGTCTGCCATTGCCTACACTCATGATCCTCATTCAGCTCAGCGAATATTTTGGCTATCCGGTACCAGCAGATGTACCCATCGTGAAAGCTGCAAAGCTGATTCGTGACTGGTGCGATCAGCCACCAACGGATGACGAACAGGCGCAGTTTGATGCGCAGCTGCTCGGGATGACCCATACCGACACATCACCTGAAGCTTTTGAAAATCTGTTGCAAATGGCTTTGGATCTGGGATTCAGCTTTACTGATGATTCTCTGGCCCAGCTGATCGGGCAGCTGCTGCACGAGTGGGAGAAACATCCCCGGCGGGATCAATACGGCATGAAGCTCGACACCGTATTCCATTTGACTGGATTGCCAGCTAATGATGTGTTGATCAACGGTGAGCGAGCGCTGATCAAGGCAGCACGCACGACCAATGAGCAACTGCTTGCACTGCTGCTTGACCATGGCGCAGACCCTGACCAAATCAACGCGCGACAGCAATCGGCAGTCGATTTTCTACTGCGCAAACGCGAAGATCTGATGACTGAAATCGCTGCGGTCGTGAAAGCACAAAATCAATTCATACGACAGCAATATCAGCAAATCACCAAGCGCTTATTGTCACAACTGAATCGTAATGAGCGCATGTTTAATTTACTGGATGCGGCAAGACCTACGCTTCAAGCACGCGGCACGCGAGACGCCACGAGTGTTTCAGATCAATAGGTCTCCACATGGAAACGTCCCTCGACCACCATCGCTTGGTGCAGCGCGCTCCAATTCATGCCAGCGGTCGTGCAAATGTCTTGCAACGCGTCCATCACACCCGCCTCCATGCCTTTGAGGCCGCAGACGTAGATGTAGGTATCTGATTTCAGCAACTCTGCTACGGCCGGCGCGGTCTCGCGCATCTTGTCCTGCACATAGCAACGCGGCTCGCCGGGCAGGCGAGAAAATGCGAAATGCTTGTCAACAAGACTAGGGGGGAGTTTCAGCAAGGGTCCGAAATACGGCAGCTCATCCGGATTGCGTGCGCCGAAAAACAGCAGCAGACGGCCATCAACGCCTTTGCCCTGCGCATGCAGACGACGGCGATACTCGGTCATCGCGCGCATCGGCGCAGCGCCCGTGCCGGTGCAGATCATCAGCAAGTTTGAGCCGGCATGATTGGGCATCAGGAAGCGGTCGCCAAAAGGTCCGGTGACCTGTACCCGATCGCCTTTTTTCAGATCGCACAGATAGTTTGATGCGATCCCTTTGATGAGTCGGCCATCCTGCTCGCTGACGACCCGCTTTACGGTCAGCGAGAGATTATTGTAGCCGGGACGCTCGCCATCGCGCGGACTCGCGATCGAGTACATGCGCAGAAAATGGGGCTTGCCTGTCGCATCGACGCCGGGGGGAATCACTCCGATTGACTGGCCCTCCAGCACCGGGAATAGATGGTTGCCAAAATCAAGCACGATATGCCGGATGTCGCTCTCTGCGTCGTCCGCCGTCAGCCGATAATTGCCGGCGACTGTCGCCGTGACTGGATTGCGAACATCGAAGAGATTCAGATGAGGCTTCTCGGCAGAATGCGGGGCGATCACCGAAGTCGCCGACACGGCCGCATTCTGCTGCTGTGATTCGTCTTGGGCGATGAACGTCAGCACCTCGCCGCTGACTTCCTGCTGCGCCGGTAGTTCATCCCATTGCAACTGATCGTCGACCGAGTACGCATTCGATTTGGGAACGGTCCGCCAGTTGTCGATGGACCCTGTTGGACAGGGCGGAACACAGGCATTGCAGCCATTGCAGATCGCCGGATCGACCACATAGTTACGATCATCATGCGTGATCGCATCAATAGGGCAAGTCTCTTCGCAGGTGTTGCAGCGTATGCAGACCTCGGGGTCAATCAGGTGCTGACGAATCAGCACCTCGGTTTCCATTGCGCTCATGGGTATCGGCTGCTCAGTTGAAGCGCACGTACTCAAAATCGACCGGCTGGCGGTTGATGCCGATGGCCGGCGGCGCAATCCAGTTCGCCATCTTGCCCGGCTCGACCACGCGGCCCATCAGCGACGCCACATAAGCGCGATCTTCTTCGCTGGGCAACCAGTTGCGGACATTTGCCTGCCATTCAGCTTCGGAAATGATGCGACCATCGGGCGAGACGCGCATGCCTGAAAACGAGCCGATATGGCGATTGAATGCCTTGTGCGGTGCCTGCAGGCGGAATGCAACGCCGGCTTTCTCAAGCACCTTGTTCCACCGGTTGATGCCAGCAATCGAATCTTTGATGTAGTCGTCGCGCAGCACCTCATTCAGTGCATTCAGCATCGGCACTTCTTTCTCGATCAGCTTGCCATCCTTGACTTCAAGGATCTTGTAGTGATCGCCCTTGAGCTGATGATCATCAGTACGCTTGGTCTCTTCATAACGACCTTTCAGGCCTGAACTGTAGAAGGTCGCAGCATTCGACGACTGATCGGCGCCAAACAGATCGATCGTGACGCTGAAATGGAAGTTCAGATAGCGCTGTATCGTCTGCAGATCGATCACGCCCTGCTGGCGTACTTGCTCGGGATCTTCGATGCCATGTTGCTTCATGATCTCGCAGGTACGCTGCAGCGTGCGCGATACGCCGGACTCACCGACGAACATGTGGTGCGCTTCTTCAGTCAGCATGAAGCGGCAGGTGCGTGACAGCGGATCGAAACCGGATTCGGCTAGCGCGCACAACTGAAACTTGCCATCACGATCGGTGAAATACGTGAACATGTAAAACGCCAGCCAGTCCGGCGTCTCTTCATTGAAGGCCTCGAGAATGCGAGGATTGTCTTCAGAACCTGAGTGACGATGGAGCATCGCTTCGGCCTCCTCGCGACCGTCGCGGCCAAAGTATTTATGCAGCAGATAAACCATCGCCCACAGATGACGACCTTCTTCCACGTTGATCTGGAACAGATTGCGCAAGTCGTACTGGGAAGGCGCAGTCAAGCCGAGATGACGCTGCTGCTCGACCGACGCGGGCTCGGTGTCGCCCTGCGTGACGATGATGCGGCGCAGGTTGGCGCGATGCTCGCCGGGCACATCCTGCCATGCCGATTCGCCTTTGTGCTCGCCAAAATTCACCTTACGGCCCTCTTCCTGCGCAGCGAGGAAAATGCCCCAGCGATAATCCGGCATCTTCACATGGCCGAACTGCGCCCAACCATCCGGCGTGGTGCTGATTGCGGTGCGGAGATACACATCAAAATTCTGAGAGCCATCGGGGCCCATGTCCTGCCACCATTGCAGGTAGTTCGGCTGCCAGTGCTCCAGCGCGCGCTGCAGGGTGCGGTCCTCTGACAGGTTCACATTGTTCGGGATTTTTTCGCTGTAGTTAATAGAGCTCACAACAATTCCTCTCGGGGATCAACAGATTTTTAGGGGTGTCTGAATTTTTTTATGCTTTGAATTTTTATACACGATCGAAATCGAATTTCGCTTTGCTGCCGCTGCCATAGACTTTCAGCGCGCCCGCCTCGCCCACGGCGTTGGGGCGGTTGAATATCCAGTTCTGCCAGGCGGACAACCGGCCGAAGACACGGGTCGCCATGTTTTCTTTGCCGTTGAAGCGCAGGTTCGCTTCCATACCAGTCAATGCGTCCGGCGACATGCTGGCGCGCTCTTCGAGTGCAAGGCGAATTTCGTCGGCCCAGTCAATGTCATCGGGGTTTGAAGTAATCAGTCCCAGCGCCATCGCCGCATCGGCATCCAGCGCGTTGCCGATCTGTGCTCTCGCTGCCGATAGCGGCACGTCATCATCATAAAAACGACGCGACAAGCGCGACTGCCCGGTGATCAGCGGCAGCAGGCCGAAGTTCATGTCGGATAGCGCCAGCCTGGGCGCCGCCTCCGGTGTGTCTGGCAATGCCAGCATGTAGCTGCGATCTGCAGCAAATGCCAGCTCGGCCAGCGTACCCGCAAAGCATGAACCTTCATCGATCAGTGCGAACAGACTGCGTGACGACACATCGATGCGCGCAAAGGTTCGCCGCAGCAGGCCAATCGTCTCGCGGACCAGCCAGTGCGACTGATGCGCGAGCAAGCTCTTGTCGCAAGCGAGCACTTTCTCGGCATCGCCTTCGGTTTTCAGCAGCCAAGTACCTATGTCGATCTCATTCGTGCGGAGATGCAGGATCGCATCGTCCAGCTCGCGACCCATTTGCAGCGGCCACCAGTGCACGCTAGCCGCCTCGATGCCGGCCATATCAGAAGGCTGATCCTTGGCGGGCGCCTTCACGGTGATCGTGGCGGTACGCGCCGCGCGATCGAATTTCACCGAGACGAATTCATAATCCACCCCATTCTCTGAGAAGCTGCGCTGCAGCGGCGTGAGCTTCACACCCTTGCCATCTGCCGGGCGATCGCTCTGCTCCGCGAGTTTCAGCGCATGCGCGCGAACCGTCTCGACAAACGCTGCCGGTTTGACGATCTCATCCACCAACTTCCAGTCTTTGGCTTTCTGACCGCGCACCCCTTCGGAGGTCGTGCAGAAAATATCCGCATGATCATGGCGCACCTTGCGCTTGTCCGTCAGGCGCGTTAAGCCACCGGTGCCGGGCAACACGCCGAGCAGCGGCACTTCCGGCAAGCTGACCGCAGAGGAACGGTCATCCACCAGAATGATTTCATCGCACGCCGCTGCCAGTTCATAGCCTCCGCCAGCACAGGCGCCGTTCACAGCGGCTAGGAATTTCAGGCCCGAGTGCTGGCTGGAGTCTTCCAGTCCGTTGCGCGTCTCATTGGTGAATTTGCAGAAATTGACCTTCCATGCATGCGAGGACTTGCCGAGCATGAAGATGTTCGCACCCGAGCAGAAGATGCGGTCGCGACCGCCGGTGATCACGACGGTACGCACTTCGGGGTGCTCAAAGCGAATCCGCTGCACGGCATCGTGCAGCTCGATATCAACGCCGAGGTCATAGGAATTGAGCTTGAGCTTGTAGCCCTCGCACAGACCGCCGTCCTCATCGACTTTCATCGTCAGGGTCGCGATCGGACCGTCCGACGACAGTGCCCAGTGCCGGTATTTTTCCGGGGACGTTTCGTAGTTGACGACGAAAGAAGCGCTCATGAATCTCCGGGTTGCAATATGCTGCATTTATTATTCAATAAACGCACTATATTGCATGAAGGCGCAGAGCGTCAAGCCGCGTGTTTCTGCCCCAAGCAGATTTCGCCCTCCAGTTGACCCAGCAGTGCAGACAGGGCCGACTGCGTGCCGCCAACTTCTCCCCTGCCCGTATCAAAAATGCAATCCGCCTTTGAATAAAACGGAGCGCGACTGTCGAGAATGCGCTTCAAGTCGTCCATCGCCTCTCGATTACCCGACATCGGGCGCGAATCTCCCTGCGCCAGCACGCGCGCCATGTGCTGGTCCGGGGTGGCCCGCAGCCAGATCGTGTAGCAGTGCGACAGCAGGAAATTGAAGGTTGCCGGCTCGGACACAATCCCACCCGGGGTGGCAATGATGGCCTGCGCATGATGCTGTATCACGTCCTCGAGCGCGCGCTGTTCGTAGCGGCGATAGGCCGTCTGACCATACAGCGCATGAATCTCGGCGATGCTGCAGCCAGCCATCTGTTCAATCACACCCGAGAGTTCGATAAACGGCACGTTCCAGTGCGCGGCGAGCATGCGGCCCAATGTCGACTTGCCTGCACCACGCAGGCCAATCAGGGCAATACGGCGGCGGCGGCTGGACTCGCTAGTCGGTGCCTCAAACAAATCGGCCAGCACCGAGCGCGCCTTGCCCAGCTCATCCTCGCTGCGGCCGCGCAGGATTTCGCGGATCATCAGCCAGTCAGCAGAGGAGGCGGTCTCGTCGCCGGTCATCTCGGCCAGAGAGCAATTCAGCACACCGCACAGTTGCCGCAGGAACTGAATCGACGCATTGCCGACCCCGGATTCGACGTTGGCGACATGGCGCTCGGAAACTTCGGCAAGCTGTGCGAGTGATTTGCGCGTCATGCCACGGCGGGCGCGCAAAAGCTTGAGCCGCTCACCGAGCGCGGCGAGGAAAGGGTCTTTTTCTGCGGATGCGGATGACGCTGTCATAGTCGGGCAGGAGGCATTCTTGACGCACGCAAGATATTGCACTTACACTCAATTCTCGATGCATTATAAATTCATTACCCAAAAACACCAACGACCACGGCCCACCCGCGGTAGGCAACCGCGACGAGGTTGATCGCCGATCCTGTCACCGGGGAGACGCTCGCGACCACCGGCGGCGCAGCCGCCGGCCTGCCGGAAGCTTTTGCCTATGCGCGCAGCGAGGGTGGGCGCGCGCTACAGGCGATGAGCTACGCGCAACGTGCGGCGATGCTGTCCGAGGCGCTCAAGGTGATGCAGACCAAAAAAGACGAGTACTACGCGATCTCGCTCGCCAACTCCGGAACCACGAAAAACGATTCCGCAGTCGATATTGAGGGTGGCCTGTTCACGCTCGGCTTCTACGCCAAGCTCGGTGCAGTGCTCGGCGATGCGCGCACGCTGAAGGATGGTGCCGCCAGTATGCTGTCCAAAGACCAGCTGTTTCAGTCGCAGCACCTGATGGTGCCGATACGCGGATTGGCGCTGTTCATCAATGCATTCAATTTCCCTTCATGGGGATTGTGGGAGAAAGCAGCACCCGCGCTGCTGTCCGGTGTGCCAGTGGTCGTGAAGCCCGCGACCGTGACCGCTTGGCTCACGCACCGCATGGTGGCCGATGTGATTGAAGCCGGTGTCTTTCCCCAAGGTGCGCTGTCCATCGTTTGTGGCAGCTCGGCGGGCTTGCTGGATGCGCTCACACCGTTTGATGTGCTCTCTTTCACTGGCTCTGCGGACACTGCCGCAAAGATTCGCAGCCATCCCGTCATCGCACGCGACTCGGTGCGCACCAATATCGAAGCTGACAGCCTGAATGTCACCGTGCTCGGCGAGGATGCGCTGCCCGGCACACCAGCCTTCGATCTGTACGTCGACAATCTCGTCCGTGACATCACAATCAAGAGCGGCCAGCGCTGCACTGCGCCGCGCCGTGCGCTGGTACCCAAAGCAGTGATGCATGCCGTTGCAGAAGCGGCCGCCGGCAAGCTGGCGGCGATCCGCGTCGGTAATCCGCGCAATGCCGAGACGGTCATGGGTTCGCTGGTCAGCCGCGAGCAATATGACAGCGCGCGCGAAGGACTCGCGCTGCTGAACACAGAAGCCAGCGTGCTGTTTGACGGCACCGCGCAACCGCTGATCGATGCGGATGAAAATTCGGCATGCATGGGCGCGACCCTGCTCGGCGTACGCGATGCGGATGCAGCGGTAGAGGTGCATCGTCATGAAGTGTTCGGACCCGTATCTTCGCTGATCGGCTACAAGAATGCCTCGCATGCCATCGATATCGCGCATCGTGGTCTGGGTTCGTTGGTCGCATCGATCTACAGTGCTGATTTGCAGTGGATGGCAAGCACCGCAGAAGCGCTCGCCTCGTCGCATGGCCGCGTGCACGTGGTCAGCCCCGAGGTCGCCAAGACGCATACCGGCCATGGCAATGTGATGCCCGGCTCTATCCATGGCGGCCCAGGGCGCGCCGGCGGCGGTGAAGAATTGGGCGGCTTGCGCGCTCTCGCCTTCTATCATCGCAAGAGTGCGATACAGGCACCGTCAAATGTACTGGAATTGGTTGAACAACACAGCACAGAACTCAAGGTGTGAGAAAAACAGCCATCGCACAACGATAGCGCACAATAGACGCGTAACAACGGAACGGCAAACAACAAGATACCCGCCGGCCGGAGGAGACAAGCTATGCACACAACGCACCGGGCTCCGCCAGAGCGTTTCAATTTCGCTCGCCACCTGCTGGCCCTGAACTCAGGCCGTGCCAACAAACTCGCCTATCGCGATGATCAGCGCGAGATTAACTATGGCGAACTCGATCTGAGCACGAGACGCTGCGCCGCAGGTTTAATGCGACGCGGCCTGCACGCCGAGCAACGTATCTTGCTGGTGATGCAGGACACCGTGGACATGCCGGTGGCTTTTCTGGGGGCGCTGTTCGCTGGCATCGTCCCTGTGCCGGTGAACACCCTGCTACCGGCGGATAACTATGCTTACATGCTCAGACACAGCGATGCCAAGCTGATCATCGTCTCTGCACCTTTGCTTCCCGTCGTCAAAGATGCGCTCGCACAAGCACGATTGCATGTGCCTGTCGTCGTCGCTGGTGACGACCATGCCGAGCACAGCTTCAGCGCGCTGCTCGATACCGTGCCTTTGCCAGTAGATGGATATGCGGACACCCATGCCGATCAGTTTGCTTTCTGGCTGTACTCAAGCGGCTCAACCGGCCAGCCCAAGGGCGCTGTGCATTCGCATGCCAACCTCTATTGGACTGCGGAACTGTATGGCAAGCCCGTGCTGGGTTTACGCGAAGACGATCTGGTGTTTTCCGCTGCAAAACTGTTCTTTGCCTACGGCCTAGGCAATTCGCTGACCTTCCCTTTGTCGGTCGGTGCATCGGTGTTGCTGATGGCTGAACGCCCGACACCAGCGGCTGTGTTCCAGCGCCTAACCAAGCACCAGCCCACGGTTTTTTATGGCGTACCGACGTTGTACGTTGCGATGCTGGCTTCTCCAGAGTTTCCGCCCCGTTCGCAGCTGAGCCTGAGAGTCTGCGCCTCAGCAGGCGAAGCGCTGCCGAAAGACGTGGGCGAAAAATTCAGCGCGCTTGCGGGTTGCGACCTACTCGATGGCCTGGGCTCCACCGAGATGCTGCACATCTTCCTCTCCAATCACGCCGGCAAGGTGAAATATGGCACTACCGGCACGCCGGTGGACGGCTACCAGGTCGAACTGCGCTCGGAGCAAGGACATCCGGTACGAACCGGCGATGTCGGCGATCTGTACATCAAAGGTCCGAGCTCGGCACACCTTTACTGGACTCAGCGTGAAAAAAGCATCAACACCTTTCAGGGCGACTGGGTCAAAAGCGGCGACAAGTATTTGATGGATGCCGACGGCTATTACATTTATGCCGGTCGCAGCGACGACATGCTGAAGGTCAGCGGCCAGTATGTGTCGCCGATCGAGGTGGAATCCGCGCTGATGGGGCATGAGTCCGTACTTGAATGCGCTGTGGTCGGCAAACCGGACGACAAAGGATTGATCAAGACCATTGCCTATGTCGTCTTGCGTGATCCCTCCCAACAAGCCCAGCACATTGAAGCTGAGCTGAAAGCGTACGTAAAAACTCGCCTCGCGCCACACAAATATCCGCGCGAAATCATCTTCGTCACTGACCTGCCGAAGACCGCGACAGGCAAGATACAGCGGTTCAGGTTGCGAGAGCTGTAGTGCATCTCCCTATCGACTGGCGCGGACGAGAGATTCACATCGAGTATCAATGGGTCGGTGAGA
>RGFZ01000072.1 GCA_010024875.1 Oxalobacteraceae bacterium | reverse complement strand
GCCGCCATGTCTGCGGCTTTCGATCCTGAGATACCGGACACCAGATACATGGAACCGACCAGCACATACGACAGACCACCTCGCACATGGCCCAGCAGCGAGGCCAGAAAGGCGACCATCGTGCGCGCCATGCCGGTCATCTCGACCACCAGACCCAGGAACACGAACATTGGCACCGCTAGCAGGATCAGGTGCGACACGCCTTCATCGACGCGTCCGACGACGACATCCAGCGGCATCGAGGTGGATAGCGACAGATAGGAGAAAGTCGCCAACCCGAAAGCGAAGGCGATAGGCACGCCCAGCATCACGGCAGTGCCTACGACGCCGATAAAGAAGATCACCAGATTCAGATTCCCCAGATCGGCCATTACCGGGCCGATGACCTGCAAAGCGCCTGCAAGCACAGCAGCGATCAGTGCGGCAGACAATGTCTCACGCGTGCCGCGCATCAAGAGTTTGACCAGCGTGATCACGATCATCAGCAGGGTGGCTACCGGCATGGCGGCCGCGCGCCAGCCATCCGAGATCGACAACCCGGGCAGTTCGATTTCTCGCTGCTGCAACAGATAGCCAATGCTCGGTTCGGCGAGCAGGGCCAGAAAGCACAAACAAGCAGCCCAGGCGGCCCAGTCCCAGCGCGCGCGCCATAGATCGCCGCTGCCGTTCACGAGCGCGGTCATGCGCATGTGTGCATTGCGATGCAGAGCAACTGCTGCGCCCATCATGGCTAGCCACAGGAACAGAACACTGGAGAGTTCGTCAGCGATGATCAGCGGTTTGTGAAAGACGTAGCGGGCGATCACGCCCGTAAACAACAGCACGACTTCGACGGCCACCAGTACTGCTGCAGGCAGTGCCACTAGCCAGCCGAGCGCCGAGTCGAGACGCGCTAGCAGACTGCCTGCGGGTGCCTGAGGTGGTGTGTCGGTGAGTTCGCTCATGCAAGTCTGCCGGCAGCTTTTTCAAGCAATCCCCATGCGTCATCGCCGAATTCCTTGCGCCAGTTCGCGTAATAGCCGCTGCTACGCAGCTTGTCACGGAAGGAGAGGGGATCGGCGGTGTTGAATACCATACCTTTTTCTTCCAGTGATTTACGCAGCTGCGAATTCATTTCGGCGACATCTTTGCGCTGCAAGAGTGCGAATTCATTGAAATTCTTGGCTGCGATCTCTTGCACACGTGCTGGCATTCTGTCCCATGCACGCTTGTTGGCCAGCACCCAGAAACCGTCCCACATGTGGTTGGTCAGCGAGCAGTATTTTTGCACTTCATACAGCCGCGCGACTGAGGCGATCGCCAGCGGGTTTTCCTGTCCATCTACGACGCGCGTTTGCAGCGCGGAATACACCTCATTGAAGCTGATGCCCGAGGGCGCTGCGCCCAGCGATTCGAACAGCGAGATCCACAGCTTGCCGATCGGTACACGGATTTTCATGCTCGACAGATCAGCTACGCTGGCAATCGGCTTGACGTTGTTGGTGATCTGGCGAAAGCCGTTGTCCCAGATGCGATCCATCACCACTAGCCCTGCGCCTGTGATCTGCGCGCGAATATGCTTGCCCAGATCGCCATCCATGCCCTGCCAGACTTGATCATACGTTTTGAAGGCGAAGCCGACGCCGGACAGTGCTGCCTTGGGTACCAGCGACGACAGCGCATTTGCACCCGAGACGGAAAAAAATTCCAGCGCGCCGCTGCGTAGCTGAGTGAACATCGCCGGGTCACCACCGAGCTGATTATTGGGGAATACGCGAATATTCAGCTTGCCATCGGTTTGCTCCTTGATCGCTTTGGTGGCCTCGATCAGTCGTGCCGACAGCGGGTGCGTGGCAGGCAGGTTGGTGCCGAACTTGAACTCGAATTCTGCAGCGTGGGCGGTGTGGACCCAAGGGCCAGTGATCGCGGCGGCACCGCTGGCGATCAGAAAGTCACGGCGGGTAAATGGGGTCATGATGCGCTCCTTTGTTGTTATTCGTCGCCGGCGTCTCTGTCGACAGAATCAGCCAGAAAATTTTTCCAGTGCTTCTCTCAGTTCGCGGTGGGTTTTCGCAGCGGTTTCTAGTGGAACTCCCTGCATCGCTGCTTCCCATGATTGTCTGAGTGCTGCGACGCCAGCAGCAATGCCGCCGGGATGCGCGAAGAGCCCACCGCCCGCAAGGAAGATCAAGTCTGTCGATTGCAATGCCGTCCAGGTGCCCGGCGCTTGTCTGATGGTTTGTCCTGACGAGAATACCGGCATCACAGTACATGGCTTGTGCGCAAACATCGGCGTCAAGCAGGCGCGCGCGGATGCAATTACGCTCTCATCACTTTCATGAAATTTATTCGCCAGTCCGTTCACATGCATCTGATCCGCACCTGCCAGGCGCCATAGTTTTTGCCAGGCGATGTAAGACCAACCGCCTTGCAGATAGCCCCAGCCATTGCGGTGCGCATGAATCGGTAGCTGCGCATGCTTGCGGAACGCGTTGAAGCCAGTCATACCGACAGAATTCAGGCTCAGCATCGTTAGCGTGCCGCCGAGCGATAGCACCAGATCATGCCGGCGCTTCATGTCGTCCAACTCACCGGTCAGGTTGAACGCATACATGACTTTCTTGCCTGTTCGATCGGCGTGGTGATTGATTACCTCCATCACCTTGCGCGCGCGTTCATCGAAAGGGCAGGCGGGGCCATCGGCCTGCAATTCGTCATCCTTGATGAAATCAATTCCGGCGGCACACAGCTGATCGACAAGCTCGGCGGTACTCTGTGCGGACAAACCCACGGAGGGTTTGATAATGGTGCCCACCATCGGGCCTGCAGAAACACCGGCGAGTTGCCGTGTGCCTGAAATGCCGAAGGCCGGGCCTGGATACGCTGCCGCGAATTCATCTGGTAGCTCAATATCCATCAGCCGCAGGCCCGCGACAGGCTTCAGTTCATACAGATTACCGGCGACGGTGGCCATCAGGTTCGGCAGCGATGCACCGAAATTCTCTAGCGGCCACGAGAGCTTCAGCTGGTAGCGTTTGTTCGGACCAGCCGACGGTTCATCTAGCGGCGTGATTTCCCAGCTGGCCGCGGCGCGTGCTTTCAGTGCCTCGTCTTCGCCGGGAATCGGAACGAAAGTGCCGGACGATTGCTCGCCCGCGATGATGTCGGCGGCGCGTTCAGGAGCAACCGCAGTGTCAAGGTAATACGTGGCGTGAACGCGAGAGGCCATGATGCAGGGATCTGAAAAAAGAAATCTTTGGCGCGATCAGATGCCGCGTGCGCCCGAGGCCAGGAAGCCACCATCGACCGGCATGGATATGCCCGTGATGTAGGAGGCTTGATCTGAGGCCAGGAAGGCGACCACTGCAGCGATCTCGGAGACCGTGCCGTAGCGGTTCATCGGTATCGCGCTCGAATATTCTTTCTTGAATTTTTCTGTGTGCAGCACGCGAGTGAAAGGCGTGTCGACTGGACCCGGTGAAACGGCATTGGCCGTGATGCCATGCTCGGCCAGCTCGACGGCCATCTGGCGCGTTAGCGCAATCACTGCGCCTTTCGAGGTGCCATACGCAGTACGACCGGTGCCGACTGCGCGCATGCCCGCGACCGATGCAATATTGATGATCCTTCCCCATTTTTCTCTGACCATCATGCGCGCCGCATGCTGGCTGCACAGCAGCGTGCCTGTGACGTTGACGTTCATTGTGTGTTCAAAATGATCGAGCGGATATTCAAGGAAGGGATAGACCTTGGCCAGACCCGCACTGTTGACCAGCACGTCACAACGTCCGAAATCTTGTTGGATGCGCTCGAAGGCTGCTGCGACCGATTCCGCCTTGCCCACGTCGATCTCGACGGTACTAACGGACAGTCCTTCCTGGGCAAGCTGCTCAGCAGTCTGTGTGGCGGCCGCGGTGTCGCGGTCGGCGATGACGACATGATGACCGGTTATTGCGAGCTGTGCGACGGATTCTCCGCCTATGCCCATGGCCCCGCCGGTGACGACGGCAACGCGCTGTTTCTGCATCATGTCCCCTTTACGGACTGAGTCCGCTTATTGTTTTTTTAAGTACGTAATCCGATGCAGGAAACTCGCCACTCTGTGACGCGACAGAGCGCGGAATGATGTTTCTTGCGAATGCAGACCATATCACAACGCGAGTCGCTATCAAAGCAATGCTCAGTCCTCACGTACCACGCGGAATCCGCCACCACGGCTGCTGTACCGAATCTCGGAGGAGAACTTTGCCCGGATGGAAGAGCCAATGGATGTCGGCTTGCTGTACCAGGTGCCGCCGCGTACGACGCGCTGAGCGCAGTCGCCGCTGGTCCCATTGGGTTTTTTCTGTCCGACTGTGTGCGTGGTCTCATCGGAATTGTCATCGAACCAGGCATGGTCTGTGATGGCGCCCTGTCCGAAATAAAACTCGCTGTCTGTGCCGCCACGCGCCGCATATTCCCATTCGGCTTCTGTAGGCAGTCGGTATTTTTTCCCGGTTTTTTCGGAGAGCTTGCGCGTGAATTCGCGTGCAAGTTTCCAGGTGACTTGTTCTACCGGGTGACGGCCGCCTTTGAACTGGGCAGGCCGCGTGCCCATGATGGCGAACCATTCATCCTGAGTGACTTCGAATTTTCCGATCGCGAAAGCTTTGACACTTACTGCATGAGCCGGTTGCGCATTATGCTCCGCGTTCTTGCCCGGTACGCCCATCGTGAACCGACCCGCAGGCAGCGCAACCATGTCAGGGCAATCGGGACAGTCCTTGAACGCTGCGGGATCCGCGAGGACGCCCGCAGAGGAAAACGATAGTAAGCACAGGCTGAGCCGTATTATTGTTTTAATTATGGCATTCATAATGCATAAGCTTGTGAAGCGTGCGTCGAATGGCTGGGCGTCGCACGATGACGTTTATTCGGCGCTCATGATAACGTCTCTGGCTTACGGGACTCAACTACCGAATTTACGCCGGAGGAGAAAATGAAAAAAACGTGTGCATCTTTACTGCTGGCCACTGCCTGTTTTTCTGTAATGGCGGCGCCGTATCCGCTCGGTACGATGACCTGCGCGGACATGGGGCATTTTGCTTCCGAGGCGCATGGACGGTTGAGAGCGCCGGCAATGCGATCCGCTCGGATTGTGAGTCGGGCCGTTGAAGGATAACCCTTCAACGTTTAGGGCCAAGCGCCGCCGCCCCGTCTGGTTACCTGCGTTTTTGTTAAATCTTCTCTTTTAAATATAACAAGGTCCTTGCGCGCAGCAGCAAAACGCTGCGCTGCAAAAATATTGACTTGTGCAGGTCAACGACAGCGGTCAGTGAATACAGCCGGCCTTGAGAATTGTCGAGCAAAGTCCGCGAGTTGGGTTGTGATTTTGGTCATCTGCGGCATATCTGGCAGTGCAAGATAGTAGCTCCGAGCAGCGGGCTTTTTGATTCCTCATGCTGCGCGCACTCACGGCGCTGAATTTCTCAGGCCACGTAGACGTGCGCCACTTACCCAAAAAATTGGCGCTTAGGCACAAAGAACGGCTTGTTTGAATGCAGATTGAATCGTATATTTCCCCGGTCACCGTAGTTTCACCGGGAGTAAAGGCTTTTTGCGGGGCGGTCCGATCGCATGAGGCAGGGTGAGCGGGACTCACTATAACGATAAGAAGCGTAGGACTTTTTGGAGGAAACACAATGAAGAGTGCTGTCAATACCAAACTCAAGGTAGTAGCGGGTTCTCTGATGCTGGCCGGCGCCGCAGTTGCCGTCGCTGGTGATGTCTCTTGGGATCGTCTGCTCAATGCCCACAAAGATCCAAACAACTGGTTGATGTACCACCAGGATTTCAACGGCTATCACCATAGCGGCCTGGATCAGATCAACACATCCAATGTGAAGAACTTGGGTGTGGCATGGATCCACACGCCGAATGCCACCAAACGCGGCATCCAGTCTTTCCCGCTGGCAGTCGATGGCATCCTCTACTACACCTCCGCTTCCGGCAAGGTGTGGGCGCTGGACGGCACCAATGGCAAAGCCATCTGGAGCTACCAAGCCAAGCTCGACAATGAGCGCGGCGAAGGCACGTTCTACAATCCTTACAACCGCGGCATCGCTATCGGCCACGGAAAGGTCTATCTTGGCACCGTCGATGGTCGCGTGATCGCGCTTGATCAAAAGACCGGCAAGCCAGTCTGGGACAAGATGGTCATGACCGTCGAGAAGGGCAACAAGGGCTTTACTGGCGCTCCGCTGGTCGTGAAGGACAAAGTCATCATCGGCTCGAACGGTGGTGAGCTTTCCGGCTGCTGCGGCCCGATCTTCGGCATCAACGCCCAGACCGGCGAGACCGTCTGGCAGTTCGACACTATCGGTGGCGATGAGCGTTCACGTGCATCGTGGGGCAATGACTCCTGGAAGACCGGCGGCGGCGGCGGCTGGATGACTGGCCAATACGACCCGAAGACCAACTCCGTATGGTGGGGCACTGCGAATCCTGCGCCTGATTACGACTACTCTGGCGACAACTGGAAGACCGAAGGTGCACGTCCAGGCGACAACCTGTACAGCTCCTCGGTGGTCGTGCTTGATCCAGATACGGGCAAGCTGAAGTCCTATTTCCAGGAAATGCCGCATGATGCTTGGGACTTTGACAGCGCTGTGGGTGAGTTCATGCGCATCTCGAAGAACGGCAAGGACTACATCGTTCACCCGAACAAGGGCGGCATCATCTTCGTTTACAACGGATCCAAGCTGGGCGGCGGTAACAAGCTCGACGTCGAGAATGCCTACATGATCGATGACGGCACCTTCAACTACATCAAGGGCGTGTCTCCCAAAGGTGAGCTGATCGGTCGTGTCGACTTCACCGAAGGCAAGTTCCCGAACATGTGCCCGGCGATCGATGGTTCGATCTCCTGGAACGCAGGTTCTTACAGCCCGAAGACCGGCCTGATGTACAAGGCCACGCAACAGTGGTGCTTCGACCTCGAAGTCGTGAAGGCAGAACGTCCGAAGGACTTCTCTGGCCAAAACTACTTCGGCGCATCGTGGACCGCGACGCATCCGAAGGGCAAGCAGGCCTATGGCACTATCCAGGCACGTGATCCGATCAGCGGCAAGATGTCATGGCGCGTCGAGTACAAGTACCCTGTGCTCGCTTCGCTGCTGTCGACCAAGGGCGACCTCGTGTTCGTTCCTGGCGCTGATGGCGTGTTCCAGGCACTCGATGCCAAGACTGGCAAAGAGCTGTGGAGCCACAACAATGGCCTTGGCCACCATGGCGGCGTGATCAGCTACACCGCGAAGGGCAAGCAGTACGTTGCCGTCGTGACGGGCTGGGGCAGCCACGTGGCAGGTAACTACGGTCCTCTGTTCGGCTCGCCGTTCAGCGAAATGCCGACCGATAACGGTCAGCTGATCGTGTTCGCGCTCAAGTAATCCGAGCGATGAAAAGCGGGAAGTGAAAACTTCCCGCTTTTTTCGTTGGTGTATCGCCTTGATCTGTTTCCGGTGATGCGCTGGCTGGTGGAAAAGCCAGTACAACGACAGTCGTATGAAAATTCAGGCCAAACGCATAGCCTCATAGTTGTAAGCAACAACATAATAAAAAAACGTCATAAGAACGAACCACTGGAGTAGAAATGAGCAACACGTATCGCGGCATCAAGGCGTTGGGCCTGATCGCCATCGCAGGACTGCTGAATGCCCCCGCATTTGCGCAGGATGCGCAGGAAATTTCCCCCGAAGATGCCAAGAAGCTGTTTGCTGCCAGCTGCAGCTGGTGCCATGGCAGTTTCGGTATGAAAGCCGGCAAGGGCGGTCCCAAGCTGGCAGGCACTACCAAGGACGAGGAGGGTGTCTACAGCACGATCGTGAAAGGGCAGGGCGCGATGCCCAGCTTTAAGAACACGCTGACCGAGGTGCAGGCGCGCGCACTGGCGAAGTACATCAAGTCGCTGCCTAGCGATTGATGCCGGCCACTGCGCGAGCATACGTCCCCGCGCGCTGCCCGGGGATGTTTTTATTGCTTGTCGGGCTTTAGTCGTCTTTGTCGAACACCAGCTTGGCGACAGCGCCATCGAACTTGCCGCCGCCATCAAGCAGCTTGCCTTCGCGCTTGTTCTTCAGGGACACCGCGAAAAGCGGGCTGCCTTTGCTGGGCACCGAAAACGTAAGCGTCTCGCCGTCGAAGTTCAGCCGAGTGACTTCGATGACCTCGTCGCCGAATTCGTCGGTCAGATTGGTGAAGCTGATGCGGGCGCGATTGCCGTCCTCCAGCCAGAGTTTGGCTTTACCGCTGCTCATACCGATGTACCAGATGCCTGACCATTTCCCGCGCAGTGCGGCAAGGTCGGCGGCAACGGCAGCGGCGGATGCTGTCAGCAGCACCAGTGCCAGCGCACTGGATCGCCAGAATTGTATTGGTTGCATGATGTCCCTCTCCCACCCACTCGTCTTGCAGAGCAGGCCATGAAAAAAAACTCACAGCATTCCCTGATCCGAATCGGCCTGTCATTATTGTTTTTTCTGGCAGCGCAGGTATCTCCTTCGCAGGCCGCCGAGATCAAGCTTCAACGGCAAGGCGAGTATACCTTTATCACTGGCGGCCTGAGCGAGGACGAGGTTGCCTTCCTCGAAGCCCAAGCGCCCAAATATCCCATACAGCTGACCTTCCGCAAGGGTGGTCAGACCGACGGCATGAAGGATTTTACTGTCAGAGTGCGCGATGTCCGCGGGGAGGTGGTTGTCGAGACGGTGGCCAAGGGGCCCTACCTGTACGTCAACCCGCCTGCCAGCGGACGTTTCACGATTGAGGCAGAATGGGGTCAAGAGAAGCTGTCCATGACCAAGGATCTGGTCGGCAGGCGTTACCTCCACCTGCTATTTGAATTTGGCCGCGACGCGAAGTAGCAACCCCTGACGGGTGCCGTGCATGTCGTGGTCCTTCTGTGTTCTGAAAGATGATCGAGATGGCCGGCAGATTGCTCCCGCTGACAAGTGCTGTTGTTGTCGCTGCGCTCGTGGCATTCTCCGTCCGCGACTGTGTGGCGGCCGGGCCAAACCCGGCAAATGCCAACCAGCGCATGTACGAGAAGTACAAGAGCGAACAACAGAAATTCCTTGATGACTTTGACGGCGCGAGCACTCAGCTCGACACGCACGAGCTGCTGCCGGTCGTGTTCAGCACGATTCGAAAGCTCTCGCGTTATTCGCCGCCCTCTGAATACCCCGAGCTGATTTATCTCTCCACCCAGGAGCTGAACCGTCTGGCGTGCAAGGGTACTTGTAGCGTGCTGGGCCACTACGCGGGTGGGCGCCAGATCTACCTCGACGATCGTCTCAAGCCGCTAAAGAACCTGTTTGACCGTTCTGTGCTGCTACACGAGGTGGTTCATTACCTGCAAGGCCTGGAGGGGAGTCATTACGTTGATCCAGCGGACACCGGCGACGATGCGCAAAAATGCCGGCTCTGGTACCAGCGCGAGCGAGAGGCCTACGCGAT
>RGFZ01000071.1 GCA_010024875.1 Oxalobacteraceae bacterium | reverse complement strand
GAGCATTCGATGCGCGCGACGTTTCGTTTAACGCTATTGAAAAAAGGCGATCCGCGCATTCCATCGACCTCCGGCACGTTGACCAAGCCGTTCGGCGAGACCCCCGATTACTGGATAACGATAGGCCTTCATCCTGATCTGAATGAAGCGATGAAAGAGGCGGTGCGCGAATCCGTGCGTTTTCTGAGCGAAGTGCTGGGCATGGATCGCGCTGTGGCGTATGCGTATCTGTCCGCGGCGACGGATTTCAATGTGTCGCAAGTGGTGGATCGTACCAAGGGCATCCATGGCCTGATACGCAAGGCAGATTTCCGCAAGCTGAAGCACTCGATGAAATCAGCGGCGCCCAAACGTTGACCTGACGTCTGGTGAACGATCAGCAGCCGCTATCGTTCACGCTTCCGTCGGGCATGATGGTGTTGCAGATTTTTGCTTCGTCCAGTGTTGCTTTGCGCCTTTCAGGTTGGCGGAGGCAAAGCTGGCACCTGTCAGATCAGCCCCTTCCAGGTTGGTGTCGCGCAGGAAGGCATTCAGAAAATTAGCCCCATTCAGTTTGGCGCCGGCCAGATTGGCTTTTTTCAGGTTCGCGCTCTCGAAATTGGTGTAGAGCGTGCGCTTTTCCATTGGACGCTGCGAGAGGTCGGCCTTCGACAGGTTGGCGCCTGAGAGATTGGCATTCTGGAAGTCTGCGCCGCGCAAGTCCATGCCTGACAATCCGGCATCGCTCAGGTCGCAGTACTTGCAGGCGTTGGTCACGCGCAGATTGTCAATCTTAGCCGCGTCGGCAGCCGATGCGGTCAGAGCCATGCTGCCTGCGATCAGGACTGCGCACAGCAGCAGCGCGGTCAGTGTTTGAGAGTGCTTTGACACGATTATTTTCTCCGAAATATTTAGTACGCGCGCCCTGCGCGCGCCTGATGATACTTGATACTAGCCCCAGTTTATCTAGCCGGTGTCTCGCGCTTCAGTCATGTTCATGTCCGACATCACAGAGCTTATTTGCCGATGCAGAAGCGACTGAAAATCACACCGAGCAGATCGTCCGAGGTAAAAGCTCCGGTGATGCTGCCCAGCCTTTCCTGGGCCAGTCTGAGTTCTTCGGCGAACAGATCCAGCGCGCTGTCGCGCTGATTCGCGAGGTCTGCGGCCGTTTGCAAATTCGCTTGTGCCGCTTTCAGCGCCAGCAGATGACGTTCGCGCGCCAGATAAATGGATTCGCCCGTCTGCTGCCATCCCGCGATGCGCAGCAACTCCTTGCGCAATAAATCCATGCCGAGTTTTTCCGATGCCGACAAATAAATATGCGTTACATCCGTCTCGACATCAATGGAGGGCTTGTGCCCTGACAAATCGATCTTGTTCCAGACGCGCAGCAGTGGCACGTGCATCGGCAGGCGGCTGAGGATTTCTTCATCGGCGCGTGTCGGTCCTCGGCTGGCATCGAGGATATGCAGCACGACATCAGCCTGTTCGACAGCGGCCCAGGTGCGTGAGATGCCGATGCGCTCGACCTCACCATCGGCTTCAGCATCATTCCGTATGCCGGCCGTATCGATGATGTTGATCGGTATGCCTTCCACCTGAATGGTTTCGGTGATCTTGTCGCGCGTGGTGCCGGCGATCGGTGTCACGATCGCGATATCAGATCCTGCTAACGCGTTCAGCAATGAACTCTTGCCCACGTTTGGCTGGCCCGCGAGCACGACTTTCAGACCATCGCGCAGCAGCGCGCCCTGCGCCGCTTGTGCTATCACGTTGTCGAGTGTCTCGCGAAGGACGTGCAGTTTGCCGCGCGCATCAGATTTTTCGAGAAATTCGATTTCTTCTTCCGGGAAGTCCAGCGTGGCCTCGACCAGTGTGCGCAGCTGGATAAGCTGCTGGACCAGTTGATGAATGATTTGGGAAAACGCTCCAGACAGCGATTGCGAGGCCAGTTTTGCCGCTGCCTCGGTAGAGGCTTCGATCAGATCGGATACGGCCTCGGCCTGTGCAAGATCCATCTTGTCATTTTGGAAGGCGCGGTAAGTGAATTCGCCGGGATCGGCCAGTCGCAGGTTGATGGACTGACCGGCTTCAATGCAGCGGTTCAACAGCATCTGCATCACTACCGGGCCGCCATGCCCCTGCAGCTCCAGCACGTCTTCACCGGTGTAGGAATGGGGTCCGGGAAACCAGATCGCTAGCCCGGAATCGATCACGCCGCCATCGGCATTGATGAAATCCAGATAAGTTGCGTGTCGGGGCTGCAGTGATTGTCCGTCGCTGAGCCGGCAGACAGCGCGCGCGACCAACATCAGTCCTTTGCCCGAGAGCCGGACAACGCCGATGCCGCCCCGGCCGGGCGCGGTGGCGATCGCTGCGATGGGTGAAGCATCAGAGAGCATGCAGAGATTTTAGCCGCAATAAAAAAAGTCCGAGGCCAGTGGCGACGGACTTTTTATATGCAGCGTATGCGGGTTCTGGTGCTCGGCCCCTTTTACGCTTTGCCTTCCGTCGATTGTTTAGTGATGACCCATTGCTGCGCAATCGACAGCAGGTTGTTCACTACCCAGTACAGCACAAGCCCGGCAGGGAAGAAAAAGAACATCACCGAGAAAGCGATCGGCATGAACATCATCACCTTGGCTTGTATCGGGTCCGGCGGTGTGGGATTGAGTTTGGTCTGAACAAACATCGATGCCGCCATCACGACCGGCAAAATATACCAAGGGTCTGGCGCGGCAAGATCCTGAATCCAACCCAGCCATGGCGCATGGCGCATCTCGACGCTGGCCAGCAGCACCCAGTAGAGCGCGATGAAGACCGGAATCTGTACGACGATGGGCAAACAGCCGCCAAGCGGATTGATCTTCTCGGTCTTGTACAGATCCATCATTGCGGCGTTCATCTGCTGAGGGTCGCTCTTGTAGCGCTCGCGGATGGCCGTCATTTTCGGCGTCACCAGCTTCATCTTGGCCATGCTGCGATAGCTGGCAGCCGACAGCGGAAAGAATGCGAGCTTGATGAGGATAGTCAGTACGATGATGGTCCATCCCCAGTTGCTGAGCAGCTTCTGGATTTGCATCATGAGCCAGAAGATGGGCTTCGCGATAATCGTCAGCCAGCCGTAGTCTTTTACGAGGTCGAAGTCGGGTGCAAATAGTTCGAGCTTTGCTGACTCTTGGGGCCCAGCGTACAGTTTGCCTTCGAGCTTGGCCGTTGCGCCGGGGTCGATGCTGTTCATCTTGCTGATTGCGCCGACCGCATACAAGCCGTTGCCTATCTTGCGCGTGAATAGTTCATGCTGGGTTTTATCGAGAGGCTGGTACGCAGACACGAAGTAATGCTGCACCATCGCGACCCAGCCATCGGGTGTCTGCGTGGCGGCGGGATTCTTGCCCTTGTCGATATCTTCAAACGAGATTTTGCGGAATTTTTCCGCGTCTGTGTAGATGGCCGGGCCAGTGAAGGTGCTGTAGAAATGCGAGTCGCCGTCGAGCTTGCTCGCGTCGCGCACCAGTTGCGTATAGACCGACGGCGCGATGGGCGAGGCGCTGCCATTGGTCACCTGATGCGAGAGGCCGATCTCATACTCGCCGCGTTTGAAGGTGTAAGTTTTGGTCAGCTTGACGCCCTCCTGCTCGGCATCCAGCACCAGTTGCACGGAGTCGCCGGCATCCAGTGTGCGTGTACCGGCGCGCGCAATGAACATCGAACGATGATTAGGGAAGTTGCCGCCGATGAGCCCGCTCTGACCGACATAGGTTCGGCCCGCGCCGGATTCAAGTAGCACGATATTCTTGCTTTGATCGGTGCCATCCTTGTGCTTGAGCAGCTCGACGCGGACCAACTCGCCCCCTGCCGTGCTGATCTCGGCCTTGAGAAGGACAGCGAGAAGATCACCAGCAGAACAGTACGTTTGATATCCATGGAAGGTGTGAGTCAGGGCTTTTGTTCGTAAACGCGAACCTGCGCGGGGGATTCCGAGCGATGTTCACAGGATGAAGAATGTGGTGGTACCAGATCGACGCCGCCGGGATGCCAGGGGTGGCATTTGCACAGACGCTTTCCGGCGAGGAGGCTACCGCGCAGCGCGCCATGGCCAGTGATCGCTAGCTGCGCATATTCAGAGCAGCTCGGATAAAAGCGGCAATGCTGCCCCAGCAGCGGGCTCATTCCCAGCTTGTAAGCGCGGAGGATGATCAGCAGTAGTGATTTCATCGGGAAGTCGTGAGATCGGATTGACGGACCTTGTCCAGCAGCAGTTGTAGTTCCGACGCCAGAACGCGCTTGCCAGCAGAAGAAGACGCTGTTTGCCCGCGCGCGACAATCTGAGTGGTCAATCGAATGATGCAATCGACATTCGGCAGCAGCGCCCGCCGAAAGGCCTCTCTTGCCACTCGCTTGATCATGTTGCGGGTGACTGCGCGTTGCGCCAGCCGTTTTGCCACCACAATCCCGAGTCGCGGATGATCCAGCGAGTTCGGTCGCTGGTACAGGGCGAAGTGTTCGGTGCGGAACGCGGGTCGCAAACGAAAAACGGATGAAAACTCATCCGTTTTTACAATACGTCGGTGCCTGCCGTAGTCCTCCGGGCGCTGGCCGGGCAAGCTTTCAGGCAAGGTGGCTCAGCAAGTCTTAGACGGCAAGACGCTTACGGCCCTTCGCGCGGCGAGCGTTCAGGACAGCGCGACCGCCACGGGTAGCCATGCGTGCGCGAAAACCATGCGTGCGCTTGCGGCGAACGACGGAAGGTTGATAGGTACGTTTCATGTTGGATCTCGCTAATCGAAAAAGCTCAGCAAAAAACCGGGACGTACCCGGCGTAAATCTTGAGTTGCGGCGCTATTTAGTCCATTTCGCAGCGCGCAGCGCAGAGAACCTTGAATTAGACAGTATTTTCTGTATATCTGTCAACCACTTACGGGGGATTTGTCGGGATGTGAGTCAGGGAAGCGCGGGGGCGTGGCTAGTTTGCAGGGTTTTCGGGGCGACTTTCAACGGGGTTATTAAAAACATAATCGGTTTGTTAATCGGGCGCTTTAATCAGACATCGATTTCGGTGTCCGCCTGTGGATAACTTTGCCCTTCAGGAGTAAAATAGGATGGTCGCGGCAAGCCTTCGCGCTTCGGCCATCCAACCAACTAAGAAATCCGGAGTGCGCTTCCCGCCGCTGCTCCCCTAACTGGTTCAACGAATGGAAGAATTCTGGCAGACCTGCGCCACGCGGCTGCAACAGGAGCTGACTCCTCAACAATTCAGCGCCTGGATCAAGCCTCTGGCGCCGCTCGATTTCGAGGACGGCCGTCTTCGGATCGCCGCGCCGAATCGGTTCAAACTGGACTGGGTCAAGACCCAGTTCGCGGATCGGATTACCCGGTTGGCGGCCGAGTTCTGGCAGTCGCCAGTGGACGTTCAGTTCGTGCTTGACCCGCGCAACGGGACGCTTAAAAAAGCAGCAGCGTTGCCGCAGCCTGCCCCGGCATCTGGTCAGGAATCCACGATCGAGCGCGCCGAGCAAGCCGAAGAGAGCCACTTCCGGCGCGATCAGAGCCGCATCAACCAGGCGCTAACCTTCGACAGCTTCGTGACCGGCAAGGCCAATCAGCTGGCCCGGGCGGCCGCGATCCAGGTCGCCAGCAATCCGGGCAGTTCGTACAACCCGCTGTTTCTGTACGGCGGCGTGGGACTGGGCAAGACGCATCTGATTCATGCGATCGGCAACCAGGTGCTGGCAGACAATCCTGCGGTGAAGATACGTTACATCCATGCAGAGCAATATGTGCGCGATGTGGTGACCGCATACCAGCGCAAAGGATTCGACGATTTCAAGCGCTACTACCACTCGTTGGATTTGCTGTTAATTGACGATATTCAGTTTTTTGGCGGTAAGAGTCGCACGCAGGAAGAGTTCTTCTACGCGTTTGAGGCCCTGATCGCCGCAAAGAAGCAGATCATCATCACCAGTGATACCTACCCTAAAGAAATCACGGGCATGGATGACCGGCTGATCTCGCGCTTCGATTCCGGTCTGACGGTCGCGGTAGAGCCACCCGAGCTCGAAATGCGCGTCGCCATTCTGCTGAAAAAAGCGACGCAGGAAGGCGCTGCGCTGAACGATGATGTCGCGTTTTTCGTCGCCAAGCACTTGCGATCAAATGTACGCGAGCTGGAGGGGGCGCTGCGAAAGCTGCTTGCGTACTCTCGTTTCCATGGCAAAGAGATCACGATTGACGTGGTCAAGGATGCGCTGAAGGATCTGCTGTCTGTGCAGAACCGGCAGATCTCGGTAGAGAACATTCAAAAAACCGTCGCGGATTTCTTCAACATGAAGGTCGCCGACATGTATTCGAAAAAACGGCCAGCGAATATCGCGCGCCCGCGCCAGATCGCTATGTATCTGGCCAAGGAGCTGACGCAGAAAAGCTTGCCCGAAATCGGTGAATTGTTCGGCGGGAGAGACCACACGACGGTGTTGCACGCAGTGCGCAAGATCGCGGCAGAACGCAGCAAAAATCCAGAGTGCAATCACGAGCTGCACGATTCGCTGCTGCGACCGCTGCAGATCGTGAGCGGTATTGTCGAGCGTCGGCACATGCTGCCGATCCTCGCCAATATCCTCATCCGCAAGAATGGCGAGAATATCTCCCTGCTTTCGACGGATACCGAGGTACAGATCAGCACGCATGCAGCGATAGGCTCGGGTTCGGAGTCCGGTGCGACCACGGTCGCAGCGCGCAAGCTGCTCGACATCCTGCGCGCGCTCCCTGAATCCGAAGTATCGCTGTCCGTGGCAAACAAGCGGATGACTCTGCAGTGCGGCAAGTCTCGTTTTGCGCTGCAAACGCTGGCGGCAGAAGAGTTTCCAACCGTTGCGCCGGCTTCGCATTACAGCGCCACGGTCAGTCTGCCGCAAAAGACACTCAAGCACCTATTCAACATGGTGCATTTTTCGATGGCGCAGCAGGACATTCGCTATTACTTGAACGGCCTGCTGCTCGTGGTCGATGGCAAGAACGTGATTACGGTCGCGACCGACGGTCATCGTCTTGCGTTCAGCCAGGTCGTCACGGATCAGGAATTTGCGCGCCACGAAGTCATCATTCCGCGCAAATCCATCATTGAGCTGCAGCGCCTGCTGGAAGATACTGATGATTTGGTAACGCTGCAGATCGCGACCAATCAAGTGAAGGTGGATTTTGCCGACATTGAGCTGATCTCCAAACTGGTCGAGGGCAAATTTCCGGATTACACGCGCGTGATTCCCAAGGCTTACAAAAACAACTTCACCATCGGCCGCGAGTTGTTGCTGCGCTCGCTGCAGCGTGCTGCGATCATGACTTCTGACAAATTCAAGGGTGTGCGCTGCATGATCGCCCCTGGCAGTCTGAAAATCAGTTCGACCAATGCGGATCAGGAAGAAGCCGTCGAAGAACTGGAAATCGATTACGGCGGTGACAGCGTGGATATTGGCTTCAATGTGACCTACCTATTGGATGTGCTGAACAACCTGAAGTGTGAGCAAATCAGTATCTCGTTAGGTGACGCTAACTCATCGGCGCTGATTACCGTGCCGGATGATGCGAATTTCAAATATGTCGTGATGCCTATGCGCATCTGAGCAAGTAACAAGCAGCATACGAAGGGGCCGGTTGGCCCCTTTGCCCCTTTGTTGATGTGATGATTTTTTACGCGATAGCTTGATTAAGGTAGCCATGTCCGCCATTCCCTCTGAAAACAGCAGCTCTTCGAACCAGTACGGCGCCTCGTCGATTCAGATCCTGGAAGGTCTGGAGGCGGTGCGCAAGCGTCCCGGGATGTACATCGGCGACACCTCCGATGGTACGGGTCTGCATCATCTGGTGTTCGAGGTGCTCGACAACTCAATTGACGAGGCGCTGGCCGGGCATTGCAGCGAGATTCATGTCACGATTCATTCGGACAATTCGATTTGCATCACCGACAATGGCCGCGGCATACCAACAGGCATCAAATGGGATGACAAGCATGAGCCGAAACGCAGCGCGGCCGAGATCGTGATGACCGAGCTGCACGCGGGCGGAAAGTTCGACCAGAACGCGTACAAGGTCTCGGGCGGGTTGCATGGCGTCGGTGTTTCTTGCGTGAATGCGCTGTCAAAGAAATTGCAGCTCACTATACGCCGTGATGGCAAAGTGCATTTCATGGAATTCGCCAGCGGCGTGCCGCAGAATCGTGAGATCGAGATACAAGATGGTGTGGAAGTCTCTCCAATCAAAGTGATCGGGGACACCGACAAGCGCGGTACCGAAGTCCATTTCTGGGCCGATGGGGCGATCTTCTCCCATGTCGAATTTCATTACGACATCCTAGCCAAGCGCATCCGTGAACTGTCATTCCTGAACAATGGCGTGCATATCAAACTGACCGACAAGCGCAGCGGGAAGGAAGAAGATTTTGCCTTCGAGGGCGGCACGCGCGGTTTTGTCGAGTACATCAACAAGGCCAAGACCGTGCTGCACCCCACCGTGTTTCAGGCGACCGGGGAGCGCCAATCGGAAAATAACACCACGATTTCAGTGGATGTGTCGATGCAGTGGAACGACTCTTTCAACGAAACGGTGCTGTGCTTTACCAATAACATCCCCCAGCGCGATGGCGGAACGCATCTGACCGGGCTGCGCGCGGCGATGACACGCGTGATCAACAAGTACATCGAAGAAAACGACTTGGCAAAAAAAGCCAAGGTCGAAATCGCGGGCGACGACATGCGCGAGGGACTGACTTGCGTGCTGTCGGTCAAGGTGCCGGAGCCAAAGTTCAGCTCGCAGACCAAGGACAAGTTGGTGTCTTCCGAAGTTCGTGGGCCTGTCGAGGAGGTTGTCGCAAAGACGCTCACGGACTTCCTGATGGAGAAGCCGAATGACGCCAAGATCATTTGTGGAAAGATCGTCGAAGCCGCGCGCGCGCGCGAGGCGGCGCGCAAGGCGCGCGAGCTGACACGTCGCAAAGGCGTGATGGATGGTCTGGGCCTGTCCGCCAAACTGGCGGACTGTCAGGAGAAAGACCCTGCCCTGTGCGAGCTCTACATCGTCGAGGGTGATTCTGCTGGCGGCTCGGCCAAGCAGGGACGTGACCGCAAGTTTCAGGCGATCCTGCCACTGCGCGGCAAGGTGCTGAATGTTGAAAAAGCGCGCTTTGAAAAAATGCTGTCTTCTGAGCAGATCACCACGCTGATTGCCACGCTGGGCACCTCGATAGGCGCTGATGAATTCAACATCGACAAGCTGCGCTATCACCGCATTATCATCATGACGGATGCGGATGTCGATGGTGCGCACATCCGTACGCTGCTGCTGACCCTGCTGTATCGCCAGATGCCGCAACTGGTCGAGCGCGGCCATGTGTACATCGCCCAACCGCCACTCTACAAAGTCAAGCATGGCAAGGATGAGCGCTATCTAAAAGATGACCTTGAAGAAGCGAGCTACATGATGCAGATCGCGCTCAATGATGCGTCGCTGGTGCCGGCTGAGGGTGCAACCCCGATCACTGGTGATGCATTGTCCGAGCTGGTGCGCAAATACAACACGGCCAATGCGATCATCATGCGCCTGTCGCGCGCGATGGATGACGCGGCGCTGTCAGCGATCATGAATGGCGTGACGCTCGATCTGTCGAGCGCCGAGGCGGCCGAGACGTCGGCGATGGCGCTTGCGACCGCGATCAGTGATCCGGACGTAAAGGTCACGGTG
>RGFZ01000008.1 GCA_010024875.1 Oxalobacteraceae bacterium | reverse complement strand
AGGCAGGATCTGAACACACTGGAGGAGGAATCGAAGATGGTTTACATCACGTCGATAGAGCAACTGGCAAAAGAAGAGGGTATGCAGGCGGGCATGCTGGCGGGTATGCAGCAAGGCATGCAGCAAGGCATGCAGCAGGGGCGTCTCACGGGCAAAGTGCAGTTGCTGGCGCGATTACTGGTCGTCCGTTTCGGTGAATTACCCAGCTGGGCGAATGACCGGCTATCTGGCGCAGACGAGCACACACTGGATGCATGGACCGAAGCCGTGTTGACTGCACAATCGTTGGATGCATTATTCGGGGTATCACGGCTATGATCGGTACAGGCATTGCGTGGTCTCAATATGGGTGACTAATGCGCAGACTTTGTGTTGAGCACGACACCGATCTCCGGGCTGGTCTTGTTTGAGGTTATCAATTCCCTATCATTCTGAATCAGGCGGGCATCGGCTTGGGGATAACGACAAAAGGCAAAAACCGGCTACTTTTCAAATTGGCAAACAGGTGTGCGAGCCAAGGCTGATAATTTTACTTAAATGATAATAACGAAAATAAAAAAAGACGACCACTCGGCCGCCCTTTTTTAAAAACTACCGTAAGCAGCCAGGCACGAGGCTAGGCTGCCAGCTTTCCGAATTAACGGTTAGCGATGTACATGGTGATTTCGAAACCGAAACGCAGATCGGTAGCAGCAGGGGTAGTCCAGTTCATAGTCATCTCCAATTGTTGATGTGTTTACATTATTGTCAGGCCGGAGCCGGTCTGACGAAGTGGATAATGCCTTTCCCGGCAAAGCAAAGCATCTGCGAAACGATGAATTGCATCTAATGATTTTCATGAACGGCCCGGCGGCAGAGGCATTCGAGCTGCTGCTATGATGCGCGCTCTCAGAAACGCTCCCGGCATGCGGGAATTCCCTTCATGCTGCGGCGCACTATCCTGACAAAGCATACTCCGACAATGGCTCACGCCCCCGCTACTAGAGACACACCGCTCGGTCCCGCAGAAGGTATGAGTCTGCGTCTGAAGATCAACCTGATCTTTTCAGTACTGACGCTGTTCGGGTTCTGTGTCCTGATTTATGTCGAGGTCGCGGCCACGCGCAACAGTGTGCGAGAAGAGATGGAAGCCTCTGGTCGAATCGCCACCCAGCTGTTGGGCCGGGTGGCTAATTTGTACGCGCGAGATAACCTTCATGAACTGGTGAACTTCCTGCGTGAGACCGGCCGGGTGCGCGCCAATGAGATTCGGCTCTACGACGAGGCGGGCAATTTACTGTATGAATCGCCGGCCTCTACTTACAAGGCAGGGCGCAATGCGCCTGCAATGTACGCTTCACTCGTGGCGCCTCCTAGGAATGAGCGTGTGATCCGGCTACCGAATGCGAAGCTGGTGATCGAGACCAATCCGACACGCGCCGTGCTGGATGGATGGGATAACCTGCGCGATATTCTTTTCGCCCAGATCACTTTGTTTTTGCTGGCGGACTTGCTGATTTTCTGGGTAGTTGGCCGGTGGCTGGCGCCACTGGAGCGCATTCGCAGCGGCCTGCGCGAAATCGAGCACGGCGGTCACAAGGTCAGACTGCCGCCGTTACCGGGCAAGGAAGCGGAAGAAATGGGGCGCGCATTCAACCGAATGGCGCAGGCCGTCGAGGACAATATTCAGGTGCGCCAGGCGAGCGCCGAGGCTCAGGCGCGGCTGGATGCACAGCGCGACTTTACCAAGCTGCTGCACGCGCGCATCGAAGAGGAGCGCGCTGCGCTGGCGCGCGAACTGCACGATGAACTGGGCCAGTCGCTGACGGCAATCCGCAGCATCTCCAAATCGCTGATCCAGCATCCCGAGGTGGCCGGCGGACCAATCGAGCGTCACGCGAAGATGCTGTTTGATACCGCCGGCATGATGTCCGATGCGATGCACCGGATGATCCCGCGGCTTCGGCCGATCAAGCTGGAGGGAATGGGACTGGTCGATGCAGTTCGCGACCTGCTCACCGATAGCCAGCAGAACCATCCGAGCTTGCGTTTTGAGCTGAACGTCAGTGGTGCCATACCTGTGTTGGACGACGAGCTGGAACTGTCCGCTTACCGTATAGTGCAGGAAGCCGTCACCAATGTGATCCGTCATGCAGAAGCGAGCCGCGCTCAGGTGACGATCGCGGCTGAATCAGGGCAATTGAGGCTTTGCGTGTCTGACAATGGCCGTGGCGCTGATACCCTGCGAAGAGAGGGGCACTATGGTATACGCGGCATGCAGGAACGAGTAGAGTCTCATGGCGGCAGCATACGATTCGAGGCCTCGCCCGAGGGCGGCCTGGAAGTCAGCGTCCTCTTGCCCCTGCGGACGCGCGAGACAGACAACAGCGAAAACAGCGAAGAATGAAAAAAACGATCAACGTCATGTTGGTAGACGATCATGCGGTGGTCCGCTACGGTTTCCGCATGCTTCTGGATGCGACTGATGATATTCGCGTGGTGGCTGAAGCCGACTCAGCCGAGGCCGCTTATCAGCAGATACCCTCAGCCAAGCCCGATGTAATCGTGATGGATATCTCCCTTGGCGGCACGATGGGTGTCGAGGCCACGCGTCGCATCGTGGCGCGCGACAAGATGGCACGCGTGCTGGGCTTGTCGTCCCATGAAGACCCGAGCTATGTGCGTTACATGCTCAAGGCGGGAGCGCTTGGCTATCTGTCCAAGCGCAGCGCACCGGACGAGCTGATGCATGCGATACGTCAGGTAGCCGAGGGCCGAATGTACATCGACAGTCAGCTGTCCCAGCGTATGGCGCTCGAAGAATTCAATGGCGAGAAAAGCCCCATTGAGGTGCTCTCCGAGCGCGAGTTCGGCGTATTCATCCAACTCGCCAAGGGTGCTTCGGTGAACCAGATCGCCGATATGCTGAACATCTCTCCCCGCACGGTGGGTACCCACCTCTATAACGTCAAGCAAAAATTAGGCGTGGCGAATCAGGCCGAGCTGGCACTGATCGCAGTACGTCACGGACTCATCGAGCTGTAACTTTGGCGCAACTGCGGGCTTTGCTGCGAAGAAAAAACTTCGCTCGTTGGGTCATGAGCGTGTTTACTTTTGTAAATCCTCAATACCGATAAATCTTATATTCGTACATTGTCTTCACAGGGGCACATTGCCTCGGATGAAAGGGAGGCAATATGCGGAACGTGATCCGGCAATCCACCGTCTTGTTCAGTTGGCGAATCGTCAGTTCGGCGCTGTGTGGTGCCTACTTGCTGGCGATATCGACTTGTTCACAGGCTCACTCGGCGCTCGACTGGAGTGTCACGATTTCTTCCGGCATGCCGCCGCCCCCCGTATTGCGTCACGAACCCATGCCGCTGGCCCGACCGGGACACCTCTGGATACAGGGTTTCTGGGACTGGAATGGCGTGGCTTATGTGTGGGTACCCGGTCGTTGGGTTGTTGCGCGCGCGGGTTACAGCTACGTTCAGCCAGCATGGCGCGAGAGTTCGCATGGCTGGGATCTGAGACGTGGCGGCTGGCACCGCAGCGGGCCAGACTTTGATGACGGCTCTCCTGGGCGCAGAGCGGGACACTGTCCACCGGGGCATCGTCGAAAAGGGGAATGCTGAGTCAGTCGTGGCTTGGCGTGGCCTGGTGCTGATTTCAGCAGGCTTGACTGAGCTAGTCCTGGTAAGCCCATGGGTGGTCGCAGAAAATAGCCCTGTGCCTTTTGACGCAATCATCAGCAATGCTCAATAGGTGCCGCGCGAAGTTGACCTGGTCGTTGAGCCAAGTATTTCGTTTGGCAAGCAATAAGCGAAATTCTTTCAGTGCAAGTGATGAGATAAGTGTTTTTTTAGATAAGCTCGTATCTGCGTCTCCTGAAACCCCGTAATATCGGTTGCCAGCTGCCGGTACAGCTTGCGTTCGACGCCTTTGCCGAGCTGCCTTCGCAGCAAGCCCAAGAATTCGGGTGGCGCTATCATCACCAGCGATCCGAAACGCTGTTCACGGTTCGCATTTTCAATGTAAGCCATTATTTCACGCGAAAAGCGATCAGCGCTATGCGCTCCCTGCGTGACCTTTGGTTCGGCCGTGTGCGCCTGATCGCGTTCACCCTTGCCATAAAAACGACCTTTTGCATCATGCCTTAGTTCGGTATCACTCTGCCTACCTTCAGGATTCAGCAGGTCATCTATCTCAATCAACTCATCTAGCTCACCATCAGTCTGGAAAATTCTTGCGCGGCTTTTATCCGCGATGACTACCCATTGCATTCCCATGAAGACTCCTGTGGTGCCTTGTATCATCGATCAGCGTCAAATGACCGATTTTGAATCACACACATTAGAGCGCTGATGCGCGTCCGGAGTTCAGGAAAGCTGAGTTGAGGATTTCTCCGGTATCATGTCACCGCGCCAACCTGTCGGACTCGTAAGACAGACTTGGCGCCAGTTTCCATAACCAATAACAACAACAGGGGGACAGAGGAATGCACTACCGCGAGGCAGTCACCATCGCAGACTTGCGCCAAATCGCCAGAAAAAAGCTGCCCAGATCAGTGTTCGGTTTCGTCGACGGCGCCGCATTTGATGAGCGCACGCTGCGCGATAATGAGAATGATTTTTCCCGTATCCGCTTCGCGCCGCGGTTCATGGTCGATGTCGGACAGCGTTCACAGTCGGTGACGGTGCTCGGGCACAAATACAGTTCGCCGATGATCCTTGGCCCCACTGGGCTTGCAGGGATCTTTTGGCCGCATGGCGATCTGGAGATCGCGCGTGCCTGTAGGGCGCTGGGTGTGGGCTTTTGCCAATCAACGAATTCCAATGCCAGTATCGAGCAGGTGGCGCAGGCGAACGGTGATTTCTGGTTCCAGCTTTACATACAGCGCGATCGCGGTTTTTCCAGCACGCTGATGCAACGCGCTTGGGAGGCCGGCGCGCGCGTTCTGGTGCTGACCGTGGATTTGCCCATTCCCGGTCCGCGCGAGCGCGATGTGCGCAATGGCTTCATGGTACCGCCGCGAATCGGGCTTGATAATGTGTTCGACTATGCGAGCAAGCTCGGCTGGTTGTGGCGACTGGCGACTGGCCCGCGCTTCACGCTGGGTAATTTCGATACATCGGGCCAGGCGCCGCGAAAGATGACTACGCTGGCGCAGTATGTAGCCTCACAGTTCGATCCTTCCGTCACATGGAAAGATCTCGACTGGATACGCAGTGAGTGGCAAGGTCAACTGGCCATCAAAGGCATTTTGCGTCCGGACGATGCCGTGCGTGCTCAGCAGCACGGCGCCGACGCCGTGATCGTTTCCAATCACGGCGGACGTCAGCTCGATGGTTCACCCTCGGCGATTGCTGCCTTGCCGGCGATTGCCGATGCTTTGGGCGGCAAGACGACTGTGCTGATGGATGGCGGGATACGTCGCGGCGGCGACATGGTGAAAGCGCTGGCGCTGGGCGCGAGTGCCTGTCTGGTCGGACGCGCCGGCCTCTATGGTCTGGCCAGCGGCGGACGCCCCGGTGTGGAACGCGCGATTAACTTGCTGCAAAAAGAGATCGATATCACGCAGGCTCTGCTGGGTATACCTGAGCTCGCCAAGATCGATCGCAGCGCACTATTCCCGGAGCGTTGAGTTTTCTGAAATCTCGAGAAAATTTCATGGTTTCCAGGCATCCGTTCGACAAGGTCATCGTTTGTCCAGCAACCGCGTTCGTCCTGCGACCATCGCAATCACAATACCCAGACCAGCCATCCCTCCCATTGCCGCCTGCATGCCCAGCACGTGGGCGACGCCGCCCAGCAAGGGTGGCCCTACTAGGTTGCCAGCGTACGTCATCGTTGCAACGCCTGCCAGTGCGATCGGGCCGTCGCGACCGGCGGCGCTGAACACGAAGGGGAATACCAGCGACAGGCCAAGACCTGCCAACGCGAAACCGGCGAGTGCAACCTGCGCCCCTGTCGCGAATACTGCGGAAAAAAGTCCTGCTGCGGCGACCAGTGCGCCGGTACAGATCAGCTTGCGGGCACCGTGTTTTATCTTCAGTCGATCGCCAAACAGCCTGGACAACAACATCATTGTCGAGAATGCGGTCAACGACAGAGGCGCAAATCCTGCCGAAACGCCAAAATGATCCCGAAGAAAAATACCGCTCCAATTGGCGATGCTGCCTTCCACGACCGAACCGAGAAAGCCCAGTCCCCCCAGTAGCGCAAGTGGGCCTTGCGGGAGCACAAAAGATTTTTTTTCGATTTTTTCACCACCGTCAGCAGCCACGCAGGCATGACCAAGCGTCAGCAGCAGGATCAACGGCAGCATCAGCATCAAAAAATGCAGTGCCGGAGAGATGTCTAACCCGGCCATCACGCTGCCCATCGCAGCACCTGCCAGTCCGCCCGCACAAGCGTACGCATGCAAGAGGGACATGGCAGAGCTGCCGTTCATTGTTTCATGATGTGCGGCTACCGAATTCATGCCGACATCAAAGATGCTAGCGGTGATGCCCAGCATCAGCACAGCCAGCATCAGCAGAGGTAACGAGGATGCAAAGCCTATGCAGAGCAGCACCATCAGCAAGGCCACACCCGAGATCAGCATCGTGTGACGTCCACCGAAGCTCGCCATCAATCGCGAGGACACTGGAAACGACATCACCGCACCTAGCCCGCCGCATAGCAGTACGAGTGAGAGCATGTGGTGTGATATGTGAACGCCTTCGCGCAGTGCCGGGATTCGACCCGCCCATGATCCCATCACGACGCCGAACCAGGCGAAAAGGCTGGGGAGCGCGACGCGGCGCAGCAGGGGGGAGAAAGGCTGGGTTGCGGCTGGATGAAGTGCGAGCTCAGTCAAAGGCAATGTGGCGGGCAACGGGGGCATTGGTCTGGAAAAATAATCAGCGGTAAAAAGAGCGTCGCAGCGTATGAGGCGCTTGCCGCACTGTAACTGCACCTGTGATGCCTGATCTATAGAAATAGTTTCTGTGCGCAAGAAAATTTTCCCGATTGACAGAGGTCGAGAGCCTTGTCGCTTTTCCCTTGCGCTGTCAGTCAAATTCAAGCTGGGAACCCCTTGAGCGAACAGGGGTGTCTGGAACGCCAGGTACAGCCTGCGAGTCTGAGCAGGTCAGCAAGATTGTCTGGTTCAGCGCAGAGATTGCGTGGAGCACATGATTTTTACTATTTTCACTGGGCCTTCGTAGATCAATGCCGGTAGTACCTGATGCTTCAAATCGCATGGCATTGCATATTCGCATTTGGGGAAAATTCACAGCTCGTGGGACGAGCTGGCATGGCTGAGGAGTTCGCCACGCGGTCGGCTATGAGATTTCAGCCTCCGTCGTCAGGATGCTGTGTTCCACAGAAGAAAACATGACAGAAAAAGGATGCTTGCAATCATGTTTATTTGACTGCGCTCAAGCTATGCCGCAGTCATCGATTTAGCCTGTGGGCAAACTTCAATAAAAACCTGTCGAGACCCAGATCGAGGCCCGCATGAATCCCATCCATACGCACTATGACAACCTGAAAGTATCGCGCAATGCGCCACCGGAGGTGATTCGTGCCGCCTTCAAGACCCTGAGTCAAAAATTTCATCCTGACCGTCATGGTGGCGATGCACGCTCGACGCAGACCTTCCAGTTGATCACGGCTGCTTATGAGGTGTTGTCCGATCCCCAGCGGCGCCGTCAGCATGATGAATGGATCGCCCGCACAGAACGCAAGATGCAGCGCGAGGCGTTCACGGCAGCCGAAGCGCAGTCCCGACGACCTTGGAATGGAAGGGAACGTCGGCGCAAGCCCTGGCCTGAGATCAGGACTGCGGGCGCCGTAGCGGCCGTCACTTCTGCGGGACGTCTCCGCGTGCCCGCGCGTGTACTCGCATTGTGGATAGCGACGATACTGGTCACCGTCATGCTACTGACGCTGGCGCGTACCTGAAGCGGCATCGAATCACTCGGCGTCAGTTATAGTACGGGGCACGTACAAAAACAGCTGGCGGCACCGCGCTGGCGAGAAAGACTGGCGTGACCCAGCAGACCGAGGAGACCATCGTCAGGAACACGCTCTTGCGCATGCGCCTGATCGATGCCGATGAATTCCCCCCGATTATTCCGCTCGCCGGTGGCGTGTCCTCACTGATTGCTCGCGCGGACACCCGACGAGGCCCGCTATGCGTGAAGCAGGCGCTGCCCGAGCTGAAGGTGGCAACGCACTGGAGTGCTCCGCTCGGGCGTAGCCATGCCGAGATCGATTGGATAAGGCAGGTTGGTGGATGGCTGCCAGGCTCGGTACCCGCAATAATCGGTGAAGACCGCGAATCGCATGCGTTCGCAATGAGCTGGCTTGAACCTGCGCTGCATCCGGTATGGAAGTCGCAGCTGCGCGATGGAATCGCCCGTTCGGCTTTCGCCGTCGAGGTAGCAAGCCAACTGGCGACCATTCATGCCGCCAGCGCCAATAATGATGTGCTCGCACAGACCTTCGCGAATGACGAGAATTTTTTTCATCTAAGGTTGGATCCTTATTTCGGCGAGGTGGCTCGCGCGCACGGTGATTGTGCGCCCATGCTGCAGCAGCTGATTGACGAGACCGCAAACAACAAGCGCGCGCTGGTGCATGGCGATATCAGCCCGAAGAATTTGCTGGCGGGTCCCAGCGGGCCGGTGTTTCTTGACGCTGAGTGCGCATGGTACGGCGAGCCCGCCTTTGATGTTGCTTTCTGCTTGTGCCATCTGCTAGCCAAGTGTTTGTGGCGCCCCGAGTCAACGGTAGATTTTCTGGCTTGTTTCGATGCCTTTGTCGATGCCTATCTGGCCGGCGTGCGCTGGGAAGAGCCTGCTGCACTGGAAGCAAGGGTCGCACGACTGCTTGCGGCGATACTGCTGGCCCGAGTCGATGGCAAATCGCCACTCGAATACCTGGACGAGCGCGGTAAAGACGTGCAGCGACAGTTTGCGCTGGCGCGAGTGCGCTCGCCGGTCAGTCGACTCGCGGCGATCCGCAATGACTGGCAATCCAATCTCGATCATTCATTTTCTTAAAAATCCTCATGAGCACTCAACTCCGCAAGCTGCATGCGCGCCGCATCTGGGATTCGCGCGGTCGTCCTACCGTCGAGGTCGATATCATTCTTGACGATGGAACGCTGGGCCGTGGCATTGCCCCCGCTGGCGCATCGACCGGAACACATGAAGCCGTCGAGCTGCGCGACGGGGGCAGCGAGCAGGGCGGCTATGGCGTATCAAAGGCTGTTGCCCATATAAACCGGGAGATCGCATCGGCGTTGATTGGGAAAGATGTCATGGACCAGCGAGCGATTGATGATGCACTGATTGCACTGGATGGTACACCGAACAAATCGCGCCTCGGTGGTAATGCGCTAATCGCTACCTCGATGGCCGTGCTGCAGGCAGCGGCCAATGCGCGACGACTACCGTTGTGGAAGCATCTCGCTGGTGAGGCAACCGTCACATTGCCGCTGCCCGAGATACAAATCTTCGGTGGCGGTGCTCATGCGGGACGCCGTATCGACATACAAGACTTGCTGGTAATGCCCGTGGACGCGCACAGCATGGATGAGGCGCTGGCAATGGTGGCCGATGTGTATCGCGCCGCTGGTGAGCTGATGGCCGATAGCGGTCGCCGCGCAGGCGTTGCGGATGAGGGCGGCTGGTGGCCGGATTTTTCCAGCAATGAAGAAGCGCTGCAGATGCTCACGCGCTCGATCGAGAAGGCAGGCTACAGGAATGGCGAAGTGATGATCTCGCTCGACATTGCAGCGTCTGAGTTCGGCAGCGGCGGCATTTACCGTCCTGGGCTTGAGGGTAGGTCGTATCAGCGTGAGGAATGGATCGCGGTTCTGCTCGATTGGTTGGCGAAATATCCTATTCTCTCGATTGAAGATCCGGTGGCAGAAGACGACACCGAAGGCATGATCAACTTCACGCAAGCCGCCGGCGCGAAAGTGCAAGTGATCGGTGACGATTATCTGGTGACCAACGCTGTGCGTGTGCGCAAGGCTTCCGCAAACAAAGCTTGCAATGCAGTGCTGATCAAGCCGAATCAGGCCGGTACAATCAGCGAGACGTTTGATGCTCTGCAGGCAGCCAAGGCCTGCGGGTTTTCAACCATCGTCTCTGCACGCTCCGGAGAATCAGAGGACGTGATGATCTCCCACCTTTCCGTGGGCTGGAATGCGGGGCAGCTGAAGGTAGGCTCATTCGCTCGCAGCGAGCGGATGGCGAAGTGGAATGAGTTGCTGCGGATTGAGGAAGCACTGGGTAGTGCGGCCGTCTATGCGGGTCGGAAAGCGCTGCCGGTGTAGTTCATTGTATATGCTCTGGCTATTGCACTAGATCGGTGTGGTTTGCATTGAGCAGTTTTACTTTGCCTTTTATTACTTCGGCGCCTAAGTAACAATTATTTGTATCTCATCGCCACTAAGCGTGATGGAAATCAGATACGCCCAGATACCAACACCTACCATTCGTATCGATACGGGCTGGAACTTGCCTATCGACAACGTGGGAATCACGCAAAACGATGTTGGGGACAAGACTCAGGTTACTCAGGACAAGTCGCCGAAAATGCAAATTCTGGAAGAAAAATCAATTCTGTCGAAGCAGGAGAAACTCTCGCAAGTGGTGGGTTCCGGTTCCTCAGCTGGCGAATCTCACACGCTCCCGAGCAGTGATCCTGTGGTTTCGCCCAGGGGTCAAGCGACGGTATCAGCGGCGTCCTCTTCGGTATCAAAAGCGGAGCGGAAAGTTGATCAAATTGGGTTGGAAAACCATGTCTCTCTCCAAATATTCAGTACGGATGAAACGAAAAAAAATAAAAACGCTATTCTCTTCTTGCATGGAGGTCCCGGTCTGGCGTATGACGATAGCTTTGAAAATATGACATCGTGGTCGCTCGAACAGGGTTATACGCTGGTGGCTCCTGAGATCGCTGGAAGCGACAAGCCGGGACTGTCAGGTACTTCCGATTCATTCGCCAATCCACCTAATTATGTGAGAGACCTTCAGTCAGTGGTCAAACATTTGCGTCAGCACCCGGATTTCAAGGAGAAAGAAATATGTGTAGTCGCCCATAGCTGGGGAGGCTTTCAGTTAGCGAGTTTTTTAACAGATAAAAATATTTCATCTGAGGATAAAAGTTTTTTCAAACAGGTTGTTTTTATAAGTCCGAATCTGAATTCGGCGCATACAAGAATTTTTGCGAGTAATGAGCAATTTGGTGGATTAAGTAATGAGCGTCAATTGCATAATGATATGACTGACCGGCACGCAGGAGCAAATAGCAATTCAGCGGAGAAAATAACATTCATAAACAATCCGGTGATGAATGAAAATCTCAATCAAAAAATTTCTCCGTTTTATCGTTTAGAAGAAATGCCTAAAATAATTCCTTACTTGTTTGTGCACCCAAGCAAAGACAAGATGGTTCCGTTAAGCCAAAGTCTGGCAGCAGTTGAGAAAATAAACAGCAGTGCTGGTAACGCCAGAATAGTCATACCTACGGATGGCGGTCATACATTTTTCAAGACAGGAAACGCAAATAATCCTGATGCGATGACAGCCTGTCTTGGTGCGATTGATAGTCTCATCAAGGAGCCTGATTCATTAGCGACAGTGACTATTGATAAAGAATCTTCAGGCAATTTGGGTTCTGAAAATATCGAATTAAAAGTCAAAGAAAAAGATGGGTCATACAAGAGCCAAAAGAATTTGCTGGATGAATGGCATAGTGACGACAGCCCATCAGGTAGTGAAAAAATGGATAATAAGCGTCAGACATTGATGTTGATTAAAACATCCAAAGAGCGGACTTTAAAAATATATGAGGAAAGAAATCTAGCAAACAATGATGCTTATAAAAAGATGTCAGAGGATGTTTTGATGATCAACAAATTCCTCGAAAGTTTATAAATCCATACCGAGTAGTCCGCTAGAATGTGACGTTGATGGACCAGTCAGCTTCAATCGGTGAAATTTGTACTTTCATCTAAGGGATATACAAATTGCCGGATGTTCTTGAACGGGAACAAAGCATAGTTCGAGCTAGTCGGCCCGCCCTGATCGGCATCGCATTCCACCAATGCCTTGGCCAGTGCGCCAAATACCGGTCGCGCATACATGCGTGACTTCAGTAGCAGGTAGTCATACCGCGAAGGATCCAGTCCTACGCAGTCGAAGATGCCGATGTCATACGGTTCCATGCGGCGCTCGCTGATCACGATCAGTGCATCGATGGTATCGAACAGCACGGTGCGACCCATGCTGACCCTTGCACCGGTATAAATCGGTCCGGTGACCGTGAACTCGCCACCGCTTTTCGCGCGCACCACGCCGGTCAGGCGCAGCGGCTTTTTCGTGATGCCCTGCTGCGTGAGCGGGATCCGATTGCCGATATCGGCACTGACAACTTCATTCGGCCGCATCTTCCACAGCCTCTGCACCGCCTGGGGATCGCAGATCGGGCCGACGACGATGGGCGTCAGGTACGCTTGGAGCGCGGCCTGCAGCACATCCATCGTGTCACAGGTGCCGCCGGACATCACGTTGTCGCTGTGGTCGAGCAATAGCACGGGGCCCTTGCCGGGCGCCGCTTGCAAAGCTTTTGCTCTCGCAATCGATTCTGCCAGCGGTTCGCTGCGGTAGACGAATCCTTCGCGCTCTCGCCAGATCCGCTGTGCGATATCGCCGGCTACATTGTCCGCGAGCACTTTGTCGTTATCGGTGACCACGATCACCGACATACCTGCATGTTCAAAGTCGGCCAATGAAAAGCCCGCCATCACCGAGACGGCCAACACGCCCGGTTCCTGCTCTGCCCGGCGCGCAGCCTCCACCGCACGCTGCATCGCGCCTTCATTCGTATTGCTGCGCAGGGTGTGCGAGAGTAACGGCAGTTGCTTGAAGCGCGTGATCGGGCGCGTCTTGCCTGCAATCCAGTCCATCATCAAGCGTCCGGCATGCTCGCCGGTCTCGGCCATATCAATATGCGGATAGGTCTTGAAGCTGACGATGATGTCGGCGTTCTCGACCATCGCAGGTGTCACATTGCCGTGCAGGTCGAGCGCGACGGAAATCGGTATGTCGGGCGCGATTGCGCGTATGGCTTTGAGTAATTCGCCTTCGCCATCAGCAGCATTTTCTGCAACGAGTGCGCCATGCAGATCGAGCAGGATCGCATCCGGTTGCTCACGCACGCCATCGAGAATGGTATCGACCAGATGAGTGTAGGCATCCGCAGCGACGGTGCCGCTGGGGTTCGCGGTTGCGGAGACCGGCGTGATCAGCGTGGCATCCGGCTGAGCTTCGCAGATCCGTATGAACGCTCCCATCGCGGTGCGCGCATCGCGTTGCTCGTTCAGTGCTTCTTCGCCGTAGCGGGGCTCGAAATCCGCCAGGGAAGTGGCGACGGGAGAGAAGGTATTGGTTTCGTGATTGAAGCGGGCGATCAGGAATTTCATCGGCGGGCTAACATGCAACGCAGCGCGGACCACCCGCGCTGCTCAAGCGCTCGCCAGCGCCGTCATGCCGGCTGACGCAGCGAACGCTTCATTATTTTACCGTTCGCGTTTCTGGGCAGGGGTTTGTCGGTGAAGTGCACCTGTTCGGGCACCTTGTAATCGGCAAGGCGTGCCGCGCAGTGCGAGCGCACGGCCTCCGTGTCAGTCGTTGTTGCAGGCGCGTTTGGCGCGTAGAGGTAAGCATGCACGCGCTCGCCGAGCACGGGGCAGGGATGGCCGACCACGGCGGCTTCGACCACACCCGGCAAAGCCATCAGCGCGTTCTCGACTTCGACCGAATAAATCTTGAAGCCGCCGCGATTGATCATGTCCTTGATGCGATCGAAGATACGTACCAGTCCTTGCTCATCCTTTGAGCCCAGATCACCGGAACGCCAGCAGCCCTCGGCAAAACCTTTAGTCGTCGCCTCGGGATTGTCCCAGTAACCGGGCACGACCATGGCGCCGCCTATCCACAGTTCGCCCGATTCACCAGGCGCGACTTCCTTGCCCTCATCGGTCATCACGCGGATCGTCGCGCAGGGCAGGGTGATGCCGACACTATCGTTATGAATCGCCGACAGACCCAGTGGCATCACCGTCGCCGGCGAGGTCGTCTCGGTCGAGCCGTAGCAATTGACCAGTGTCAGGCCCGGTACCGCCTTGGCCAGCGCTTGTACGGTCGGTACCGGCATCGGCGCGCCGCCAAAGCCACCGACGCGCCAAGTGGATAGATCGAGTTTTGTGAAGCTCTCTTGCAACAGACACAGCTGATACATCGCCGGTACCATCAGCGAGAAGCTGATGCGCTCGCTGGCGATCAGCGGCACAAAGTCCGCTGCTTTGAATTCCGCGATAATGATTAACGTGCCTTTAACATGTACCATCTCGGCGATCAGCGCGATTAGACCGGTCACATGGCTGGCCGGCACTGCGAGTGCGCCGCGGTCGTCCTTGCCGAGCTTCATCGCCACTTCGTAGTGAATCACCGAGTGCGCGATGTTCAGGTGCGTGAGCATCGCGCCCTTGGGATTGCCGGTCGTGCCTGAGGTGTACAGGATGCAGGCGCAGTCTTCTTCATCGACCTTCGCAACGGTGATCTCGGTACCCTCCAGCGCAGACAGTGCTTCGCCTTGGCTGACAGCAGCACCGGTGCAGACGCGTACGTGCAAGCCGGGTGAGGTGCCTGCATCGGGAATGCGATCGGCAAGGTTTTCATCGAACACGATACCGACTGCGCCGCACTGATTGACGATGTAGGCCAGCCCCGGCCCTTGTTCGCGCGTGCCAACGGGTACCGAGATCGCGCCCAGCTTTTGCAATGCGAACAGCACGAACACAAACTCCGGGCGGTTCGAGATAAACATCACCACACGTTCGCCTTGTCGGATCCCTCTCGCTGCGAAGCCGCGTGCGATGCGATCCACTTCAGCCGCCGCTTGGGCATATGTCCAGTGCTGACCGTTGAAGCTGACTGCTTCATGATCTGGACGCTGCCTTGCTGCGTCCTCCCACATCGCATAGAACGAGGGTGGTCGGTTCACAAAGCAGGGGAACTGCCTGCCGTCAAAATGCGTTTCGATGCGCATCTCGGGCAAGGTCACATGGTCTTTCCAGGCAATCATGGTGGGTGAGAGATGGTTATTGCTTTTATGATGGGACGTTCGCACCACGCTCGATTACGACCTCGGCATCCAGCAGGTTCTTTGAGTGATTCAGCTCGGATTGCGCGATCAGCACTGAGATCGAGCCACCGTGCAGACCGGAGATCACTTCGGAGAGCCGCGCCGACAAGGCCGGGGCAACACCTTCGAACGGTTCATCCAGCAGCAACAGCTTTTGTCCTATAGTCAGCGCGCGGGCGAGCGCTACCAGCTTTTGCTGACCACCCGAGAGCAGCAACGCGCGGCGGTCGCGCATTTCTTTGAGTTCGGGCAGCACGTGGTACACGAATTCCAGTCTCGGTGTAGTGTCGGCGACTTTCATCGCCCACAATGGCACGAGGATGTTTTCTTCCACGGTCAGCTCGGGCACGAGGCCGCGATCTTCGGGCATGTAGCCAATACCCAGCGCGGCGCGCGCATGCCGCGGCAGTGCGGCAAGGTCCTGTCCTTCAAAGCTGATACTGCCGGATGAGAGCGGCAAATGGCCCATGATGGAGCGCAGGGTGGTGGATTTGCCGGCGCCGTTGCGGCCGATCAGGCCGACCATGCTGCCTGTGCTCATCTGAAGCGATAGCCCGCGCAGTACCTGCACCGATTGGATCGAGACGTCGATGTTTTCAATCTTAAGCATGTTCTTTCCTGTCCGCGATAGTGCCGGTCACATAGCGCTGCACATCGGCAGAGGCCAGCGCGACATCAGGCGTGTCATCAGCGATCACTCGGCCACTGTAGAAAGCAATCACACGATCTATCCATATCGTGCTCGACGAATAGCACCGTCACGGCTTCCTGCGACAGCGCGCGCATCACGGTGTCCATCATCGGGAATTTTTCATCAGTCGAGACACCGGAGGTTGGTTCGTCAAGCAGCAGCACTTTGGGCTGACGCGTCAGTGACATTGCGATGTCGAGCAGCTTGCGCACGCCTCCCGGCAATTCGCCCACCGTGCGATGCGTGTGTGCAGAGAGCTCGAAACGCTCGAGCAGTTCCGCCGCGCGGACCTGCGCCGCCGAATTACGCGCCGGCTTCATGAACGACAGACCACCGGCCTGCGATGCGATCGCCACCAGCATGTTGTCGAACACAGTCATTTCCTTGAACAGCTGCGGAATCTGGAATGAGCGCGCGACACCCATTCTGGCAATGCTGCGCGGCTCCAGTCCGGCGATGTTCTCGCCATGCAGCAGGATCTGTCCCTCGTCCGGCTTGATATAGCCGGTGATCATGTTCACGAACGTTTGGTTTCCCACAGTGAGCCTATGCCGCGCGGCAGGAAGCGGATCACAGCCAGCAAGAAGAGGCCGAGTGACAGCTGCCAGCTGTTGGGGAAGTAAGCGCTTGAGAAGGAGCGCACGATCTCTAGAACCGTTGATGCAATGAAGGCCGCCAGTACACTGTGATGGCCGGCGAGAATCGACACGAATACAAAATCGCCTGAGGTGGTCCAGAAACTGAACTCGGGTTCCACATGACCCAGTGCCATCACCGCCAGCGCGCCGCCCATGCCGCCGGTGAATGCAGCGATCAGGTAGTTGGCAGCAATCAGGTTCTGCACCGAGCTGCCGAGGTATTCGACACGTATCTCATTGTCGCGCGAGGCCAGTGCAACCAGCCCGCGCGTGGAGTCAAAGTAAATGCGCATGCCGATGCCGACGATACCCGCCAGCGCGACAGTCACTGCATAGCTGGCATAGCTACTCCAGTTATCAGCAGGGCGCAGGCCGAACACGGTGGCGCGGCCCATGTTGAAACCGTCCGAGCCACCAAGTGTCTGTGATTTGACCAGCAAACCATACAGCACCATGGACAGCGCCAGCGACAGCATCGCAAAAAAGATGCCGCGATAGCGGGCGATCAGAAACGCGAAGGGCAGGGCGACAAGGAGGGCGAGCAAGCCGCCGCCGATCGCCAGCACGATGGCATCTGTCATGCCGAGATTACCGAACGAGAGTGCCGCCGTGTAGCCGCCCACTGCGAACACCAGACCCTGACCGAAGGACACGACACCCGTGCGCATCAGTGACACGATGCCCAGCGATACCAAGCCATTGGCTGCGGACATCGTGATCAGGAAGGTCAGCCATTTCGGCATCACGGTGCCGGCAATGAGCAGCAAGGCGATGATGATCACGCCTGCCACCACCGTGCGCTGGGGAGAGGAAGAAGAAGTCATGGGGTTCATCTCAGATCTTCCTCGCCTGTATGCGCTGGAACAGACCCTCGGGCCGGAACATCAGCACGACAGCCATCACCACGTAAATCGAGAACAGTTCAGCGACGGGCCAGATGTGCACCGCAGCCGAGCGCGCGATACCGACGATCAGTGCACCGATGGCAGCCCCCGGAATACTCCCGAGGCCACCGATGATCACTACCGCAAACGAAACAATCACCACGGCGACAGAGACACCCGGCTGTACCGAGATCATCGGCGCGGTCAGTGCACCGCCCAGCGATGCAAGGAAAATACCGGCAGCAAATGCCAGCGTGTAAATGCGCGAGACATTGATACCCATGCTGGAGGCCACTTCTTCGCTGTGGATCACGGCCAGCACGATCTTGCCGATGCGGGTGCGGTTCAGGCCCCACCAGACGACATAGCCGACGACAACGGCCACCAGTACCAGCATGAAGTCATAACCAACATAGGATTGCGGCCCAACATCGATCGTTCCGAAAAGCATGTAGGGCTCGGACACGTACAATGGGTTAACGCCCCAGATCAGTTTGGTGGCGTCTTCCATGATCAGAAAGAGCGCGAAGGTGACCAGCACCAGCAGCACTTCATCGCGGCCATAAAAGACGCGCAAGAGTCCACGTTCGCAAAGCGGCGCGACCAGCGCGGCGACCGATACCGCCGCGAGCAACATCGCTACCAGCGACAGCTCAGGCGCCAGCTTCATGCTAGCGAACCAGCCGACCAGTGTGGCTGCAGCATACGCACCGAGTGCGTAAAAACTGCCGTGTGCGACATTAAGGATTTTTAGCACGCCAAAGACCAAAGTCAGGCCCAGCGCAACGATGAACAGCCAAGACGCATAGGTCAGGCCATCGATCAGGATGGTAAAAATGAGATTCATGGGAGGCTTTTTCTAATACTTATTACGGGTGTTTCGCATCGCGTTTGGGGCTCGCGCTCTTGGCGGCGCATCGTCCTCGGAGTTGCGGAGGAGGTTCTGCACAGGATGCTGGCGCTCCTGGGCCGGCATCCTTGCAGATCAGGCTTCAGCGTTGAGCTGAAACTTTATTTCACGGTCAGTCACACTTCGCGCCGGGGAAGCCGGCTTTCATCCAGTCTTCCGCCTTGGTGTTCGCCGGCGGGTTCACGCACTCGGCCGAGAAGCGCACGATCTCGTCGACCATCACCATTTTCTTGGCGGCGTCCCAGCGGGTCTTGCCCATGGCGGTTGGTTGAATCGCCTGGTGCCCGTTGGCCAGCGCCATCTTGATTCTGCCATTTGGCGCTTCCCATTCCAGTCCGCGCAACGCATTCGCGATTTGTTCGTTACTGGGCTTTTTGCCGCCGTTGGCTGCCATCGCTTTTTCCACCGCCAGTTTGACCCCCATCAGTCCTTGCGCCATGCGGTAGGGGGCCTGCACCGGATAAATGCCCCACTGATACTGATACATGTTGCGCCACCAGTCGTTGAGCTGCGATTTGGGAGCGAGAAGCCCGTTTGCACCGCGTGCACCGATGATGGTGCCATCTGGCATTTTCTCACCGAGAGGTATCAGCACATGATCAGCCGCAGTGAGCAGGACCTGGGTTTTCTTGAACAGTCCGCGCGGACCCGCCTGCAACACAAAGGCCTGCAAGTCGCCGCCCCACAGACTGGAGTGCAGCACATCGGCGGGTTGCGACATCAGCTGCGAGATCTCGGTACCGTACTGACCCGCGCCGAACTTCGGGCGTTGGTCAGACTGTGATTTGATACCTGGGTAGATGTGGTTCATGGAGAGCATGAAATCTTTGATCGAATCATGCCCCCAGGCATAGTCTTGATTGATCAGATTGATGGCATTAATTTTGTAGCCCTTAGCTTTCAAGTAGCGGGCGGCGGCGACATTGTCCATTGCGCCGTGTGAACCGGTGCGGAACACATATTTGTAGCTAGCCTCTTCGAACACGCGCGGCGAGCCGCAATCGAACAGCACGAGCAAACGCTTCATCTCCTCTGCCACAGGTGCCACCGCGAGGCAGTCGCCCGAGCTGACGTAACCAATGACCATGTCGACACCTTCGCGATCGTACAGGTTGCGCAGCTCAGTGACCTGTTTGGTGGCACCCCCTGCCTCGTCAACATACACTGGAATTATCGTCATCCCTCCAAAGCCTTTGGTACTGTACGGCGCTGGCGCCTTGCCCTGATTAAAAGCTTCGATCAGCGTCTTTGCGCCATTGACCGCGGGCACACCGAAGCTATCTGCTGCCTGACCCGACAGGAAGCTGACAATGCCGATCTTGAAATCTTCTGCAGCGGCCTGGCCCGCGATGCCGAGCGCGAGTAGGCTGGCAGCGGACAGCCTCGTCAGTGTCTTCCACGCCGGGCGGCGTGCGGGGGTGTGCTTCATGGTCTCCTCCTGTTGGTTGTCATTGTGCGGGGAAGTAACGAGAGGTGGCAGCGCTGTCTTATCAGCGAGCGATCCTGAGGGAATTCATGCGCAAGCTAGTTCTGCCAGGGTGCAATTTTTCGTTCTGATACCGGATCATCCAATGTCGTTTCGCCAAATGCAAAGGCATGCTTATCAGAAGGTGAAGCTCGCGCGCTGGATAGGTGGCTGCAAAGCTAAGATGTCCCGGGAATTCAGCCCTGTTCGTTGCGAACAGCGGCAGGGAAACGCGCCATTTCAGCGCGTACAGGCTTACGGAGTTAAGGCCGACACTGCGGAGCGTGCATATTGCGCTGCAAAATCCGCATCACCGGCGGAAAAACCGGGCAGATAAAAACCCTCATTCACTGGGGCTGGCAGCGGCTTCAGGCGGGGCGAGCTGATTGGTGGGTACGAGCCTGAGCGTACTCGTGTCGGAAGGTACTTTGACCTTCAGCCCCTGCATGAACAGATCCATTCTGGCGAGCTCGGACGAGCGCACCGTGTAGGGGGGCTTGCCAGAGAACGCCTGTCCCACCATCGGCTTGAGGCTGAGCAGCGTGCTCTTGCCGCTGCCGTCAACCACGCATAGCGAGCCGCCTTTCGGGCTGACCACGAAAAGGCGCGGGTCATTCTTGCGCTGGTAGGCAGGCGACCAGCTTTTCACGTCGCCACTGATGCGCGAGGAGCAATCCTCGCCGTCATTGGTGGCGACTTTGACGGGCTCAGCTGTCGATGCCTCGGACTTGACGGCGAGATCGGTCTTAGCCGGTGTCTCGAGCTTGGTTTCCGTGGTCGCTTTTACGGAAGCCTCCGGTTTTGACGCGGCGTCGACTTTTTTGCTGCCCTCTCGCGTTGCGGGCGGTACCGGGCGAGGCGGGGTCATTTCAGGCTCGGGCTCTCGGAGCTCGCTCACGCTGTCTCGCGGCATCTCATCGGGCGTGCCGCGCAGTTTGGCATACACCGCCAGCAAGATGCACAGCGCAATCGCCCCCAAGGTTATCAGTCTGCGCAGCTCAGCATTGCGTTCGACGGCGGCTAGTCTGAGGTCGGTAGGCTCGGGCATCTGCGCGGCCGACATCATGCCCGCCGGCGCATCCTCGGGTGCGGGAATCGTCTGATACGCACCCACCCCAGAGACGACCTCGTCATAGGGGATCTCCAGCGCGGTGGTGTACTTGCGAACGGCAAGCAGTTTGTGAGCGGGGGTGTAGAAAGGGCGGTTGCCGCCGTCTTCGATGCACTGAACCTGCTCGCGAGAGAGCGTCACTTCAGCAGCAATCTCAGCGACGGACATGCCGCGCGCCTCGCGTGCTGCTTTCAGGCGAGCCCCATCAATGAGGATACTGTCGAGATCGATCTCGGTCGTCATAGTCGGGATGGCAGCTTCCGGGTGCTGGTTCAAAGAGAAATGAGCGAATTTCCCTAAGATAACACCTCGGGATAACGAAACGGTAATTTTCCCCGTCGGATCTGGCTGTCTTTATTTGAAGAATCTCTCTAGGCTGGCCAGTGGCACGCCATAGCCACGGGCAAGTCTGACCATGGTTCGAAAGCCGGGCTCACCGTAGGAGCCACTTTCAATCTTGGAAACCGTGGGCAGCGACACCCCGCTGGCCGGGTCGCCATCCGATTGGCTGGCGCGGCAGACATCGATCTTGGTCATGTGCCGGGCAAGACGCACGGCAGCCAGATATTCGTGGCACTCGGCAAAATCCTCCGGAGAGATATCTGCGAGCCACTTTCGTGAAATCTCTGCCAGCGATCCGCCCATTTCCCGGGAGGACGTCGTTGCTTTGGCAGGGTGGGCGAGCGACAGATGAGCACTTTCCTGCATGTGAGAGTCTCCAAATTTTTTTATCTCCTCAGCGGTACGCTGACGATCTGCGAGCAGGCTAAAGCCAAATTTCTTTGGAGAAAATAGACCCGGGGGGCAAGTCCTTCTGCCGCGGGCAGGAATCTTGGAGCCCGATTTCTGATTGCTAACGAAGCCCCGATTAAAAAAAACTGCCAACTTTTTGGCTAGCCAAACTACACCAAGTGAACGATTTTGCTGGGTCCCGCATGAAAAAGGGTTCGCTGACTGGACATCAAACCAAAGTTTGGTCAGCGTCTTACTGACCGTTCAGTCAATCAATCGGTGTGGAATAACTTCGGGGTCAGGTCCTGAAATCCTGTTTATTACCCCATTTTGTCGATGATACGTGCCAGTTCGATAACATTGCTTACGCCCAGCTTGCGCATCATGTGCATTCGATGAAGCTTCACGGTCCGAACCGCGATGCCCAGGCTTTCGGCGATATCGCGGTTGAGCATCCCACGGGAGACCATTCGGGCAATCTGGGATTCCCGCTCAGACAGGCTGGCCAGCCGGCTGCTGTAGTCCTTGTCTGCTTTCAGGTGCGCCTGCTGGTTGAGGCTTTTCTGCAAGGCTTCGCTGATCGCAGCCAGCAAGGCTTCTTCTTCAAATGGCTTGATCAGGAAATCAATCGCCCCATTTTTCAGCGCCTGAACGGCTTCCTGTGCGCCGCTGCCACCACTCATGAAAACCAGCGGCGTTTTGTCACTCAGCGCATTCAGTCTGTTCTGTAACTCCAGCCCGGTTTGCTCAGGCATCTTGACGTCGAGCAGAATGCAGCGCGGACCAGGGAAGCAGGGCTCGTTTCGCTGCAAGAAGTCAACGTAATGCATTACAGACGCATAGGTCTCTGTCGCGTAGCCTTCGAGATCCAGTAGTGTTTTTACTGCCTCTCGGATCGCCTCATCATCATCGATGATTGCGATGAAGCCGCGCGCATGCCTCGCGGCTTCGCGTTCATCATGAATTGTGACGACAGGGCGATAGGTTCTGTTGATCAAGGCGTATTCCAGACCTAGATGCGGGAAGGTATGTTGCGGTTTGTCATTATTATTTGGGCAATCACGCAAACCACTGCGATGAATGGCGCCAGCGCAGCTCATGGTAGCTGCAATATTTGATGTCTCAATAAAATTATAAGCGCTTGCATCCTCCTCAGGCTTGCCCCTCAGGGCAGGCATTATGGGGAGCGAGAGAGCGCGCCTTCAGCGTCTCCCACGCCCATGATTCTGATCGGTAGCCAAGGTATTAATCGACGCAAGGCTACTTCCGAGTAGAGATGTTGTGAGAGACGCCGACGCTCATTCCTGTTTGCCGAAAGCCAGAGGATATTGTGTTGAGAAGGCGTGGGATGAGGCGCACTTGCCTCGAGATTTCCTGTGTGTCGACGGTCGCAAAGATGCCGGGACCAGACGGTTTACGCTGTTACGGATGTCCATCAACTGCTCGGAGCGAGTCAGTCGCAGCAAGCTGTAAAAAGTCTCTCTCAGCAGATACTGCTCGCGAACGCTGCCCTGATTGGCCGTTGCTGCTGTCAGAAATTCCTGCATCAAGTCGTCGGAAACCATCGCGTTTGTCATCGGATCTCTCTTCATGTCAGTGCGCAAGTTAATAATCAGAAAGGGCAGTCTAGCCGTTCTCTCAGTGAATGCCAGAGCTTCTCGGTTGAGACAAATCAAGGCTCCGATATCGTTTGAGATTTCGTAAAAAGCTGTGGCTAATATGAAATACTCATCGGACAATTCGGTCGTCGGGACATAGAAAACCAGTCTGCTACGGTTCTTTGTCAAAGATCAAACGCTGTTTCATTTAACCCTCACACAATCGAGTGCCAGCGATTCAGAGAAGGCGATTGTTTGTTGGGGCGATGATTGAATAAAACCGAAAACTTTGTTGGCTGGCCAAATGACACCAAGCCTGTGATGTTATCGATGCAAGCTGGCCCACCACATAACGGGAATTCATTCAGCGCCTCCTGACCCGCCCCGAATTCTGACAACATCATTGCAGTGCCGAGGACAACATGAACAGCCTGAACCAGCAGCAAGCGACCCAGCTGATTAACGAGCTATCCAATCGCGAGCGCGTACTGCGCGAGGAAATACGTCGCGAGATGAATCTGCAGGATGATTACGTGCAACTTGCCAGCGAGGCGCCGGATCCGGGCGATCTGTCATTTGCGAACCTGTCGATCGATCTGGGTAATGCGGCGGTCACGCGCGACATCCATGAGCTGCGGGCCATCGAGCTGGCTCGAAAAAAAATGAACAGCGGCACCTACGGCACATGTATCTCCTGCGGCTATGACATTCCTTTTGAAAGATTGCAGGCCATACCCACTGCCGAGCGCTGTGCGCCTTGCCAGCAAAACTTTGAGCGCACACATCATCAGGATGGCATGAGGGGCGCCAGCATATAGATCGCGGCGCCAAGGCCGGGCCGCAGCGGATTTTTTGCAAGCCTCCTACAATCTCGGTTTGCCCGTTCGCGCGGGTTAAGCGGAGATCATCCATGGCAGTCGGTCAAGTACCTTTGTTGATGCAGGCGCTGCGCATGACCCGCCGCGACTGGCGGGCGGGCGAGCTGCGTTTTCTGCTAGCGGCACTGGCAGTGGCGGTGGCAGCGCTGTCTGCTGTGGGTTTTTTCGTCGATCGCCTGAACGCCGCGCTCACCCGCGATGCCGCGCAGCTGTTGGGCGCGGATCTGCTGGTGCGTAGCGACTATCCGCTGCGCGCCGAGTGGCGTGACGAGGCAAGACGTCGCGGACTGGTCATGGCCGACACGGTCAATTTTCCCAGCATGGCAACGACCGGTGTCGGCGACAGCGCCGACACACGACTGGTTGCCGTCAAAGCGGTCTCTGCAAATTATCCGCTGCGTGGCTCAGTCACCGTCAGAAACGCGCAATCCACGGAGCAGCGTGCAAACGGCCCTGCAAGCGGCAGCGTCTGGGTCGACACACCATTCCTGACGACGCGCCATGTCCGTATCGGAGACCGAGTGCAGCTGGGCGAGGGCGAATTCACCATCGCCGGCGAAATTCTGCTCGAGCAGGATCGCGGCGCGGGTTTCATGAATTTCGCGCCACGGGTGATGCTGTCGCTGGATGATCTTTCTTCCACCGGACTGGTGCAGAATGGTTCGCGCTTGACCTACCGACTGCAGCTGGCCGGCGATACGCGTGCCGTGAGCGAGTTTCAGCACTGGCTGGACGAGCAGATCAGCCAACATGCTGTGCGAGGTGTACAACTTGAATCGCTAGAGTCAGGCCGACCCGAGATGCGCACCACGCTGGAGCGCGCGCGCCAGTTTCTCGCACTGGTCAGCCTGCTGACTGCGATGCTGGCGGCGCTGGCCGTGGCGATGGCGGCGCGTCGGTTCATGCAGCGCCATCTCGATGCTTGCGCGATGCTGCGCTGTCTGGGCATGACCGAGTCTGAGGTCACGCTGCTCTACCTGCTGGAATTTCTACTGATAGGTATCGCTGGCAGCGCAGCCGGCGTGCTGCTCGGCTTCGGTGCGCATATGCTGCTCTTGCATTGGCTGGGATCCCTGATGACGACGCAGCTGCCGCCGCCGGCTGCGTTACCCGCGCTGCAGGGCATGGCGACCGGACTATTGCTGCTGCTGGGTTTTGCTTTGCCACCAGTGCTGCAGCTAAGAAGCGTGCCGCATAACCGCGTGATACGTCGCGAGCAGCAGGCACCGCAGGCATTCACCGTCGCCGGTTACGCGCTGGCGGTGTCTTGTTTCGTGGCCTTGCTGCTCTGGCAGGCGCGCGATATCAAACTGGGTCTGCTGACTTCCGGTGGCTTCATACTTGGACTGCTGGTGTCGGCGGCAGCCGCCTGGCTGCTGCTGGCTGCGATGCAAAAAGTGCGTTTCCCCTTGCACTGGCCTGCTTGGCGGTTTGCGCAGACTTCGCTCCGGCGCAGGCCATCGGCCAGTGCGCTACAAATCGTGTCGCTCGCGCTAGGCCTGATGGCGCTGCTGCTGCTCACGCTGGTGCGAGAAGATTTGCTCACTGCGTGGCGTCAGTCGTCGCCACCGGATGCGCCGAATCATTTCATGATCAATATCCAACCAGAGCAAAAGTCGCTGATCGAATCCGAGCTGGCCTCGAACGGCATCAGCGACGCGCCGCTGTATCCGATGATACGCGGGCGCTTGTTACAGGTGGACGGACGCGAGGTACGCCCCGAGAGCTACACCGAGGAGCGAGCGCGGCGGCTGGTTGAACGCGAGTTCAATTTGTCCACCATGTTCGACATGCCGGAAAAAAATACCTTGGTCGAGGGCCGCTGGTTCGATCCGGTGAAGGCGCGTGCCGAAGCCTCGGTTGAGCAGGGGCTCGCAAAAACCCTGGGACTAAAGCTCGGCGATCGTCTGCGCTTCGATGTCGCCGGACAGTCCGTTGATGTGACCATCACCAGCGTACGCAAGCTGGATTGGGGATCGATGCGGGTGAATTTTTTCGTGATACTCAGTCCGGATGTCGCCTCGGCCTTGCCGAGCACCTGGATCACCGCATTTCATTTACCGGCGTCCGCGCCATCGCTGGTGAACCGTCTGATACGCGCCTATCCCAACCTCACCATCGTCGATGTTGGAAGCCTGGTGGCCCAGGCGCAGCAGGTGATCGATCAGGTGATTGCTGCGGTCGAGTTTCTGTTTATCTTCACACTGGCGGCGGGCGTGATGGTGCTGGCCGCTGCCATGCTGGTATCGCAACAGGAGCGTATTCATGAAGGCGGATTGTTGCGCGCATTGGGCGCGACACACCGTCAGCTGACGCGCGCGCAATGGGTCGAGTGCCTGCTGGTTGGCGCGGGTGCGGGTGCGTTGGCGGCAACGGGTGCTTCACTGGTGGGTTGGGTGCTCGCGCACCAAGTATTTGATTTCGAATGGAGCGTGAGCCCCTTGCTGTGGGCGGCGGGCCTGTGCGCCGGCATCATTTGCGCTTTTGCAGGCGGCTGGTTCGGTTTGCGCGGCGTCTTGTCGCGCCCTCCCATGCAGATACTGCGCGACGCCTGATGCAGCCACGCTCATAAGCGTCGCAGCGCAGACATGAGCGACCTCAACCGCTGATCTCTGGCGACCTTCTACATTCCTTGCTCGAGCAGGATAGTCCAAGTCCTGCAAGGGGAGGGAGCATCATGCAGAGCCAGGATAGAGAAGGTGCGGCGCCACGTTGCAAGCGCACCTTGAGCACAAACGCGGTGGTCGTGTTCGCGTGTCTGCTGCAATTTGCTGGCTGCACCTCAATGGCACCGGGCATACAGTTCGCCAGAGCGCCCGCCGCGGATACACGCGCCGCGGATCATCCGCGCACTGAGATACGCACGATCACCCCCGACCTGGTTCGCAAGGAACGCGATCTGCGTGATCAGCAAGTGGCTGAAGACATTGGCGCCCTGCTGCAACCGGCACAGGTCTACCGCATCGAAGCCGGCGATGTATTGCACATCGTCGTCTGGGATCATCCCGAGCTGTCTGCCTCCATGTTGCCAGCACCGCCACTCGGCGCGGCGGCAGTTGCGGGCGTGGCCGTCAGCCCGCTGCAGCCGCAGTCTGGTTTCGAAGTCGACCAGCAAGGCATGCTGGACTTTCCGTATGCTGGCAAGCTCAAGGTCGCCGGCCTTACCCCGTCGGATCTTCATCAACAGCTTACTGGACGGCTAGCCCGCTATCTGCGTAATCCCAAGCTCAGCGTGCGTGTGCTGGCGTATCGCAGCAAGCGTGTGTATGTCGATGGTGAAGTCAAGCAGCCGGGTGTACAGGCGATCAATGATCTGCCGATGACACTCACGGAGGCGATCAACCGCGCCGGCGGCATGAATCCGACTGCGGACCAAAGCCGCATCATCATTCACCGGGATGGAAAAAGCTATCCCATCAACCTGCCGCAGCTAGTTCAGCGTGGCGTGAATCCGGCATCGATCATGCTGACCAGTGGCGACGTCGTCCGCGTGCTGTCGCGTGACGAGAGCAAGATTTTCATCTCTGGCGAAGTCACCTCGCCGCGCGCGCTGCCGATGCGCAATGGCCGCCTTACACTCAACGAGGCACTGGGAGAAGCGGGAGGCATCAACCCAGTGACCGGCGATGCGCGACAGGTGTATGTGATTCGGCGCAGTAGCGCCGAATCGATGGTGTACCAGCTTGATGCCAACGCTCCTGGCGCGCTAGCGGTGGCCGAAGGCTTCGAACTCAATCCCAAGGACGTGGTGTATGTCGCTGCGACACCGCTGACCAACTGGAACCGCACGATCAGCGCGATGATTCCCGGTGCACTGCCCACCGCGGTGATCGCGACGACACCCGGTCGCTGATGCGATGCTCCTTTTGACGCGTCAACGGATTTCGGCGGCTCACTCCCTCTGACTGCAACACAGCACAACGCCTCTATGAATACACCCCTGAGTACCTATGTCAGCCCTGCGGCCGAGCCACCACTGATTTTCGCTGATCCCAGCGAGGACCATCTCAGCGACTATCTGTCGCTGCTGCTGGAGCAGCGCTGGTTGATTGCCAGCGTCGCCTTGCTGGTCATGCTGGCCGGCACGTTGTATGCGTATGTCGCGACGCCTCAATACGAAACCAACTTGCTGGTGCATGTGGAAGAAAAGGGACAGCGGGAACCCAAAAACATCCTTGGCGAAGCGGGTTCCATGATCGACTATAAGACGCCTACGGCAGCTGAGGTTGAGTTGTTGCGCTCGCGGTTGGTTGTCGCGCGCGCCGTCGACAGGCTGAGGCTGTATATCGATGCGCGTCCCGAGCGTGCGCCGCTGGTGGGGAGCTTGTTGGCGAACAGCGGACTGGCCGAGGGTATCCCTTCGTTGCGCGGCGCTTTTGGTTATGCGTGGGGCAGAGAAAGCATAGAGATCGGCGATTTCAGCGTGCCTCCGACACTGGAAAACCGCACATTCTGTTTACAGGCACTTGGCGATGGAAAGTTTCGGTTGACTGAACCTCAGAGCGGCTTCGATGCCGAAGGTCAGGTCGGTCTGCCATTAGGAGTCAGTACACGCGCTGGTCTGGTCAGTCTGCGGGTGAACGGCATGCAAGCGTGGCCCGGTTCAAGCTTTGCGCTGGAGCGACATTCTCGGCTTGCCGCCATCGAGTCCGTGCAGACTGCGCTGAGTGTGGCCGAGATAGGCAAGCAATCCGGGGTGATCTCAGCAACGCTCAAAGGGGCCGACGCGGGTCGTGTCTACCAGTTGATGACCGAGATCACCCGCGAGTACATGGCGCAGAATAGCGCCCGCCGCACAGAGGAGGCCGACAAGTCGCTGGCGTATCTGAACCAGCGGCTGCCCGAGCTCAAGAAGCAGCTGGAGCAGGCTGAGGCGCGTTACAACCAGTTCCGCCATGTTCATGGCACGGTGGATATCGGCGAAGAGGGGCGGCTGACGCTGCAGCGATCTTCCGCTGCGCGCACGCGCCGCGTTGAGCTGGAGCAGAAGCGCAGCGAGCTGCTGTCGCGGTTCACTGCCAATCATCCGGCCGTGGTGGCAGTGGATGAACAGCTGAAAGAAATCGATCGCGAGATGCGTGAGTCAGCCAGTCAGCTCAAGCAGCTTCCCGTGCTGGAGCAGGAAATGGTGCGTCTTGCACGCGACGTGAAGATGAACAATGAGCTGTACTCGGCGCTGCTGTCATCGGCCCAGCAGCTGCAGCTGATCGCCATCGGCAAGACCAGCAATGTGCGGCTGGTCGATGCGCCGGAGAAGCCGGAGCGGCCGGTCGCTCCGAACCGTCCCCGCATTATCGCGGTGGCGGTATTCGTCGGCATGTTTCTGGGTGTGATGGCCGCCTTCTTGCGGCGCTCGTTGCAAACCGCGCTACACGACCCTTCCGAAGTCGAACGTGCGTTTGGGGTACCAGTCTATGCGAGCATCCCTCACAGCCGCTTGCAGAAGACGCTCGCAGCGCGCACCAGCGACCCGGCCCGCTTGCCGCTGCTGGCGCGGATCGCCAGCATGGATGTGGCGATTGAGAGCTTGCGCGGATTCCGCAGTGCGCTGCAGTTTTGCATGACGCAGTCAAAGAATAATCTTGTGCTGATCACCGGGCCGACTGAAGCGCTCGGCAAGTCCTTCCTTACGGTCAATCTCGCCTGCGTGATGGCCTACAGCGGCAAGCGCGTGCTGCTGATTGATGGCGATTTGCGTGACGGTCATCTGCATCGATACTTCCAGGTTGATCGCGCATTTGGCCTTGCCGATCTGTTGGCTGGCACGAGAGTTGATAACGATTTTCGCCACAGCCCGATGGAGCAGCTAGATTTCATCTCCACGGGCAATCTACCGCCCAATCCGTCGGAGCTATTGCTGCGCCCGGAACTGGCGGCATTGATCGCCAGACTCGCGCCGCAATATGATCTGGTGCTGATCGACACCGCACCGCTGCTGGCCGTTGCGGACAGCCTGATACTCGGTGCCCATGCGGGCGCGATCTTTGTTGCGGTGCGCGCTGGCGTCACCCGCGCGGCTGATATTTCAGAATCGCTCAAGCGCCTCGATCGTGCCGGCCTGTCGGCGAAAGGGCTGCTGTTCAATGATTTCACGCCACGTCCTGGACACTACCGCTACGGTTATGGTCAGGTCGCACGCAGACAAATCAGCTATAGCGCACCTGGTTCAGCCGAACCTTCGCAGGGCGTGGTGCGCGCATGAACAATTCGCTGCATTGCGCGCCACTCGCAGCAGAACCGATACCCTCAGCAGAGGCATCCTCCAGCACGGAATTCGAATTCTTCACCGCGCCATTGCCGGACTATCTATGGTCATTGCTGGAGTCTTTGTACTCCAGCGTTTACTCGTCGCGCGCACTTCTCTGGCCGCAATGTGGCAGCGGATTGACCGATTCCATGGCACACGCATGGATGGAGCGCACCGCGGGGCGGGTGAGTGCGCTACTGCTGTTTATCTGTGAGGGAGCACGGGTGCGTGTGCTCAACGAGGTGTTGAGTCTGCCAACCGGCGTGATACATCGTTTCGCTGCTGCGATTTTTGCGAGCTACCGTCAGATTCATCTGGTGCAGTTTCATGCCATCGCTCTCGAGCTCCAGCCCGATCATTCGCAGCTCTGGTTCAGCGTCTTTTCGGAGGACTATGTGCTAGATCTGCCAGGCAGTCGCTCTTCGTGGCTGGAGTCACTGTCGCGGCAAGCCAGAGAAAAGGTTCGCTACTACGTCAGGCGAAGTTTTCGTCGACAGCCGGCGCTGGAGTTCACGGTGTCCTCTGGGGCGCAGATCGCGGACGCCGAGGTGAGTGCAGTGCTCAGGCTGAACCGCCAGCGCATGGAGCGCAAGGGAAAAACCTATGCGATGAGTGACGCAGAAGAATTACAGCTGACCCGACTGATGCAGCAGGTGGGTATGCTGTTCGCGTTGCGGTTGCATGGCGAGATCTGCGCCGGCCTGTTGTGCTCTGCAACAGGTGAGGATATCTACATGCATGTGATCGCACATGATCCTGCACACGATGACTTGCGACTCGGCCTAGTCTGCTGTTGTCTCACGATTCAGCAGGCGATCGATTTGCGATTTGCGCGGTTTCATTTTCTCTGGGGACATTACGACTATAAACACCGCTTAGGCGGCCGTTCGCGACCACTGTACCGGGTCCTGGCCACCCGCAGTGCGTGGCATCTGCTCGCGCATCCGGTATACAGTGCCCACTGGTGCTTGCATGTGGTGCGCGATGCTGCACGACGCTGGCGCAGGCCGGCGATATCGCGGGAGACCTGATGCTGATCGATATGCGTGAGGTAGCAAGTGGGCGTTCTTTGGTGACCACGGTGTGCATCATCGGCGCCGGTGTCGCGGGCATCACCCTGGCGCGCGAGCTGGAAAAACAAGGTATCGATACCTGTGTTCTGGAAAGTGGAGGACTCACGGCTGACGATGCCACGCGCGATCTCGCGCGTGGCGAGGCGGTCGGTTTCGATTATCGGTTTGCTGATGGCTGCCGGGGGCGGTTCCTCGGCGGCAGCAGTAATTGCTGGGGCGGCTGGTGCCGTCCACTGGATGCATGGGATTTCGAGAAACGTGACTGGATTCCCTTGAGCGGCTGGCCGTTTGGTCTGGATGAGCTCGATCCTTGGTACCGGAAAGCGCACGAGGTGCTGAAGCTGGGGCCGGTGAATTTCGAGCCGCTGTTCTGGGAGCAGGCCATTGCTCGGAAGGATGTGCGACGGCTGCCGCTGTCCACGGGCGATGTCAGGGATACGATTTCCCAGTTCAGTCCTCCCGTACGCTTTGGGCGCGAGTATCGGCATGAACTCGCCAGAGCGCGTTTTGTGCGTGTTTTTCTGCATGCGAATGTCACCCAGATCATGCCCGATCCGCTGTGCACGCGCATTGAGCAGCTTCGTGTGAGGACCCTGAACGGCAAGCAAGCGACAGTCTCGGCGCGTCTGTTCGTGCTGGCCACCGGTGGAATAGAAAACGCACGATTACTGCTGGCGTCGAATGAAATTGCAGCCGAGGGTCTAGGTAATGCGAACGGACTGGTCGGGCGCTATTTTATGGATCATCCGCGCATGCTCAAAGGCAGCATCCGCTTCGTGCCGTCCTGGTCACGTAACAAACTCTATGACATCAAGTACAACTACATGAACCGTGCGGTGTCAGCACATGGCGTGAAAATCGCCGCACAACTGGCGCTGACTCGCAAGGCGCAGGAACGAGAGCAGCTGCTGAATGCGCGGCTCTGCTTTTGCTCCGAGTTTCCCGGTGAGGGCAGTGCTGGCGCACAGGCATTGTTCCGTCTGAAGCAATCGCTACTGAAGAAAGATCAGCCGGGCTGGCGACTGTCAGATGATCTGGCGACCATGGCGCGTGATCCTCTGAATACTTTTAACTACGGTTTTACAAGATTTTTTCATCCACGCGCGATGATCAAGAAGGTCAGCTTCCAGGTGATCATTGAACCCGCTCCGGATGCGGAAAGCCGCGTCACGCTGTCGGTAGACAAGCGCGATGCACTGGGCATGCCTCGCGTGCGAGTTGACTGGCGATTGAATGATCTCGTCAAATACACTGCGGATCGTACCTTGTCGCTCATCGCGGCCGAGTTGCAGGCCGCGAAACTGGCGCGCGTCGATGTGGGGCCATCGATACTGTCGCACGGCTGGCCATCCAGCATGGAAAAAGAAGGTACTTGGCATCACATGGGCACAACGCGCATGCATGACCATCCGCGCTACGGCGTCGTCGATCACGATGGCAAGGTGCACGGCCTCGCCAATCTCTACATTGCAGGGAGTTCGGTATTTCCTACTGCGGGAGCGAATTTCCCGACGATTACCATCACTGCACTTACGCTGAGGTTGGCTTCACATCTGACGATGCAGCTCAGACAGGGACGCCGCCTCAAGACGGCAGATGAGGCGAGGATAGCGAAGCCTTCGGTAGCCGAACCCCTGATCGCTGCAGCGATACGTCCTCCTGATCTCCCGGCCTTGTAATCAGACCGCATCGCGCGTCTGACGCACTGTTTCACCTGCCCATGCTGTCGTCCGGACAGCATTTTTTTTGCCATTTGTCTGAACCGGTCGATTGCGGCATCCACGCGAGGATAGCGTTTGCCAATTGCCAGGCTGACTATTGCAAACAGCAATGCTCTTTCTGCGCGAAAATTTTTTTCATTTCTGCTTGGAACTCTTCTTCTAAAGCAATGCTCTGAAACAAGCATTTGCAAGTGATCTGCATTTCATGCGATCCAGAAATTGAGAGGGAGAAATTTTTCATGTTCCAATTGTCAATCACCCGTAAGTTCCTCAGGCCGATGTCGCTCACGGCGACTGCGAGTATCTCTGCGCTTCTTGTTGCCTGTGGCGGTGGTACGGGTATGGCGTCTTACTCGACCGACGCGTCCGGCAATCTGACCTCGGCCAGCGCGACCACCAAGCTGGCGAATGGTTCCACGCAGACTGCCACGGTCAGCTCCACGCCATCAACGACGACCGGATCAACGACGACCGGATCAACGACGACCGGATCAACGACGACGACCACTACGGCGACGGCAACCACATCCCCGACGACGACCACCACGTCGCCAACGACGACGACCACCACGACGCCCACCACCACTGCGTCACCGATTGCCACCAGCACTGCACTCAAGCCGTTTGGTCAGACAGGTACATTCACGCTGACCTTTCAGGACGAGTTTGATAGCTGGAATAGCGCAAAGTGGAATGACGCGATCTGGTACGAGACTAGCAACTCGACCAAAAATTACGCGGTCTCCAATGGCTCACTGAAGATCTGGCCGCAGCGAGACGCTACCGGCAAATTTTTCAACCGCACCATCGATACGGATGGCAAGTACTACCAGACCTATGGTTACTTTGAGATCGAGGCCAAGCTGCCCGTGGGTAAAGGCACGTGGCCGGCGTTTTGGTTATTCAATCATGTTGGTACTCGCCGGCCTGAGATTGACGTGATGGAAGCCTATGCAGGTGGCGGCCCCAATAGCGGCTGGTCGGATGCGAATCTGCATCCTACGGCGTATGCGCCGACGGTCTGGATCGATGCGGGTAACCTCGCAGGCACCAAGACTATCCTGACCAGTGATCTGTCGGCCGCTTTCCACAAGTATGCTGTTAAATGGGAGGCCTCCAAGCAGACCTTCTACTTTGATGGCAGAGAAGTCTTCAGCTTGAATGTAGCTATGGGCGATCCGATGTATATCATGCTGGACCTATGGTTCGGCAGCGCCAGCGGCCAGCCCGATAACACCACACCGACAGGCAGCGGTAATTCATACGAGGTCAACTATGTGCGCGCCTGGAAGCTGAGCTGATCTGTATCGACACCTTTCGACCGCCTGACAACAAATCGTTGAAAAAATAGCGATCTGGTTGGCTCCGCCGGTCTTGTTCAGGGCCAGCCTTGTGCTGGCCTCTTTTCTTTTGTGCGATACCAAGGTGATCATCGGCATTTTATTCGATGATCACGGCATGCTTAGGCAGATCGCTTGCTTTCTCCTGCTGTCGACCCCGTTGTGCGCCCCAGTGAGGGGCGAACGCCAGGTGAGGCTAGCCGTGCTGCCATTGCCTGACACCATTCACGACGGTGACACGATCAGACTGCGCTGCGGCCAACGCTACAGTGGCACGCTTGATCTGCGCGGACGCAGCAACGTCACGCTGCGCACGGAAGGTGATTGCGCCAAGGCTACCGTCACGCCGGCCCAGCCCGTCGTTGGCTGGCAGCGCGAAGGCCCGGTCTGGTCAGCCGCTATCGCTAACGAGCCACTGATGGTGCAGCTTGATGATCAATTCATCTCACTCGCGCATCATCCGAACGCGGAGGATGCATGGCTCTCAGGCGAGGGCATGGCACCGGATCGTTTGCGGGTGACGGTTCCTAATCATGATCTCGTCGGCGCCACCGTGGTATGGCGTCCTGAAGATTGGCTGATCCTCAGCCAGCGCGTCGCAGGTTATAAGGACGGTCAGCTGCGCATCGCCTCACTGCCTGAACCTGATTTCGGATTCCGTGAGCGCACGCCTTACTATCTTGAGGGCCAGCGATGGATGCTGGATACGCCTGGCGAGTGGGTGTTTGATCAAGGCAGGCTGTATCTCTGGCCACCCGATGGGCGCTCGCCCGAGGGTCGGGTCTGGGCCGCGCCGCGCGCAACCGCCATTGATGCGCGCGGCACGCGCAACGTGCGCATTCAGGGGGTGCGCATTTCGCTCGCCGCGCGCGGTATCGACGGCAGCAACACGCAGTCGCTGACGATCACTGATACTGAGATCGTGAACAGCTTCGACGAGGCGATACGTGTTGGCGGTACGGGTGCGCGCATCTCGCGCGTGCAGGTATTGGGAACGCGGCAGCACGGCCTGCGCGCCGAGGATGATGCGCGCGATGTGAGCGTTACTGACAGCGTGTTCGAGCGTATCGGCATGCTGGGCATGCCGCTGCGATCCAAAGGCGCCATCGTGTTCGAGCAGGCGCGCGGACACGTGATCATGCGTAATCGTGTCGATCAGTCGGCGTATCTGGGAATACGTATGTTCCGCGATGCGGTGGTGACTGATAATGTGATCACGCGTGCCTGTCAGCGATTGAGTGATTGCGGCGGCATCTACACCTTTGCCCGAGACAAGCAGCCGCTGGCTAGTCGCATTGAGCGCAACCAAGTGAGCGGTCTGCGCGGGAGACTATCCCATGCGATCTATCTAGATGATTTTGCCAATGCGGTGATCATTCGTGACAATCGCCTAAGTGATAATCCGGGAGGCGTGCAGTTGCATGATGCCTTCAACAATCTCATTGCGAACAATCACTTCAGCCACAGCGTGCATGAGCACCTGTTATTCAATGAAACAGCCTCCTCGCACGCTATAGTCGCCAACACGATTATTGGTAATCGCTTCGTGCTTGCGACAGGCGTACCAGCCTACCGGCTCTGGAGCCGGCACGGAGGGGCTCATGTGCTGCGTTTTGCCTCTTTTGAAAAAAATTGCTATGAGGGCCCATTAGATCGCTTGGCGCAGCTCGAGGGGATAGGTTGGCTGGATGCAGCCGCATGGCTCAAGAGCACGGATGAGCCTGATCCGCACTGTTCAGCGAGCACCTCGCCTCCACAGCTGACCCGGCAGCCAAAGCAAAAATAGCGTGTTCGTTACCAGATAGCGTCGCAGCAGCCGCATCGGTTCCATCGCCAGCCGGTACAGCCACTCGAGACCGGCGTATTGCCAGACAAGCGGCGCGCGTCGCAGCGTGCCCGCATGATAATCAAATGCCGCACCAACGCCGACCATCACAGCGTTCAGCTTGCCGCGCTCGCGCGCCATCCAGAGTTCTTGTTTCGGACAACCGAGGCCAACAAAGATCAGACGTGCACCCGAAGTTTCGATCATCCGTCGAATATGTCGATAATCATCGTCGCTCAGCTCGCGGAAAGGCGGCGAGCACTGACCCGCGATTCTCAAACCGGGAAAGGAAGTCCTGAGACGAGCGCGAAGTTTTTCCAAGGTTTCGATCGTTCCGCCCAGCAGAAAGATCGGTAGCCCCAGACGTTCTGCTTCTTGCATCAGCAACCACATCAGTTCCGGGCCGCTGATACGCGGCTGCTCCGGCCATCCTTGCTGTCGCATGATCCAGGCGATGGGCACACCATCCGGCGTGCGCAGATCGGCATCGCGAAGTGCCTGCGCGAATGCCGGGTCACGTCGCGCCGTCACCAGTGAATGGACATTGCATACACAGACCGTGCGCGATGCCTCAGTACCCGAGGCACTGGCCCAGTACAGGATGCGTGATAACACTTGTTCCCATCCCAGCGCATGGATACGGGTGCCGAGAATATTTGCTGTCGTCAGGGGCATCGGATTGAGCCTATTTTCGAAACAGAGAGCAGCACGCATTACAACGCAGGATGATTGCGCTGTCGCTGATGCCTCGCAATGAAGGCGGCGCTGAACTCGGCGAAGATGGATAGAACCCATTCCCAATACGCAGTTTCACATACAGCAGAAAATCCACCGTATGTTTCCCGCACTGATTCAACAAGCCAGCCAGCGTTGCCGGCAGCGCCTGCGCGAGGCATTCGCGGATTTCAGCGCGGGCGAATGTCCGCAAAAGACGCTGGAGATCGACAGCCTTGATCAGTTGCCGCCACCGGACAGCATACGTCTACACTATGACGACGCGCAGTTCGACTGGGTTGCTTGTCATGGCTTGCTCGAACATTACAACACGCATGAGCGACAAGTACGCTTCCTGCGCGAACTGATGCGAATAGCGCGCAAGGGGGTGTTTGTCTCCACGTCGAACCGGGAGCACCCACTGGTGCGCTGGATAAGACCCGAACGCGATCTGGCCTTGCTTGATGCGCTAGATATCAAGGCGCTGGTTGATGTTCTGCCGGGTCGGCCCGAGTGGAAGCTCGGTCATCTGCGGCTGTGTGGCATCAAGGCCTACTACTACCTGATGATCTGGAAGCCGGCATTCGCGTCCGGGATGCCATTGCAGTAGCGGGTGACGAGCTGCAGGTTGTTCAGCCTGCGTTCGCAAGGTATCCACTCTACCGCTTCCTCGAGGAAGCGATCCAGCGCTTGCCACAAACCGAGCCGTTCGAGATCCAGGCTGTGGCACCACAGATGAAATATGCCGCCGTGGCGCACGGTCCATGCAAATAGCCTGCGCAGTCGGTCCAGCCAGTGCGGCTCTTCCAGCAATAACTCCAGAGTCTGCAACCGGTGATGCCAGTGTCCTTGCGCGATAAAATTCCGGATCAGCACCGTGCGCGGATGCGGATAAAACTGTAGCGTGGTCGGTAGTTCCAGGGGGCTGCATTCGACATCCAGACGTAAGTTCTGTGTTGTGCGCGCATACCGGAAGCCGGCGGCCTGCACCATGCCGCAATGAATCGCGCGGTACTTGCCACCGGGGTAGCAAAAGCCTTGCACCGGTTTGCCCAGCGTATCCTGAAGCGCACGCTTGCCTTCCGTGATTTGCCTCAGCGCCTCGTGCATGTCGAGCCGGTTCAGATATCGGTGCTCGAGTGTGTGAGAACCGATCTCGAATTTTCCTGACAGATCACGCAAGGCCGAAGGCGACAGCACGGGCTGACCTTCGCTGTTACGACTCGGCACAAAAAAGCTGGCCTGCACACCATGTTTCATCAGCAGGTTAGCCATACGCATGTCCAGCGGATGACCATCATCGACAGAAAAGCAGAGTACGGCAGCAGTCATCGTGATTTTTCAGTTGAACTATGAGATAACAGGGCGGACTTCGGTCGGTTCGAAGGATCTGAGCAGTCCCTTGTCTTCGAGGGATTCGATGTCTCCGGCGGATTCGGTGTGCGCAGTGCGAACTTGCACGCATCGACAATACCTTGGGCAGCGCTCTCGAACGTGTATCGTGTAATACGTTGCAGACTACTCTCGCTAAATTCGCGCCATAGGACGTGATTGGTCAGCAACTGTTGCGCGCAGTCGGCCCACAGGGTAACGTCCCGCCGGCGGACATACCCATTGACATCGTTGATCACAAGCTCGCCAGCGACGCCAGCCTCTGGACTGACGATCACCGGCAGTCCGGCCGCACAGGCTTCATTGGCAACAACGCCCCAGACATCGCCATGGGTTGGAAACAGAAATACACTGGCTGACTGATACAGACTCGGGAGTTCCGCTTGTCGCGCAAAGCCATGAAAATGAGTGTCCACGAAAGTTTGTTCCGTTTCGGCCTGCGCTCTCAGCGCGGAATCCAGGCTGCCGGAGCCGACGAAAAGCAATCTTGTTTTTCGTTGTAACCGACGTGCGGTATCGCGCGCAACGGCCAGCGCAAACAAAGGATCTTTTGCTGGTTCGAAGCGTCCGCAGAAAATGAAATCATAGTCAGGTCGTGATCGGATTGAAGCAGGCAGAAAACATCTATTGTTCACACATAACCAGGAATAGAAACAGGCTTCCGGCTTCACGTCGTAGGAACGAAACAGTTTTTGTCCGCCTTCGCTCGCCGCGATGAAAGCTTGCGATCTGCGAAAAACCATCCGTCGTACCAGCCGGTGTTTGAGCGAGAGCGATTGCTCAGAGCGTAAAGTGCCATCGGTCATCGCGATATGTGACCACCGGTGCACACGCGCTGCGATAAACGCATACAAGTGGGTGGGGTTAAATCCATCGGTGATCACTAGATCCGGTTTTAGCCTGATAAGCAAGGGAATCACGTCGGGATTGTCGTGGACGTAACGATCACCGACCGTGTAGAAACGCTCCCGCAGGAAATGGTGTGTGAATGCCATCTCAGGAATATCCCAGGCGCGGTTCGGCTCCCGGCGCGCGCAGAATACCGCATGAAAGTCGAAGCCAGTCATGCGTGACAGCCGCGCGAACACCGGCACGCGATAGGGCGGCGGTGTATTGGTGATAAGTGCGATGCGCATTGACCGCATCTCAGTGAGAGTGGCTGTCAGTCAGTCGCTGTGTATCGTCGGTAGGGCTGCGTCCCTGGCTGAACGACCAGCGCAGCCAGCCTGCCATGCGGCCGGCAGTCACGGCCAGTCCATGCATCAGCTCCGCTCCGATGCGACCCTTGCACAATGGTTTGAGAACTGGTGAGAGTAGCCCGCGCACGATCACCCATAGCGGCAGACGATGCTTGGCGTACATTGCACCTGTACCGCGTGCGCGCAGCAGTGCCGAGCGGCGCGCTATCCGGCTTTTTGATGCGGTTGTCGGTTCGACGCGATGATGCACTCTCGCACAGGGCTCGTGCGCGACGGTCGCTCCGGTACGCAGCACGCGCAGCATCAGATCGGTTTCCTCCCCAGCGCCAAACCACTGACCTACACCCAGCCGGCCATCAAAGCCGCCAAGGTGTTGTAGGAGAGCGCGCTCGAAGAACAAGGTGATCGACGATACCGGGAAATCGCGAAAGCGTGACGAGCGCTCCCAGCTCAGCAGCCCCGGTGGCTGCGGCTCATGTTGCTCAACCCAGCGGCAGATGACGCCCTGCGGACGATCATTGCGGCGACTGCGCAGCACGATGCGCGACAGCAGGTCAGGTTCGTACCAGCAGTCATCATCCGGAAATCCTAACCAACGTCCGGTAGCGACAGCGATGCCGGCATTCCGCGACAAGGCGAGATTGGGTGGCTGATGCCGAATGTGTCGTAACGTCAGACCCAGGTATCGGGCTCGCTGCAACACCGGCAGCAATCGGTCATCTTCATTCTGATCGACGACGATGATGTCGAAATCATGAAAAGTCTGCGCAGCCAGCGAATCAAAAAGTCGTTTCAGCTCGGTGCTCCGGCCTACCGTCGCCAGAATCAGCGAAATCTCACGCATTGTTCAGACTCCGGTTGCTGGTTTGTTCATGATTCTGCAGTTCGGGGTGTTGCTGTTCGATGAGGTGTCGTTGTGCTCGTCGCCGTCTCACCAGAAATCGCGCATGGTGCATCAGTCGTCGGAGTGGCTTTGGCCCGGTATGGGCAAGGCGCACGGCAAGGTCTTCTTTCATCGCCGCGATACGATCACGGGTAGACAGACTGCCGGCATGTTCCCTGAAAGCGGTCAGCGCGTCGTCCAGCTGAAAAGGGTCAGCGATGGCTGACAGCCGCAGCCAGAGATCGTAGTCCATGGCGTAGCGAAGCCGGGTATCGAAGAGGCCGGACTCATTCAGCAATCTTCGCTCGACAAAAGTTGCCGGATGCGGGATGAAATTACCGTTCAACAGTCGCTTCCGGCTGTATCGCGGCGCGGTATAGCTCTCGGGCCGCAATTGGCCGTCGATGGCACGTGCGGTTCGGCCGAACAGCCATCGGCAGCCACTGGATGCAAAGCGATGCGCGACGCTGATCAGCACATCAGGATGCAGGTAGTAGTCATCAGAGTGCAGGTGAGCGACGATGTCTCCGCGCGCTGCTGCAACGCCGGCGTTCATTGCATCGCTGATGCCATTCCGACGGTTTTCGATCAGTGTGATCTCGCGGGGGATCGCGCGTAGCTTCTCTAGCGTGCCATCGGTCGATCCACCATCGACGAACACATAATCGATGGTCACATTGCGCTGACACAGTACCGAGCGTATCGATTCGTCGATCCAGCCCGCGCTGTTGAGTGTGCAGGTGATGATGGAAAACAAAGGCGAACTCACGTCGCGGCGATGGAAGCTGACGATGGCACACGAACAGAGGTCAGTGGCCCCGCAGGAAGCCGGTACAGACCCAGGAGCCGGTGGGCAGCGAAGCGGGCGTCCGCGTGCGTACCCGGCGCAGGCTGCAGATCGGCGCGTGGCTCAAATGATCGCAAGGCGCTGGCCAGAGAGTCCATGTCATCAAACAAGCGCAATTGATCGGGGGCGCTGGCATAGCGAGCGAGTTCAGGTGTTCCGCCGAGCCGCAGCGCGAACACGGTCTTGCCCAGCATGAGTGCCTCTAGTACCGTGGAAGCGCAGGCCTCTTCGCATACTGAGGGCACCACAATGGCGTTTGCACGTGCCGCCAGCCGCAGCGTCTGCTCGCCGCTTTGCCATCCATGAAAATCTGCCCAGGAATACCGTTCCCTCAGCAGCGATTCCTCGCTGCCATCACCGGCGATAGTGAGTTGCAGTGTGCGCTGCGCCTGCAAGCGATCCAACGCTTCGAGCAGAATGCCAACCCCCTTGGCCGGATACAGCTTAGCCGCAACGAAAACTTGCAGAAGCCCTGACGCTGCCGGCGGCGAGATGAACGGTTGTGTCGAGCGCAGCGCTGATTGTAGTGCCGCGGTGTCGATAAAATTGTGAACCGTCACCCCCCAATTACCCGGGCCAAAGCTTCGCCTTAAATTACGCTGCAAAAAATCCGATACGAATACTGTCTTGTGGCGCAGGAAGCCCTCCTTCACCTCGTCACGGAATCGGCGTACCGTCAGCGCCGACACCTGTCGCCGGATCAGATTGGGTCGCCAGTGCCGGCATCCTGCGCAATCCATGGGGTTAATGCTCTCGCAAATTGTGCCGCGCGCGAAGCGCGTGTGGATCAGGCAATCGCTTCCCTGATCATGCCGCGTCTGAATGAAGTTCACATCCCTAGGCAGATAGCGAGCAATGTTGGGTAGATGGCCATGATAATGAATCACATCATAGGCATCGGCATGCCGTAATATGGCTTGCGCAAAGCGTCGCGCGATCACGCTTCGCTTGGGTGGCATGAAGACGCCCAGCGATATCTCTTTCCATCCGTCGAATTGTCCGCTCAGAGCTGCAAAAAATCGACCACCAAAGCGCATCACTTCGTTCGATAGCTTGGGCGGATAGTCATCATTGCCCATCAGGTCGACCTGATGTCCCTCGGCGATCAGCGCTGCAGACAGCGCCAGCACATGCCGTGCAAGCCCACCCATGCACGGCATGGGCAAGTCTTCACTGACCATCAGAATGCGCACCTCAGCAAGCTCCTGGCAGCAGACGTCGGGCGGCGCTGTGCAGCGTCGCGCGTTCGCTCTCATTCACTAGCAATGTCAGCGCGAACCCGAGCAGTGCCAGCGATGCCGCACCAGCGAGTATCAGCAGACCGGGGACGCCGGGCGGCAGCAGCCACCGGAGCGGCAGTGCCAGCAGCAGCGCGGCGATACCGACGGCAAGTGCGGGCAGCCAAGCCAGTCGCCACGTGTCTGCGAGCGTCACTGGCACGCTGCGACCGTGCACATAGACGAGAAACAGAGTCCCCATCAAGGCCGAGGCCAACAGGTGCGCGCTTGCCGCGCCGATAATGCCAGCCAGTTGCGTGCCCACATAAACGAGCGGCACGCCGATCAGCCCGCGTGCGAGTGCGAAGCGCCCAGTCAGGCGCGGATGCCCCAGCCCGTCGTTCACCAATGAAGGAATCGTCGTCAATGAATCCAGCAACAGTCCGAGTGTCACTAGCAGCAATACCGGATAGGCGTCCTCAACGAAGGCGGGACCGACCCACCGCCGCAGGAATTCCTCACCGGTGAGCGCGATCAGGCCGAGTGCAGCAAGGTTCAGGTAGGTTAGCCAGCGCGTCGCATCGAGATACAGCAGTCGCAAAGGTTCGCGCTGGCCCGTGGCCGCTAGTGCCGATACGCGCGGATAAATCACACTGCCCAGACGATACGTGAGACCCAGTACCCGACTGGCCAGCTGGTTCGGTACCGCATAAAAAGCCAGTGCGACGGGACCAACCAGAGCGCCGATGATCAGCTTGTCGGCGTGCTGGTGCAATAGGGAGGCCAGCCGCGACAGGTACGCATAGACCGAAAAGCTGGTCAGCGCCTGGCGAATTGCCGGGCCGGGCCAGCGTGGCTGCAGCGGTATGCGCAGATGTCTTAGCAGCCAAACCAGCCACAGCGTGTTGATGGCTGAGACGATGACACGCGCAGCGATCACGCCTTCGATGCCGCCGCCAGCCATCGCCACGGTGGCGGACAGCACATTCACCAGCACACCGAAGAATGCCTCGCCTTGCGCCGAGCGATCATAGCGTTGTATGGCTTGCGGCACCACCAGCAAATAGTTTTGCAGCTGCGTCAGCGCGAAGCCAGGCGCCGCAATGCGCAGCGCGCGCAATGCATCATCATGCAAAGCAGTGCTGACTTCAAAAAACTGGTTGAGCAACGTCGCGGCCAGCGCCATCAGCAGCACGCCACCCAGAAGACCAATTCCGATATAAAACATCAGACCGAACCAGAAGGTCTCGCGGAAGGATTCATCCTCCGAGTTCGCATGGAACTGCGACAGGTAGCGTATCGAACCCGCGGAAAGATTCAGGTCGACGATACCGAAATAGCCGACCACGGATGTGATCAGCGTGATGATGCCAAAACCCTCCAGGCCGACACCGCGGATCAGCAGAGGCACCGTCGCCAGCGCTACCAGCGCCGGCACTGCCGAGCCGCTCAGGTGCCACAGCGAGTTACGCAGCAGCATGCCGGCTCCCGAGCGTTGAGAAGCGGAAAGGCAAAGGCTTTGCATGCGGCATGCAAAGATAAGGCAGAGCCATCGTTAGCCCCAGCAGAAGCATGGTACGAAACTCGATGACGGGCGTGCCGATCAGCAGTGTCGGCATCCAGAACAGCAAGCCAGCCATCGCCGCGTCGGCCATCAGCGCCGAGTGCCCATGCCATCGGCGTCGCTGCCGCAGGTAGTGAATGACCACCGCAGCGAGCAGCGCAATGAACATCATCAGTCCCACCAGCCCGGACTTCAGTAGTAGATGCCCAAAGCCGCTGTGCACGAAATCAAATTTGCCGAAATGGTAGTCAAGAATGTCTTCATTGCCATAGAAACTTCCCCAGCTGCCCAATCCGAACATCCAGTGTCCTTCCAGACTGTGCGCGGCAGCTTCGAGTTCATAAAAGCGGCTGACTTCGGTGGAGTGGGCAGGGCCGATGTCATACAGCAGCGATGCCAGCACACCGCCGGAGCCGTTCGTGTTGAATTGCAGCCTTTCTTTCATCAGCGTGATGGACGCAGCGATCATTCCCAGCGAACCTGCACCCGCCAGCCACAGTCGGCGACGCCAGGGTAGCTGCCAGAACAGCACCAGCGACATCAGCGCAAGACCGATCAGTGAAGAACGCCGGAAAGAGAGCGCGACCGTAGCGACTTCGAGCGCTAGCCACAGCAGTAGGAGTGCGCGCTTGGGCAGAGACAGCCGTACTTGCGGCATCAGCAACAGCCACGCAATAATGAATGCCGCCAGCGCGGCAATATAGTTATCGCAAATATCAAAATAGACCAGACGAATATCCAGACCCTCGAAATTGCGATACGGATTCGCGTTGTCGCCACCAAACCACTGATAGCGCGCCAGACCAAAAGCGGCCCGCGCCGCCGCCAGCGCCAATAGCAGCCTTAGCAGCCAACGCTGTGAACGGGCATTAGCCAGCGTCTGGGTGATCAGCCAACTGAACAGCAGCAGATTGATCACATTGATCAGGCCGGTGTAGCTAAGGATATGCGTCAAGTCCTTGTCCGACATGAGCCCCAGCGCGACATGAGCCAACAGCATGAACGCAAACGCCGCGAGCGCCATTGGAAAAGGCGATCCAGTGTTCAGCGTAGGATGCCGTTTAATCGACAAGCCACGATGCAGCCGTTGCAAACAAGCCGCCGCCGTTGCCACCCACAGCAGCAGGTTGAGCAAAGAAAAATAGAACATCCCGGTACCACGTGAATAAATCGTGTTCTCTTCTTGCAGCTGGCCCCAGGTCGATGACGAGAACAGGCAGAGCACGGCGATCAGCATCAGCGTGGCCAGCGCAGGATGACGCAGACAGATACCCAGCGCGAGAGGCAGCGCAAGCAGAGCCGAGAGCAGCACGAGGATCACATCCGAAGTGATGGTCATGTCCATCCGTGACGACTCAAAAGCGCAGACCGGGTGGTTCGGCCAGACCGCGATACGCTTGTTCCGCATGCGCCGCAGCGTTCGCAGAGAGAAAGTGTCGGTAGGTCCGCAAGATTCCCTCGCGCAAGCCAATCGTCGGTGCCCAGCCGATTGCTCTGAGCTTGCTTGAATCGAGCAGCTTGCGCGGCGTGCCATCAGGTTTGCTGTTATCGAAGCGCAGCTCTCCTTCAAAGCCAACAATGCCAGCAATAAGCTGTGCGAGATCGGCAATACTGATTTCCTCGCCGCTGCCTGCATTCAGGTGCGAGCACTGTGGAGAAATCAGCGGCTGCAACTGATCCTGCCCCAGCTGCATCAGATGCACACAGGCCGTCGCAAGATCATCTACATGCAAAAATTCACGCAGCGGCCGACCACTACCCCAGATCACGACCTCACGCGCATTGGTCTGATAGGCATCATGGATTTTCCGCAGTAGCGCGGGCAGTACGTGACTGCTCTCAAGATTGAAGTTGTCGCCCGGGCCATACAGATTAGTTGGCATCAGGCTGCGGTAGTCGGTGCCGTATTGCCGGTTATAGCTTTCGCAGAGTTTGATGCCAGCAATTTTGGCAATGGCGTAAGGCTCGTTGGTAGGTTCCAGAGGCCCGCCGAGCAGCGCGCTTTCGACGATAGGTTGCGGCGCCAGCCTCGGGTAGATACACGACGAACCCAGGAACAGCAGCTTCTTCACCCGGTGGCGCCATGCCTGATGGATCACATTCGCTTCAATCATCAGGTTCTGCTGAATGAATTCGGCGGGTTGAAGATTATTGGCTTGTATGCCACCAACCCGCGCTGCCGCCATGTAGACCGTATCGATCGCGTGACTGGAGAAGAATGCCTCGACTTGTGCACTGTCTGACAGATCCAGTTCGTCATGGGAGCGCAGCACCAGCTGCAGGCTAGTGCCAGTTGTCATCGACTTTAGGCGGCGCACAATGGCCGCGCCAACCATTCCGCGATGGCCGGCAACAAAAACTCTCTCTACGTTGGTTTTGTTCATCGTTCTATGGCTGTATCAGAGCGTGTCGTGATGGGTGAACGCAGTGAAGCCATTCTCGCGCAGCAGTGCATATTTGCGCGCAGCCGACAGATCGGCCTTCACCATTTCGTCGACCAGTTGTGCCAGACTGGTACGCGGCGACCAGCCCAAGCGTTCGCGCGCACGGCTGGCATCACCGAGCAGAGTCTCGACCTCGGTAGGACGGAAATAACGCGGATCGACGCGAACGATGATCTGCCCCGTTTTCAAGCGAGTGCTGTCGCTTGCGGAATCCACGCAAGCGACCTCGCTAAGACCTTCTCCACTCCACGAAAGCGAGATGCCCAGTGCTGCCGCTGCGCGGTCGGTAAATTCGCGCACGCTGGCCTGTCGGCCAGTGGCTATCACAAAGTCTTCGGCGGCATCTTGCTGCAACATCAGCCATTGCATCTCGACATAGTCGCGCGCATGGCCCCAGTCGCGCAGCGCGTCCAGATTGCCAAGATAGAGGCAATCCTGCAGCCCGAGCGCAATGCGCGCTAGTCCGCGCGTGATCTTGCGGGTGACGAAAGTTTCACCGCGTAATGGCGATTCATGGTTGAACAGAATGCCATTGCAGGCGTACATGCCATAAGCCTCGCGATAATTCACCGTGATCCAGTACGCGTACAGCTTGGCGGCCGCATAGGGACTACGCGGATAGAAGGGCGTGCTTTCGCGTTGCGGCGTTTCCTGTACCTTGCCGTAGAGTTCAGAGGTCGAGGCCTGATAAAAACGCGTCGTCTTTTCTAGTCCGAGGATACGTATCGCTTCCAGCAGCCGCAGCGTGCCTATGCCGTCAGAGTTCGCCGTGTATTCCGGTTCTTCAAAGCTGACCGCGACATGACTTTGTGCCGCCAGGTTGTAGACCTCATCGGGCTTTACTTGTTGCATCACTCGGATGAGCGATGCAGTATCTGTCATGTCGCCATGATGCAGCACGAAACGACGGCGCGACTCGTGCGGATCCTGATAGAGATGATCAATGCGCGAGGTATTCAGTAATGAGCTGCGGCGTTTGATCCCATGCACCTGATAGCCCTTGCCCAGCAGGAGTTCTGACAAGTAGGCACCATCCTGGCCGGTGACGCCAGTGATCAGGGCGACCCGACCTTCGGTATTCGCAATCGGAGAGTGGTTCATCAGATCTCGCATAAGGAATCAGACCGCTATTGTCGGGATTGCTTGTCGCAGCAGCTTGTGTTGTGTCAGGTACAGCGCGAGTCTCGGCATGCCAATGTCGTTGCGATCAATAGCCACCGGGGTTCTGACACTGCCAGCGCCAGTGGTCGGCGCACATTTGCTCAAAACTGCGCTCGGCTTGCCAGCCGAGCAGTTCTCTGGCGCGTTGCGCCGATGCATAGCATGTAGCGATGTCGCCGGGACGGCGCGGGCCAATACGCAGGGGCAGAGACTTACCGCAGGCTCTCTCGAAAGCTGCGACTGCCTCTAGAACACTCACGCCTTGGCCAGTGCCTAGGTTGACAGTGAAGCTGCCAGAATTCGAGAACAAGCGCTCCAGCGCGGCAAGGTGTCCGCGCGCGAGATCCATCACATGGATGTAGTCACGAATACCCGTGCCATCGGGGGTTGGATAGTCGTCGCCGTGTACCTGCACGCAAGGCAGCCGGCCTACGGCCACCTGTGCGACGAATGGCATCAAGTTGTTCGGCACGCCGCGTGGAGCTTCGCCAAGCAGGCCACTCTCATGCGCGCCAGCGGGGTTGAAGTAGCGAAGGGTAGCGATACGCCATTCCGGATCGGAATCGCTCATGTCATCGAGTATCTGCTCCACCATGAGCTTCGTGCGCCCATACGGATTGGTGGCTGAGAGCGGGGCTGTCTCGGTGACGGGCACCTGCGATGGGTCGCCGTAGACAGTGGCGGATGAGCTGAACACCAGTTTGCGCACCCCTTGCTGATGCAGCGCGCGCAACAGGGTGATGCTGCCTGCCACGTTATTGTCGAAGTAATCCAGAGGACGCGTCACCGATTCGCCCACCGCTTTCAGTCCGGCGAAATGGATGACAGCGCTGATGTTTTCCTGTTGAATCAGCCGCGATACTGCAGCGTGGTCACGCACATCCAGCGGATGAAAAGGCATAGGGCGGCCGCAAATCTCCTGAATGCGCAGCACTGCGCGCGGCGAACTGTTGCTGAGATTGTCCATCGCGATGACACGCCATCCTGCTTTCAGCAGACACACGCAGGTGTGCGAGCCGATGTAGCCGGTGGCACCGGTGACGAGAATGGATTCATTCATCATCCCAGCACCGCTGCCGCACCTGCCAAGCTCAAGGGAGCAGGGAGATTCACCTCAGGCGCTTGGTCGCCCGGCGGCAGCGAGCGAAGGAAGCGGCGAAATTCATCAGCCACTTCTGGGTGGCGTAGAGCGAACGTTACCGTCGCTTCCAGGTAGCCTTGCTTGGTGCCACAGTCATGGCGCTTGCCTTCGAACTGGTAGGAGAGCACTGCTTCGCTGGTCAGTAATGCTGCAATGGCGTCGGTCAGTTGCAACTCGCCGCCCGCGCCAGGTTGCAACGCATGTAAATGACGGAAGATCGATGGCGTGAGTAGGTAGCGGCCTACCACCCCCATGTTCGATGGTGCACTCGCTGGCGAAGGCTTCTCGACGATTGCCTCGAGCTTGAGCAGCCGCTTGGCGACAGGTGTTCCACGAATCACGCCGTAGGCATTACTTTGCTCTGGTCGTATCGCTTCCACGCCGATGATGCTGCAACCGTAGTGGCCATACATCTCAGTCATCTGACGCATGACGGGCACCTCGGCCTGCAACAGATCATCGGCCAGGATCACGGCAAAGGGTTCATCTTTCACCAGCCGCTCGGCACACAGCACCGCATGCCCGAGACCCAGTGCCTCGGCCTGACGGACATAAAAGCATTGCACGTGGTCCGGCTTGATTTGGCCAATCTGCGCCAGCAGGTCATTTTTCTGACGCGCCGCCAGTTCGGCTTCAAGCTCATAGGCTTTATCGAAATGATCCTCGATCGCCCGCTTGTTGCGGCCGGTGACGAAGATCATCTCGCTGATACCTGCCGCAACCGCTTCCTCCACCGCATACTGGATCAGTGGCTTGTCCACGACGGGCAGCATCTCTTTCGGGCTGGCCTTGGTCGCTGGAAGAAAGCGTGTGCCAAGTCCTGCAACAGGAAATACGGCCTTGCTGATCTTTTTTCTCATGAGGAGTCTCAGGGTGAGTGGTTCTGGTAGTGCTGAATTCGAGTAGCCAGAAAAATGAGGCGACTACGATCGCAGCCGCCATATCAAAACACCAGTCGCTCAGCGAAGCATTGCGGTAAGGCAGAAGGTGCTGGATGCTTTCATCCAGCAGACCCAGACAGCCGACCAAAATCACGCTGGTGACAGCGCGCGTATGGCGCGAGCCGATCAGCGACAAGTTAGCCAGCACACTGATCAGCGCATAAGCAGCAGAGTGAAGTGCTTTATCGCCGAAGCGGGACGACAGCGCATGCGCTTCACCCGGCAAGGAACCGATCGCCACCATCGACAAAAAGAACGCCGCCAGACAGAACAAGGGGATTCGTCTGAGCCGCATCAACGCCTTCTGTCGATATCCGACAGCGTGAAATCATGCATTCCCAAGACGCTGCTGAAAACAACAGGCACAATCCGTGATCCGAACGACACTACGCGCATACCTCAGCCTCGAAAATAGGCGCGTGCGTAGGGGTGTACAAGCAGGTCACATTCGATATCGGTACGGCTGGCCCAGCGGTAGCGGCTGTGCTGCTCGTCCGGCAACGGAAGACAGGTGTCATTGGCGAGCAGCTTGTGGGCCAGTGTGATGTAGTGCGTCGAAGCACGCGCCTCGCCGCGAAAATTTTCTGAATAAAAATGCTGATAGATGCCCATGAAGATGCTGTGCTCCAATTGAAATGTCTCGCCTAGCTCAGCGGTGCTGATGCGAGCAAAGGCCTCTGCCAGCGTCTCGTCCTTGCGCACACGTCCCCCCGGGACAAACCAGTAGCCTCGTGCTGGCGGGTTGCGGCGCCAGCCGAGCAGCACGCGACGCTGACGGTCTTGAACGACCAGATCGATGGCGACCAGCGGCGCATGAGCGACGACGCTGCGGAACAGGTTTTCTGGCAACGGTTCGCGTGCAACGATGGCAAGCTTGCGCCGAGCTGTCTCAGTAGGCATTGGTATGTATCCACCCCTTGAAACTGGTCCACAAGATGATCTTCAGATCCATCCAGAAGGACCAGTGCTTTATATAGTGAAGGTCGCAGGCCACGCGGCGCGCCATTTTTTCTTCCGTGTCTGTTTCGCCGCGAAAGCCATGAATCTGCGCCCATCCGGTGATGCCTGGCTTGACGCGATGACGCTGCATGTACATCACCAGTTTGTCTTTGTACAAATCATTGTGTGAAAGGGCGTGCGGACGTGGTCCAACCACTGACATGTCGCCCAGCAGTACATTGAAGAATTGCGGCAGCTCGTCCAGACTGGTTCGTCGCATGAAGCGACCGATGGACGTAATACGCGGATCATCGCGCGTGGCTTGCGTCACTCGGTCGCCATGCTCATGATGAAGCTTCATGCTCCGAAATTTGTAGACATGAAAGATGCGTCCATTGAGACCAAGCCGAGGCTGACGAAACAGAACGGGTCCGGGAGATGTCGCTTTGATCAGCGCGGCCAGTACCAGCAACAGCGGCGACAGCACCACGAGTGCGCATAACGCAAACAGGCGATCGAATAATTCCTTCGCCAGTCCTGGTATTCCTGCACTCGCGGGACGATTCAGTTCCACCACGGGGAGACCCAGAAATTCCATCGTGCGCTGGCTAAGGATGCTCATCGCTGCCGTATCTGGAACCCAGCGTATATCCACCAGACTGTTACGCAGCAGGTATTGCAGTTGTTGTAGCCGCGCTGATTCGGATAAGGGAAGCGTGATCCATACCTCATGCGCTTGATGTTTTACAATGGCTTGCGGCAGTTGCTGCAGGTCGTGCAGCATTTCGATGCCCGGCGCCGGCGGATCGGTCTGACCCGCCTCATGAACCGCGCGCACGCTATAACCCGCCCAGTGCTGCTGTCGCGCGCGCCGATGCATCTCGCGACCTGTGGCGCCGTAGCCAATGATGATCACGCGTTTATGATTAAAACCTAATTCGCGGAGTCCCGACAAGCTCGCATGCAGCAGAATGCGCGAACCCAGCAGACCACAGACTGACAACAGATACCAGATCACGACCCATAGCCGGGACAGCTCATCGATCTGCCGAAGCAAAAAACTCAGCATGATCCCAGTGCCGATGATGATCAGCATCGCAAAGCAGGCATTGCTCACCATGAGCCGCAATGAACGTCCGCGCCAGGACGAATACAAGTCAAACTGCGGCAGCACGACAAAAGAGATCGCACAGCAGACGTAGAGCACGATCTGATGTACTGGCGCGAGCTGCTCGGGATACATTGAGAAGCGCAGCATCGCCGCTAGCGTGCCGCTACTGAAGATGATCAGCACATCCATCACACGCACCACATAATCCAGTTCGGGTGAGTGTCTCTCGATGAGGTCGTACATCGCTCGTCGTGGCTTTTCTGTGCGTGTAGGTGTCAGCGATGAGGTGACATCAGTACCATTGCTTTTACTCATCGTTGAAAGGCAAGATTTGGACAGCTTGCGATTTTCATAAGTGCCGTCTGCTTGGCTTGCGTCAAACAGAAGCCGCGCATCGGATATCATTTGAGACATCACGGGCCTTCACCGAAAAAACCTGATGCAAGAATCTCCGGAAGAAAATCCGCAAACGACACTGTATGAACTGATCGGCGGGAAAGATAAGCTGCGCGCATTAGTAGATCGCTTCTATGACCTGATGGATCTGGAAGCCGACTTTGCCGCGCTGCGCGCGATGCATCCACCTTCGCTTGATGGTTCGCGCGACAAGCTGTATTTATTTCTGTCGGGCTGGTCCGGTGGCCCGGATCTGTACACACCAGTGCATGGCCATCCCTTTTTACGTGCCCGGCATTTGCCGTTCGCTATCGGTACGGCCGAGCGCGATCAGTGGCTGACCTGCATGCTGCTGGCGATGCGCGAACTGGAGTATCCGGAAGAGAAGCAGGATCTGCTGCTGAATGCTTTTTTTGGCACAGCAGATTGGATGAGGAACCAGCAGAGCTGAGCAGCGTTAGATCAGCCCATCAAATAGCACGACATCGACCATGTCGCCTGTGCGGACCGTGCCTTGATCATTGGACAGGATGATCATGCAATCCGCCTCAGTCATGGAAGAGAGGATTCCCGATCCCTGTGCGCCGGTGGTGCGCACGCTGAGTTCGCCGGTCGAGGAACGGGTCAGTTGGCCGCGCTGAAATTCCGTGCGTCCGGGTTTCTTGGGTAGGTCAGCCTCGCTGATCGCTCGCACTGTCGTCAACTCGGGCGCCTGAGCGCCCGCCAGCGCATAGAGTGCAGGCCGCGCAAAAAAATAAAAGCTCACCATCGTGGCGACCGGATTGCCGGGCAGTCCGAACAGTATTGCACGCTTGCCATTCACGTCGAGCGTACCGAACGCCAGAGGTCGGCCCGGACGCATCGCGATCTTCCAGAAGGCCACATCGCCCAGCCGCGCCATCATTTGGCGGGTGTAGTCGGCATCCCCGGCGGATACACCGCCTGAGGTGATCACCGCGTCGGCCTGCGCACAGGCCTGCAGCAACGCTGCTTCAATGGCCGTTGGGTCGTCTTTTACCAACCCGAGGTCGATTGGCTCGAATCCGGCGCGTACCAACATGCCGTGCAACGTGTAGCGATTGCTGTCATAGACATGGCCTTCGTCGAGCGGCTGGCCAGCGGACCGTAGCTCATCACCGGTCGAGAAATGTGCAACACGCAGCTTGCGCTTGACGACCACCTCGGCCAATCCCAGCGAGGCGATCAGTCCCAGATCGGCAGGGGACAGCAGCCGGCCTTGCCTGAGGGCGGCTTGTCCCAGCAGCAGATCTTCACCCGCGCGCCGGATGTTCAGGCCGGGCTGCCCGGATTGCGCGGGCAATTCGACGGTATGGTCATTCAGGCGCTGTGCCAGCTCCTGAGGCAGCACGGCGTCACATCCTTGCGGAATGACTGCGCCCGTCATGATGCGCACGCAGTGGCCGGCGCTTACCTCGCCATCAAAGGCATGGCCGGCAAAGGCATGACCCGCAATCTTCAGGGTAACGGTGGATACTGGCTTTGCTGCTTGCAGATCGATGCTGCGCAATGCGTAGCCATCCATGGCCGAATTGTCAGCTGCAGGAACATTCATCGGAGAGACAAGATCATCGGCCAGTACTCGGCCCAGCGCCAGTTTTAGCGCAAGGGTCTCTGTCGCGGCAATGGGCTGTACCTGGTTCAAAATGATGCGCTGTGCATCAGCAACTGCCAGCGAATCCGCATCGCTGCCAGTCAGTGTGCCGGCACTGCGCGAGGAAGCGGGTTGCTGCATGAAATCAGCCGCCGATATAGGACATCTCGACCTTGCGGTCGCGAACGGACAAGCCTTCGGTGTTGATGGTGCGAAGTTCTGAATAACGATCATCGCGCTTTGCCCACAGATGAGCAATCGCAGTAATGATTTCTTCGTCGGTGTGACCGTTGCGAATCAGCGCGCGCAGATCATGACCGCCAGTGGCGAACAGGCAGGTGAACAGTTTGCCTTCGGTGGACAACCGAGCGCGGTTGCAGTCGCGGCAGAAAGCTTGTGTGACGCTGGAGATCACGCCGATCTCACCGCTGCCATCGACATAGCGCCAGCGCTCGGCAGTCTCGCCCGTATAGTTCGGCTCGATCTCCTCCAGCGGCATGGTTTCGCTGATGCGGCGCACGACCTCGGCCGAGGGGATGACCTCATCCATCTTCCAGCCATTGGAGGCACCAACATCCATGTACTCGATGAAGCGCAGGATCACGCCACTGCCTTTGAAGTGGCGCGCCATGGGGACGATTTCCTGATCGTTCAGCCCGCCCTTGACGACCATGTTGACCTTGATCGGACCGAGTCCGACGTGAGAAGCCAGCTCGATGCCTTCGAGCACATCTGACACCGGGAAATCCACATCGTTCATTCGCTTGAAGGTGGTGTCATCGAGCGAATCGAGCGATACCGTTACGCGCTGCAGCCCGGCGTCTTTCAGTGATTGTGCTTTTTTTGCCAGCAGCGACGCATTGGTAGTCATGGTCAGATCGAGTGGTTTGCCGTTCGCGGTATTCAACACGGCCAGCATCTCGATCAGTTTTTCTATGTTCTTGCGCAGCAGCGGCTCGCCGCCCGTCAGGCGGATTTTTTCGACGCCATGCGCGATGAAAATCTTGACGACGCGCGTGATCTCTTCAAATGACAGCAACAGATCATGTGGGAGGAATTGATACTCCTTGTCGAACACGCTTTTCGGCATGCAGTAGACGCAGCGGAAATTACAGCGGTCCGTGACCGAAATGCGCAGGTCGCGCAAGGGTCGGCCAAGCGTATCCGACAGCAGGCCGGTGGCCGGCGTCAGCTGCTCGGGGATATGCGGCACGGCGTGCAGGTAGCGCAGGTCGGCGACAGGGATGATGCGTTCGGTCATATCAGGAAACCACATTGGCGGCAGTGATTACTGCGCCATCGGCAAAAGAGTTACCACCACGGCACATAAGATACCACGAGGCCTGCCAACGCACAGACGGCGATCAGCCGAATCGTGCCCCACTTGAAGCGTAGCAGCGCAATCGCAGCGGCGGCGGCGATCAACAGCGCGGTTTTATCCCACAGCGCCAGAGGCTCGGACAGGTGAAACACATGGTCGGCAAAAAATACCGCGAGGCTCAAGATCACGCCCACGACAGCGGCCGAGATTGCAGTCAATGGTGCGGTCAGGCGGATATTGTCGCGCGTGGCTTCGACCACCGGGCCGCCAGCGAGGATAAATATGAATGAGGGAAGAAAAGTGAAGAAGGTCGCGACGACGGCTCCTGCAGCACCCGACGCAAACAGTGCGAGCGGGCCGAACACTTCCTTCGTCCAGCCACCAACGAAACCAACAAAGGCGACGATCATGATCAGCGGACCGGGTGTGGTCTCGCCGAGTGCGAGGCCATCGATCATTTGCGTGGGCGTCAGCCACTCAAAGGTCGACACCGCGCCCTGAACCACGTAAGGCAGCACCGCATACGCTCCGCCGAAAGTGAGCAGTGCGGCCTTGGTGAAGAACCAACCCATCTGCGACAGCGGATTTTTTTCTCCGAAGACCAGCGTCAGCGCGGCGAGGCTGATCAGCGCGATTACCACGCCGATCACTGACGTCACGATGATGGACTTGAGGCGGAAGCGTGCATGTTCGGGGGGCGGCGTATCGTCATCGATCAGTGCTGCACCATACGACACCTGCGATGCGGCGTGACCACCGCCGGGTCGGAAATACTCCGGCAGTAATCGTCCGCCGGCGAGACCCATGAGCGCGGCAATGCCGATGATCAGCGGGAAGGGTAACTGCAGCAGCGCGATGCCGATGAAGGCTAGCCCCGCAATACCGATCAGCCAGCGGTTCTTCAGTGCGCGATGGCCGATGCGCCACGCAGCCGCCAGCACGATGGCCACCACAGCGGGTTTGATCCCGTACAGCACCCCGGCGACGATCGGAAGGTCGCCAAAAGCCAGATAAATCCACGACAGCGCAATCAGTATCAGCAGCGAGGGCAGCACAAACAGCGCACCGGCAATGATGCCACCGGCGGTACGATGCATCAGCCAGCCGATATAGACTGCCAGTTGCATCGCCTCCGGCCCCGGGAGCAGCATGCAGTAATTGAGCGCATGCAGGAATCGCTGCTCGGAGATCCATCGTTTGCGCTCCACCAGATCGGTATGCATCAGTGCGATTTGGCCCGTGGGGCCACCAAAGCTGATGAAGCCCAGTTTCAGCCAGTACCAGAATGCTTGCGTCAGTGAGACAGGCTCGGGACGGGTCGCCGGTGGCAGTGCCGGCTCGGGAACCAGATCGGCGTTCACATGTTCGGGTAGTTGGGACCGCCGCCGCCCTCCGGCGTGACCCAGACGATGTTCTGGGTCGGGTCCTTGATGTCACAGGTCTTGCAGTGCACGCAGTTCTGCGCATTGATCTGCAATCGTTCGCTGCCGCTGTCGCTAATGTACTCATAGACGCCAGCAGGGCAGTAGCGCGACTCCGGGCCGGCATAGGTGGCCAGATTCACGGTAACCGGCACCGCGGGATTTTTCAGCGTCAGGTGCGCGGGTTGATGCTCATTGTGATTGGTGTTCGAGATGAACACCGACGACAAGCGATCGAAGCTCAGCTTGCCATCGGGCTTTGGGTAGACAATGGGCTCGAATTCCGACGCGGGACGCAGGCATTCATGATCGGCATGCGAATGATGGAGAGTCCACGGCGCCTTGCCGCGAAACAGTACCTGATCAATACCGACCAACAGCGTTCCGGTGTACAGACCCTTGCTCATCGCGGGCTTGAAATTGCGCGCGACATGCAGCTCCTCGTGCAGCCAGGATTGTTCAAACGCACTGGTGTAAGCATGCAGTTCATCGTGTCCACTTCCGGCCGCAATGGCATCGAAGGCGGCTTCAGCGGCGAGCATGCCGGTCTTCATCGCGGCATGGCTGCCCTTGATGCGGCTCGCATTCAAAAAGCCCGCATCGCAACCCACCAGCGCGCCGCCGGGGAAAGTGAATTTTGGCAGCGATTGCAGGCCACCGGCAGTGATTGCGCGCGCGCCATAAGACAGACGCTTGCCACCCTCGAAGAAGCCGCGAATCGACGGATGCGTCTTGTAGCGCTGAAATTCCTCAAAGGGCGATAGCCAAGGGTTTTGGTAGGCGAGACCGACCACGTAGCCGACCACGACCTGATTGTTTTCGAGGTGATAGAGGAAGGAGCCGCCGTAGGTGTCGGAATCCAGCGGCCACCCAGCGGTATGCATCACCAGTCCGGGCTGGTGTTTTGCAGGATCGACTTCCCACAGCTCTTTGATGCCGATCGCGTAGGTTTGCGGATCGCGTCCGGCATCGAGCTGATAATGCGAGATGAGTTGCTTGCCCAAATGACCGCGCGCGCCCTCGGCAAAGAACGTGTACTTCGCGCGCAGCTCCATCCCCAGCTGAAACTCTGAGCTAGGCTCCCCATCCTTGCCCACGCCCATGTTGCCGGTCGCGACGCCAGCGACCGCGCCGTGATCGTCAAACAGAATGTCGGCGGCTGCAAAGCCGGGGAAGATCTCCACGCCCATCGCCTCGGCCTGCTGCGCAAGCCAGCGCACCACGTTGCCCAGCGAGATCACATAATTGCCATGATTTTTGAAGCAGCCCGGCAGCAGCCAGTTGGGCGTACTGGTCGCGCCTGTCTCGGTCAGGAAAAGAAAGCGATCTTCGGTGACGGGGGTATTCAGTGGCGCGCCGCGCTCTTTCCAGTCAGGGAAAAGTTCGTTCATCGCGCGCGGATCCATCACGGCGCCCGAGAGAATATGTGCGCCGGGCTCACTGCCTTTTTCGAGCACGCAGACGCTGATCTCTTGTCCCTTTTTTTCCGCTAGCTGCTTCAGGCGTATGGCAGCGGACAGACCGGCCGGTCCGGCGCCAACGATCACGACGTCATACTCCATCGCTTCTCGCGGACCGAATTGTTCAAGGAAAGCAGGATTCTGGCTTGGGCTCATGGGATTCGATTGTGCGTAGGTTGGCAAGCGCCGGGCAGCCGGGATTGTCCGGGATTTTGTGTGACCGCGCCATACAAAGACGGCCGGGCTCGGGCGCATTTATGTAATGATAACGGTTGTGCCGCTGGGAGTTGGCACGGCATGATAAAAACGTCGCGCATCGACAATGAGGCGACCCCTTTTCAGGAGAGACCGTGGGCATAGAAGTCAATTTCGAGGGCAAAGTCGCGCTGGTGACCGGCGCCTCTAGCGGACTGGGCGCCCGGTTTGCCAAGATACTCGCGCAAGGCGGTGCGCAGGTCGTGCTGGCGGCTCGTCGCACCGACCGCATGAAAGAGTTGCGTGCGGAGATCGAGGCCGATGGTGGCGCCGCGCACATGGTCCAGCTGGATGTCACTGATTACGGCAGCATCAAGTCAGCGCTGGCGCATGCCGAGACCGAGGCCGGACATATCGATATTCTGGTAAATAACTCGGGGGTCTCGACGACGCAGCGACTGATCGATGTGACGCCGGACGATTATCAATATGTGATGGATACCAACCTGCGCGGCGCATTCTTCGTCGCGCAAGAAGCCGCCAAGCGCATGATCCTGCGCGCGAAGGCCGACCCCAGCCGCCAGCATCGCATCATCAACATCGCCTCGGTGGCTGGCTTGCGCGTTCTGTCGCAGATTGGCGTGTATTGCATGAGCAAGGCCGGTGTGGTGCAGATGACCAAGGCGATGGCGCTCGAATGGGGGCGTTACGGCATCAACGTGAACGCGATCTGCCCGGGTTATATCGAGACCGAGATCAATCGCGAGTACTTCCGCAGTGAGGGTGGGCGCAAGCTGGTCGACATGCTGCCACGCAAACGCGTCGGCAAGCCAGAAGATCTGGATGCTTTGCTGCTCTTGCTGGCATCGGATGAATCACGCTTCATCAACGGCGCGATCATGACGGCAGATGACGGTATGTCGGCATTCTGATGTCGGTGTCTGAACAGTACACGCGGGTGCACCGCGTGCGCATGCCGATACGCTGGGGCGACATGGATGCGATGGGGCATGTGAACAATACCGTTTACTTTCGCTATTTCGAGCAGGCGCGGATTGCCTGGTTCGAGGCGATGGGCTGCCCACCCGATCCGTCCGGCGTCGGGCCGGTGATCATCAGCGCGCATTGCACTTTCCTGAAGCAGCTACGCTATCCGGGCGATATTGACGTCGACACCTTGGTCGGTGACTTCGGCCGGTCGAGCTTTCATACGATCCATCAGATCCGGCGGGTTGATGATCCCGCAGTGTTGATGGCTGAGGGCGGATCGAAAGTGGTATGGGTGGATCAGCGGATTGAAAAATCCCTCGCCTTGCCGGAAGCAATGCGCGCCCGGTTACTCAGCCCGTTCTGACGCAAAACTTACCGTGTCGAGCCGCCAGCCGAGCCAATCGATAGCAGGCGAGCAATAACGGTTGATCAAATTCAGCGAGGCGCTGCGAGTCCGACGTCCGGCGACTAGGTTAAGTGCTCCGCTCATGGCAAAATCTCAGGCTGGATTGTGTCTAGCTCACCCCATACCGATCTTTTCTCAGGGAGTCTCATGAAAAAGCTTTACCCAGACGCTGCCACCGCGCTGGCGGGTGTCGTCAAGGATGGCCAGACCATTGCCGTGGGTGGTTTCGGCCTGTGCGGCATTCCCGAGGCGCTCATCGCGGCATTGCGTGATTCCGGCGTTAAGGGGCTGACTGCGATCTCGAACAATGCCGGTGTCGATGGTTTCGGTCTCGGTCAGCTGCTGAATACTCGGCAGATAAAAAAGATGGTGGCGTCCTATGTCGGCGAGAACAAGGAATTCGAACGTCAGTATCTGGCCGGGGAGCTGGAGCTGGAATTCACGCCGCAGGGCACCTTGGCAGAGAAGCTGCGTGCCGGCGGAGCCGGCATTCCTGCCTTCTTCACCAAGACTGGAGTGGGCACCATCGTCGCCGAGGGCAAGGAAGTGCGCGTATTCGATGGCGAGCAGTACGTGATGGAGCGTTCGCTGGTATCGGATGTCTCGCTGGTCAAGGCATGGAAGGCTGATCCGGTCGGCAATCTGGTTTATCGCAAGACCTCGCGCAATTTCAATCCGAATGTTGCGATGGCTGGCAAGATCACCATCGTCGAAGTGGAAGAACTCGTTGGTTTGGGCGATATCGATCCGGATGCCGTACACACGCCGGGCATCTTTGTTCACCGCATCGTGGTGAACCAGCATCCCGAGAAGCGCATTGAACAACGCACCGTGCGTGCACAGTAATTCGGAGACGACGAACATGGCATGGACACGTGAGCAAATGGCGGAGCGCGCCGCGCGAGAACTGCAGGATGGTTTTTATGTGAATCTCGGCATCGGTTTGCCGACCTTGGTCGCCAATTACGTTCCCAAGGACATAACCGTATGGCTGCAGTCGGAGAACGGTCTACTTGGCATCGGGCCTTTCCCAACCGAGGAGGAGATCGACGCCGACCTGATCAATGCAGGCAAACAAACCGTCACCGCGTTGAAAGGCTCATCTTTTTTCAGCTCTGCCGATTCCTTTGCGATGATCCGCGGCGGCAAGATCAACATCGCCATTCTGGGCGCGATGCAAGTGTCCGAGCGCGGCGATCTCGCGAACTGGATGATCCCCGGCAAAATGGTCAAGGGCATGGGTGGTGCGATGGATCTGGTCGCTGGCGTTGGCCGCGTCGTGGTACTGATGGAGCACGTCGCCAAAGCAAAAGATGGCTCGACATCGCACAAGCTGCTTGAGCATTGCACGCTGCCACTCACCGGTGTGGGCGTGGTCGATCGCATCATCACCGATTTGGCCGTGCTGGATGTGAACGAACATGGCCTGAAGCTGATTGAGATGGCGCCGGGCGTCAGCAAGGAAGAGCTGATTGAAAGCACGGGCTGCGAGATTCGTTTTTGATCTGCCTGTGAAGCCTAAACGCCAGCCAGTCACGCTGCTGACTGGCTTTTTTATTTCGTCGCACTTAGAGCCTGTCCCATGAGGTCGGTGGCGGCCTCATGGGACAGGCGCTTACTGCGCTGCCCAGCCGCCATCCATATTCCACGCCGCTCCGCGTACCTGATTCGCGGCCGGGCTGCAGAGGAAGACGGCCATGGCGCCGAGGTCCTCGGGCGTGACGAATTCGCCCGAAGGCTGCTTCTCCATCAGCAGCGCCTTTTTTGCCTGTTCCAGCGGAATATTGTCTTGTGCAGCTCGCGCATCGACCTGCTTCTGCACCAGCGGCGTCAGCACCCAGCCAGGGCAGATCGCATTGCAGGTAATGCCGGTATGCGCATTCTCCAGCGCGGTGACCTTGGTTAGTCCAATCAGCCCGTGCTTGGCAGCCACATAGGCCGACTTGCCAGCCGAGGCGACCAGTCCGTGCACCGAAGCGATATTGATGATGCGCCCCCAGTTCTTCTGTTGCATGTAAGGCAGGGCCAGCCGGGTGGTGTGAAATGCCGAACTCAGATTGATCGCGATGATCGCATCCCAGCGATCGGTCGGAAAATCCTCGATGTTGGCGACGTGCTGTATGCCGGCATTGTTGACCAGAATGTCCACGCCACCGAAGTGCGCGGTGGCTTCTTTCATCATCGCTTCGATCTCCTCGGGCTTGGACATGTCGGCGCCGTGATAGGCGGTGTTGACACCATGAACGCTGGCTGTTTGCTGTTGCAGCTGCTCGATCAGCGCGGCATCGCCGAATCCGTTGAACAGGATGTCCGCTCCCTGCGCTGCCAGCGCATGCGCGATGCCAAGGCCAATGCCGGAGGTGGAGCCGGTGACCAGCGCGGCCTTGCCGGAGAGCGGACGGTTTAGCATTTGCTTCCTCTTAAAACAGGGACACGATCGTATCGGGCGTGACGGGATTGTAAGCGCATAGCCCAGTAAAATGGCAGGTTCTACAACAAACCTTGGGTGCCCTCGAATGATGCAGCCTCAATTCAAAATGGTGCAGTGTCTGTCGCCCGCAGGACTTCACCAGATGGCCTACAAGCAGTGGGGCGAACCTGACAATCCTGAAGTCCTGATCTGCGTGCATGGCGTATCGCGCGTTTCAAGTGATTTTGATCATCTCGCAGCAGCATTGTCGGATCGTTATCGGGTGATTTGCCCTGACGTCGTCGGGCGTGGGCAATCTTCCTGGCTGAAGAACCCGCAGTTCTATGCAGTGCCGCAATACGTCAGCGATATGGTGACGCTGGTCGCGCGGCTGGATGTGCCGCGTGTCGACTGGCTTGGCACATCGATGGGTGGTCTGATAGGCATGGGACTGGCCGCGCTACCCGATTCGCCGGTGCGGCGGATGATCGTCAATGACGTGGGTCCGACGCTGAATTTCCCGGCGCTTGCCCGCATTGCAGAGTACCTTGGCGCCGAGAAGCGCTTCGCCAGCTTTGACGAGGGATTGGATTACATTCGCACCGTGTCCGCGCCATTCGGCCCACACAGCGATGAGGAATGGGCCAAGCTGGCACGCGACGTGCTGGTGCAGGAAGAGAGCGGCCAGTGGAAGCGGCATTACGATCCGGCGATCGCTAAACCCTTCCAGGGAATAAGTGAGCAGATGGTGCTGCAAGGCGAAGCGGCGCTGTGGGCCGCATGGGACGCCATACGCTGTCCGGTGTTGCTGGTGCGTGGCAGCGATTCCGATTTGCTCACGCGCGAGACCGCGCAGCAAATGACGCAGCGTGGCCCGAAAGCCGAACTGGTCGAGTTGCCCGGTATCGGTCATGCACCTACTTTCATGCATGAGGACCAGATCGCGATTGCGCGCCGCTTTTTACTGAGGCATGAGCTGCACTGAGATGCCGTGTCTCAGCCGGAGAGTAAACAGGTTAACCCGATGGTATCCACGACAATCATCACCTCCAGCGACGAAGCGCTGACCACCGGGCTGCGACCCGAAGAAATCGCTCGCTTGCTCGAGGCCCAGGAGTTTGCCCGCACGGTATACGAAAGCAAAACAGTGCTGACCGGGCAGGGCGCCATGGATTTCGCGCGTGGCGTGGTATCGGTACTGGCCGCATTGCGAAGCGACGTGGATACGCGCATTGCCGGTATGCTGTTCGAGCTGACGACACTGGACGACAAACGCGCTCAGCAAATCGAGTCGGCCTTCGGCAAGGAAGTGGCTGATATGGTGAATGCCATTCATCAGCTGATGCGACTACATGGCGGCGTCTACCTGCCCAATGACAGCGGCAAGAGCAAGAATGCCGCCACGGCTCAGCTTGAGACGCTGCGCAAGATGACCCTGGCGATGGCGACCGACATGCGCGTGGTACTCGTGCGCCTTGCGTCTCGGCTGACCACGTTGCGCTATTTCGCAGACAAAAAGCTCGAGAATGACATGACGCTGAAATACGCGCGCGAGAGCTTCGGGCTGTACGCACCGCTCGCGAACCGTCTCGGCATCTGGCAACTGAAATGGGAACTTGAGGACTTGTCGTTTCGCTTCAGCGAGCCGGAGAATTACAAGCGCATCGCAAAAATGCTTGAAGAGCGCCGGATCGAGCGTGAAACCTTCGTCGACAACGCGATGATGTGCGCGCATTTCGCGTGATTGTCGATGATGTTAAGAGCTGTTACGCGGTACTGTCCATCGTTCATAACATCTGGGCACCTCTACCCGAAGAATTCGATGACTACATTGCCCGTCCCAAGGCCAACGGCTATCAGTCGCTGCACACGGTGGTAGAAGCCGAGGATGGCCGCACGCTGGAAGTGCAAGTGCGCACGCAGGAGATGCACCGCTTTGCCGAATACGGCGTCGCCGCGCACTGGCGCTACAAGGAAGGTTCTTCGGCATCGGTCGACCAGAAATTCGATCAGAAGATTGCGTGGCTACGAGAACTGCTCGCATGGAAGAGCGAGGTTGCCGATGTCGTGGTCGGGCAGGATGACTCCGAGCGGCAGTGGGTGGAGCAGCTCAAAGCCGCGTCGCTGAACGACCGGGTGTATGTGCTGACGCCACAGGCGCGCGTGATTGAGCTGCCATCGGGCTCGACCCCGATCGATTTTGCTTACCATCTGCATAGCGATGTGGGTCATCGCTGCCGGGGTGCGAAGATCAATGGTGCGATGGTGCCGCTGAACACACCGTTGAAAAACGGACAAACCGTGGAGATCATCACCGCCAAGGGCGAAGCGGCGGCTTCCGGCGCAGCGGGTCCGTCGCGCGACTGGCTCTCCGATGGTTATACGGCCAGTCCACGCACGCGTTCCAAGATACGCGCGTGGTTCAATGCCATCGAACAGGCCGAAACGCTCGCTCAGGGCCGAGCCTTGCTCGAGAAGACCTTGCAGCGTGAAGGCAAGACCGCGGTCAACCTCGAAGATCTCGCGCACAAGCTGGGTTTTCCAAAGCTGGAAGAATTGCTGCTCGCGATCGGTAACGAGCGACTCAGTTTGCGGCTGGTCGAGCAGGCGCTGCAAGCGGGCGACGCTAACAGAGCCGCCACCGCAGCGACCGACGAAGCGACCCTGACGCGCAAAAGCCGCGCATCCAGCGTCACGAAGGGGGGCAAGTCCGGCGTGCTGGTGCTGGGTACCTCGGGCCTGCTCACGCACATGGCGAGCTGCTGCAAGCCGGCGCCGCCAGACCCTATCGTGGGTTTCATCACGCGCGGTAAAGGTATCTCGATACACCGGACCAGCTGCAAGAATTTCGCGCAAATGTGCCTCAGAGCGCCTGAGCGTATCGTGCAGACAGCGTGGGGAGCACAGACGAGTGACACGGTCTATCCTGTCGATGTGTTTGTGCTGGCGACCGACCGGCAAGGCTTGTTGAGGGATATCTCGGATATTTTTCTGCGCGAGAAAATCAACGTGATCGGTGTCTCTACCCGCAGCAGCAAAGGTCAGGCAACCATGTCATTCACCGGAGAGATTTCATCGACCGAGCAGCTGCAGCGGGCGCTGAAGGTGATCCGGGATGTCAAAGGCGTGATCGAAGTGCGGCGCAGCTGAGCGCTTTTTTCATGATGTCAAAGCACCGCCTTCCGGCATGCCAGAAAACTAACGATGAGCTTCGTCTCCAGCACGGCACTGGCGCAAACATTCAAAACTGGCTATACTCCCGCATCTTTAGGCGCGTAGCTCAGCTGGTTAGAGCACTACCTTGACATGGTAGGGGTCGTTGGTTCGAGTCCAATCGTGCCTACCAACATTCAGCACTACCTTGACATGGTAGGGGTCGTTGGTTCGAGTCCAATCGTGCCTACCAACATTCAATGCAGGAATCGTCGATTCATCTCTACAAGAGCGAGAAAGGCACCCCGGTTATGACACCGCGAACTAGCAGCACGATCTTCGTTACGGTCCGCTAGTCGAATTCTCGATATCGTCGATATCCTTCATTCAGTGAGAAAACGCGGCCGGTCCGCGTTTTTTTTATGCCCATCCTATTTCCGTTAATTCGTTTCACAGCCCGAGGGTATTCCGGGCGACACCAACAGCAGGAGCAGACACATGGTTTCCATCCGACTCCCCGACGGCTCAGAGCGACAGTTCGATAAGCCTGTCACCGTGGCCGACGTCGCCGCGTCCATAGGCGCAGGCCTTGCGAAAGCCGCGCTGGCGGGCAAGGTCGATGGCAAGCTGGTGGATACGTCCTATCTGATCGACCATAACGCTGATCTCGCGATCGTCACCGACAAGGATGCCGATGGCCTGGAAGTGATTCGCCATTCGACCGCGCATTTGCTGGCTTACGCCGTCAAAGAGTTATTCCCCGATGCGCAAGTGACGATTGGTCCCGTGATCGACAACGGTTTTTACTACGATTTCTCCTACAAACGTCCGTTCACGCCGGAAGACTTGCAGGCCATCGAAAAGAAAATGGCCGAACTGGCCAAAAAAGACGAGCCCGTGCAGCGCAAGGTCCTGCCGCGCGATGAGGCGGTGGCCTATTTCAAGTCCATCGGTGAGGCGTACAAAGCCGAGATCATCGAGTCCATCCCTCAGGGCGAGGACGTATCGCTCTACAGCGAGGGCCATTTCACCGATCTGTGTCGTGGCCCGCACGTGCCTTCCACCGGCAAGCTGAAGGTCTTCAAGCTGATGAAGCTGGCCGGCGCTTACTGGCGCGGCGACTCGAAGAACGAGATGCTGCAGCGTATCTACGGCACGGCGTGGGCAAAGAAGGAAGAGCAGGACGCCTACCTACACATGCTGGAAGAGGCCGAGAAGCGCGACCATCGCAAGCTGGGCCGCGTACTGGACCTGTTCCACTTCCAGGATGAAGCGCCGGGTTTGATCTTCTGGCATCCCAAAGGTTGGACCATCTGGCAACAGGTCGAGCAGTACATGCGCAAAGTGTACGTCGACAATGGCTACCAGGAGGTCAAAGCACCGCAGATCCTGGATCGCACCTTGTGGGAAAAGTCCGGCCACTGGGACAACTACAAAGACAACATGTTCACTACGGATTCCGAGAACCGCCATTACGCGCTCAAGCCGATGAACTGTCCGGGTCATGTACAGATTTTCCGCGCCAATCTGCATTCTTACCGTGAGCTACCCCTGCGCTATGGCGAATTCGGGCAGTGCCATCGGAATGAGCCCTCGGGCTCGCTGCACGGCATGATGCGGGTGCGTGGCTTTACCCAGGATGACGGCCACATCTTCTGCACGGAAGACCAGATCCTAGATGAGTGCGTGGCTTTCACCGCGCTGCTGCAGAAGGTTTACCGCGACTTCGGCTTCCACGAGGTGATCTACAAAGTCGCCACCCGCCCGGAAAAGCGAGTCGGTTCCGACGATCTGTGGGACAAGGCCGAGCAGGCGCTGATTGCGTCGCTCGAGCGTTCGGGCTGCGTGTACGAGATTTCCCCAGGAGAGGGAGCGTTCTACGGCCCCAAGATCGAGTACACCCTCAAAGACGCGATCGGTCGAGCCTGGCAGTGCGGCACGATCCAGGTCGATTTCTCCATGCCAGTGCGTCTGGAGGCCGAGTACGTGGCCGAAGACAACAGCCGTAAAGTGCCCGTCATGCTGCACCGAGCCATCCTGGGTTCGCTGGAACGCTTCATCGGCATGCTGATCGAAAACCACGCTGGAGCATTGCCAGTTTGGCTAGCCCCTCAGCAAGTTTCCATTTTGAATATTTCCGAGGGGCAGGCGGAATACGCGCAAAAACTTGAGCAAAACCTGAAAAAACAAGGGTTTAGAGTGCATGCGGATTTGCGCAATGAGAAAATAACCTATAAAATACGCGAGCATTCCTTGCAAAAGATTCCATACATCGTCGTCGTCGGCGACAAAGAAAGGGATGCAAACACAGTGGCCGTGCGTGCACGGGGCAATGTCGATCTGGGTGGCATGAGTATCGACAGTCTGGTTGAGCGTCTCCACTCGGAGATTGCCGCAAAAACCTGATTCCCCTGGTGCAGATGCACGGCTTAATTATTGGATTTTTGAGGACACTGCAATAGCTACTGACAAGTCGCACCGCATCAACGGTGAAATCACTGCGCTCCAAGTGCGCCTAGCGGGAGTTGAAAACGAAGCGCTGGGCATCGTCTCCCTCTCCGAAGCCTTCCGTCTGGCAGAAGAAGCGAACGTCGATCTGGTAGAAATCGCTCCCACGGCCGAGCCACCTGTCTGTCGGCTGATGGACTATGGCAAGTTCAAATACCAGGAGCAAAAGCGCGCGCATGAAGCCAAGCTGAAGCAGAAAGTGATCTCGGTGAAAGAGGTCAAATTCCGTCCGGGCACCGATGATGGCGACTACAACATCAAGCTGCGCAACCTGATCAAGTTTCTTGACGAAGGCGACAAAACCAAGATCACGCTGCGTTTCCGGGGCCGGGAGATGGCCCACCAGGAAATCGGCATGCGCATGCTGGAGCGCCTGAAGGTCGATCTCGAGCCCTATGGCGTGATCGAGCAGTTTCCGAAAATGGAAGGCCGCCAGATGATCATGGTGCTGTCGCCCAAAAAGAAGAAGTAATTTTTGATAGAATCCGCGCTCCCGCCGCAAGGCGAGGGTGCTCCGGGGGAAACCCCGAGGGGCCGTGAACTCGAATTTGCGGCCCACGAGAAGCGAGTGCAGGCATCCAAGAGCAGCGGTTGCTGCCACCTGTAATCGTCCAATAAAGGAACTGCCCGAAAGGGCAGGTAAGTGTCATGCCTAAAATGAAGACCAAGAGCAGCGCGAAGAAGCGTTTTCGCGTGCGCCCCGGCGGTACCGTCAAACGTGGCCAGGCTTTCAAGCGCCACATCCTGACCAAGAAAACCACCAAGAACAAACGCCAGTTGCGTGGCGCCGTTAATGTTCATGACACGAACATTGATTCGGTTCGCGCAATGATGCCTTTCGCTTAACCTCACTCTCGACAACAGGAGCAGACTATGCCAAGAGTAAAACGTGGGGTCACAGCCAGGGCCCGTCACAAAAAAGTTCTCGACGCTGCCAAGGGTTACCGTGGCCGTCGCAGCCGCGTCTATCGCGTTGCCAAACAGGCGGTCATGCGTGCAGGCCAATATGCCTACCGCGATCGCCGCAACAAAAAGCGCGTATTCCGCGCGCTGTGGATCACCCGTATCAATGCGGCCACGCGTGAGCACGGCATGACCTACAGCGTGTTCATCAATGGCCTGAAAAAAGCATCGATCGGACTCGACCGCAAAGTGCTGGCTGACATGGCTGTAATGGACAAGCCGGCATTCGCCGCTATCGTGAATCAGGTCAGGGCGACCATCGCTGCCTGAGGCTGATGCAGCGCGGGGCGCTTATCGCCAGATAGCGCCCGCGCATGCAGACCACCTTCTAGGGGCACAGGTTGTATGACCTCTGCCCCTTTTTCATTGTCAGCGCCATCCGCATGAGCACACTCGAACAACTCGTCGTCGCCGCCGAGGCTGACTTTCTTGCCGCTGCCGATCCGGCTGCGCTGGAAAACGCCAAAGCCAAATACCTCGGCAAGACCGGGCAGATCACCGAACAGATGAAAGGTTTGGGCAAGCTCGACCCCGATGCGCGTCGCGCACAGGGCGCCGTGATCAACGCCGCCAAGGAAAAGATCGAGACCGCGCTCAACGCGCGTCGTCAGGCCTTGGCAGATGCGCAGATGCAGGAACGTTTGAATGCCGAAGCCATTGATGTGAGCTTACCCGGCCGGGGCCGGGGTATCGGCGGCATACATCCGGTGATGCGCAGCTGGCAGCGCATCGAAGAAATTTTTGGATCGATTGGTTTTGATGTGGCCGATGGCCCCGAGATCGAAACCGACTGGACCAACTTCACCGCACTGAACAGCCCCGAGAATCATCCGGCGCGTTCGATGCAGGACACCTTTTACATCGACGCCAAGGACAGCACGGGCAAGCCGCTGCTGCTGCGCACACATACCAGTCCGATGCAGGTACGTTACGCGCGCATGAACCGTCCACCCATCAAGGTCATCGCACCGGGGCGCACCTATCGCGTGGACAGTGATGCGACCCATTCACCGATGTTCCATCAGGTTGAAGGCCTGTGGATCGACACCGACATCAGCTTCGCTGATCTGAAGGGCGTGTATCTGAATTTCGTGAAGGCGTTTTTCGAGACCGATGATTTGCAGGTGCGGTTTCGCCCTTCGTATTTTCCGTTCACCGAGCCCTCGGCCGAGATCGATATTGCGTTTGGCAGCGGTCCGCTGAAAGGCCGCTGGTTGGAAGTCTCCGGCGCCGGACAGGTCCATCCGACGGTGCTGAAAAACATGGGTCTCGACCCAGAAGCATTCATTGGTTTTGCTTTCGGCTCCGGCCTTGAACGTCTGACCATGCTGCGCTATGGGATCAACGATCTCCGCCTGTTCTACGAAGGCGATCTGCGCTTCCTGAAACAATTCAACTAAGTGACCTGACATGCAATTCTCGGAAAACTGGTTGCGTACGTTGGTCGATCCCAAGCTGACCTCGGATGAACTGTCGCACCTGCTGACCATGGCAGGGCTGGAAGTCGAAGAGATCGATCCGGTCGCGCCACCGTTCTCAAATATCGTGGTGGCCGAAGTACGCGAGGTGCAACGTCATCCCGATGCCGATCGTCTGAGCGTCTGTCAGGTAGATGCAGGTACCGGTACATTGCTCAATATCGTTTGTGGCGCACCGAATGTGCGCGCGGGCATGCGCGTACCTTGCGCCTTGGTGGGAGCGAAATTGCCCCCCGGTGCGGATGGCAAGCCTTTCGAGATCAAAGTCGGCAAGCTGCGCGGTGTCGAGTCGCAGGGCATGCTGTGTTCTGCGCGTGAGTTGGGTCTGTCGGAGGACCATGGCGGTTTGCTGGAGCTGCCCGGCGATGCGCCGGTAGGCAAAAATTTCCGCGATTACTATCAGCTTAACGATCTGAAGTTCACGATCAAGCTGACGCCAAATCGCGCCGATTGCTTGTCAGTCCTGGGTGTGGCACGAGAAGTCGCCGCACTCACCGGCGCGCCTCTGCATCTACCTGCGTTCAAACCAGTAACCGCTGACATCAGCGAAGTACTGCCTGTGACCATCAGTGCTCCTGATCTGTGCGGACGTTTTTCCGGTCGCGTGATACGCGGCCTGAACGCCAAGGCGCCTACGCCCGACTGGATGAAACAGCGTCTCGAGCGCAGCGGACAGCGGCCTATTTCAGCCTTGGTCGATATTTCCAACTACGTGATGCTCGAGCTGGGACGACCCACGCATGTCTTCGATCTCGCCAAAATTCATGGTGGTCTTGAGGTGCGCTGGGCAAAAAAAGGCGAGCAGCTCAAGCTACTGAATGGCCATACCGTCGAACTGGATGACTGGGTTGGCGTGATCGCTGATCAGAAAGCAGTCGAATCGCTGGCAGGCATCATGGGCGGCGATGCGACCGCCGTATCCCTTGAGACCACCGACATCTACCTTGAAGCAGCCTTTTGGTGGCCACAGTCCATTCAGGGCAGAGCCCGCCGCTACCATTTTTCTACGGATGCAGCACATCGGTTCGAGCGCGGCGTGGACTATGCGACGACCGTCGAACATATCGAGCGCATCACGCAACTGATCGTCGAGATCTGCGGCGTACCCGGTAAAACCCAGGTGGGTCCGGTCGATGATCAGGCTGTGAACCTGCCCCAGCGTAAGGCGGTGAAGCTACGCGTTGCGCGCGCGGCAAAGATCATCGGCATAGCGCTGACTGCGGCGCAGATTGCCGACATATTTACTCGGCTGGGATTGCCATTCACGCAGCAGGGCGACGTGTTCGAAGTGACCTCGCCCAGCTACCGTTTCGATATCGAGATCGAAGAAGACCTGATCGAAGAGATCGCGCGTGTTTACGGCTTTGAGAACATACCGGCGCTGCCACCGGTGGCTGCGAATGCGATACGCATCGCGCCCGAGGCAGAGCGTTCATTGTTCACGCTGCGCCGGCAGCTTGCCGATCTTGATTACCAGGAAGTGGTGAACTACAGCTTCATCGAAGAAGAGGCTGAGCTGGATTTCGCAGAGAACCGCACGCCGGTACGCCTGCTCAACCCTATCGCCAGCCAGATGAGCGTGATGCGATCGCAGCTCATCAGCAGTCTCGCGGCGAACGTGCGCTACAACCTGAACCGCAAAGCCAGCCGGGTGCGCGTCTTCGAGATCGGTGCCGTATTTGCCAACGATGCGCAAGTGACCGAAGGGCCGCTCAGCGTGGCTGGCATCGCACAGTCCAAACGCATTGCGGCGATGGCCTATGGCCCGGTCGCGGAAGAGCAATGGGGGCAAGCTGCTCGCGTCGCCGATTTTTTTGACCTCAAAGCTGACCTAGAAGCCTTGTTTGCACCGGCAAGGGCGCACTTCGAGCCAGCACAGCATCCTGCGCTGCACCCCGGTCGTTCTGCGCGTGTGATGCTCGGCAGTCGATGCGTTGGATTGATAGGTGAGCTCCATCCGCGTCTGCAGCAGAAACTCGAGTTGCCACTCGCGCCCGTGGTGTTCGAGATTGACGCCGATAGCTTGCAGGGTCGGCAGCTGCCGACTTACCAAGAAATTTCAAAATTCCCGGCCGTGACCCGAGATCTGGCATTGCTTGTTAAGCAATCTGTCAGCGTGCAATCGCTGATTGACACTTTTAACGCGCAACGGCATGACCATCCCGCCTGTAAAATTATGCAAGATATTGTTTTATTTGACGAATATCGCGGCAAAGGACTCGCCGAAGACCAAAAAAGCCTTGCTTTCCGCATTACCATGCAAGATACTCAAAGCACCCTGCAAGACGATTCAGTAGACGCTGCAATGGCGGCTTTTATTGAGCTTGTCAACAAAAAGCATGGTGCGGCGCTCAGGAAATAAGCAGGCCGCATCACATCAAAAAATGGGCACCATGAACCACAGCAATCCTGCCGAAATGGAATCCGTTCTTGCCGCCGACCTTGGCCGGGCGATGCTCGCAACCCAGGCGCGTACCAAGGCAGAGAAAGAGTTGCCAACGCTCACCAAGGCGGAGCTGGCCGAGTTGCTGTTCGAGCAGGTCGGGCTGAACAAGCGCGAAGCCAAAGACATGGTGGAGACCTTTTTTGATGAAATCCGTGATGCACTA
>RGFZ01000070.1 GCA_010024875.1 Oxalobacteraceae bacterium | reverse complement strand
TATGAAGCCTTCTGGAAGCCGAGAGTCCCCGGTGACGGTGGCCTCAGGCAGACTTCGGCCTCTCTACCCTCCCCATCAAGAAAAACTCGGGATTAGGCCGCATGCTGATCACATTGGCCATGCGATTCGACAGGCCGAAGAATGCGGTAATACCGGCGATATCCCAGATATCTTCATCATCAAAGCCGTGGGTACGGAGCTGTACATAATCTTCCTCTGTCACTGAGGCAGAATCAAGGCAGACCTTGATCGCAAAATCCAGCATGGCTTGTTGACGCGGCGTGATGTCTGCCTTCAGGTGATTGACCGCGACCTGATCCGCCACCAGCGGATTCTTGGCATAGATACGCAAAAGCGCACCGTGGGCGACCACACAGTACAGGCAATGATTCTTGGCGCTGGTCGCCGTGACGATCATCTCGCGATCGGCCTTGGTGAGGCTCCCGGTCTCTTTGAGCATCAGCGCATCGTGGTATGCAAAGAACGCGCGAAATTCGGCCGGACGATGCGCAAGTGTCAGGAACACATTCGGTACGAAGCCCGCTTTTTCCTGTACGGCGAGTATCGTCGTGCGTATATCTTCCGGCAAGTCTTTCAGCTCGGGGACAGGGAATTTAGATATGGGGAGGGCTTGGCTCATGATGTCTCCTGGTTCTTGTGTTGCTGGTTCAATTCAGCGAGGCAGCGAGGCAGCGATTGAGTAATTCGGCCGCTCGGCGACTCAACTCTCGCGAGCGAACTGCAAGTGATACAAATGCGCATAGACGCCATTGCGTGACAGCAGCTCAGCATGGGTGCCGGTCTCAGCGATGCGACCATCCTGCAGTACCACGATACGATCTGCATGCTCGATAGTGGAGAGTCGGTGAGCAATGACGAGGGTGGTTCGACCTTGCATCAGCTGATCCAGCGCGGCCTGTACGGCGCGCTCGGATTCGGTATCTAGTGCCGAGGTCGCTTCGTCCAAAATGAGGATGGGTGCGTTCTTGTAGATTGCGCGCGCAATCGCCAGCCGTTGCCGCTGACCGCCGGAAAGCCGCATGCCGTTGTCACCGATCTGGGTCTGGTAGGCGTCCGGCAGTCCGGTGATCACTTCTTCAAGATAAGCCGCTTTGGCTGCCGCTTCAATGCGCGCCATGTCGGGATTCGAATCGCCGTAGGCAATATTTGCGGCCACGGTATCATCAAATAGCACCACATTCTGGCTGACCATGGCCATCTGCGCGCGCAGACTCGTCAACGCAATCTCGCTGATCGGCTGTCCATCCAGCAGAATACGCCCAGAGCTTGGCGTGTAAAACTCGGGTACCAGGTTCACCAGCGTGGACTTGCCGCCGCCAGACATGCCGACCAGCGCGACCGTTTCACCGGGGGCCACCGATAGCTGTATGTCGGCCAGCGCAGGCTGCCGCTGTCCGGGATAGGAAAAACCTACGTTCTCGAAATCCAGCCTGCCCGTCGCGCGCTGACGCAGCAGTTGGCCATGCTCGCGCTCAGGCATCGCGTCGATGATGCCGAATACCGTAGTGCCCGCGGCAAGGCCGCGCTGTAGCGGGCCATTGACTGCGGCGAGGTGCTTGAGCGGTGTGAGCGTCATCAGCATGGCCGTGATGAAGGAGGCAAAACCACCCACGGTCATCTGACCATCGCCCGCCTGAGACAGCGCGATCATGATGATCACGGACACCGAGAATGAATTGATGAACTGCGTGATTGGCTCGGTCGTGGCCATGGTGCTGGCTGTCTTCAGCATGAAACGCCGCAAGCGTTCGGAGCGGTCGTTGAAACGATTGGCCTCGTAGCGCTGTCCGCCGAAGATCTTGATCACTTGCTGCGCACGCATCGTCTCTTCGATGGTCTGCGTGATCTCGGCATTCATGTGCTGGTTTTCTTCGATCAGACGCTTGAGCCGCTTGGCGGTGAGGCGAACGACAAAGGCGATAGCCGGGCCCAGGGTGATGGTGACCAGCCGCTGATCACTTTGCCGGTGGAGTTGTCGCGGTAGTAGCTGAGTGGCACATCCAGCAAACGGCTAAACATCTGCTGGCGCAGTGTCGACATCAACAAGCCCGACACAGAAGACATTAAATAAGTCGTGGTGAATGTGGACAAGCCCCGGATGACGAAGATACCGACCACGAATACTGGCACCATCCAGAGGGAAAAGCTGCGCGTCTCGGAAAAACCCTTGTCGAGCAGCAGCTTCATCATGCCCGCCACCGCCGGCTCGGTGGCCGCCGTGACCACCATCGCGCACAGCGCGACGACCATGCGCGCGGTGTGCGGCTTCAGCAGACCGAGAATGCGCCTGAAAGTGGCAGACAGAGACATCAGTATTCGAACCAGACGTTATCAGGGCTCAGCCAGTCCGACAGCTTTGCGCGCAGCGCGTCGTCAGCACGAACGCGCCAGGCATCCGACAGACGCAGCTCGCCCAGCGCACCGTTCTTCGCATACTGGACGACGATAGGACAGGAATCCTTCGACTGCTGGAAAGGCTCGATCAGCTCGCGGAGCCGCTGCGCATCGGCCTGGCCATTCATGGATAGACGCAAGGCCTTCACGAAGGCCGCGCGCGCAGTCGCAATATCCATCACGCGATCTGCGGTGATACGCAAGCCTCCGGAAAAACGGTCCTCGGAAATCTTGCCCTGCACGGCGAGGAATTCATCTTCCTTGAACAGTGCGCGATGACTGTCAAAGACTTCGTTGTACACCGTGACCTCGACCTGTGCGGTGTTGTCATCGAGCGTAACGATCAGAATACGTCCGCGCTGTGTCATCTGTGTGCGTAGCCCGGAGATGATGCCAGCAATCAGCTTCGGTTCGCGGCTGGGCGACAAATCGGTGAGTTTGGTGCGCGCGAACTTGCGTGCCTCGTCTGCATAAGCATTGAACAAATGCCCGGACAGATAAAAACCCAGCGCGGATTTTTCTTCGGTGAGCTTTTCCTTCTCGGTCCATTCGGGTGCATCAAGATACTGCGGCCTATCGTCGAAACCACTGTCATCCATGTCGAAGAGGCTGACCTGATTGGCCGATGCTTCGGCTTGTTCGGCGCTTTCCATCGCCAACCCGACAGAAGCCAACAGCACGCCACGGTTTACGCCCAGACTGTCGAATGCCCCCGCCTTGACCAGCGATTCGATGGTTCGACGGTTGATCTGGCGCTTGTCGACACGGCGCGTGAAATTGAACAAGTCAGTAAATGGTCCGTCCTGCCGCGCGGTGATGATGGCTTCGATCGCGTTCTGACCAGTGCCCTTGATCGCGCCCAGACCATAACGAATGCGGTCGGCTCGTTTGCCCGGATCTTTGACGGGTGTGAAGCGATACACCGACAAATTGATATCCGGAGGCAGCAGCGTCAGCGCGCAGGTGTCTAACGCGTCTTCAACCAGCACCTTGATCTTGTCGGTGTCATCCATGGCCAGCGACAAGTTGGCCGCCATGAACGCAGCAGGATGGTGGGTCTTCAGATACGCGGTGTAATACGATAGCAACGCATACGCAGCAGCATGCGATTTATTGAAGCCGTAGCCGGCGAACTTCTCCATCAGGTCGAAGATTTCGTCGGCCTTGTCCTCAGCGAGTCCGTTCTTGGCAGCGCCATCGCGGAAGATCTGGCGATGCTCGGCCATTTCTTCAGGTTTCTTTTTGCCCATGGCACGGCGTAACAGATCCGCACCGCCGAGAGAGTAGCCGCCGATGACCTGCGCCATCTGCATTACCTGCTCCTGGTAGACCATGATGCCGTAGGTCTCGGAGAGAATGGGTTCTGCACGCGGATCGGGATAGTCGAATTTTTCACCGTGCTTGCGGCGACAGAAATCCGGAATCAGATCCATCGGACCAGGACGATACAGCGCCACCAGCGCAATGATGTCTTCGAAGCGGTCAGGGCGCGCATCTTTCAGCATGCCCTGCATGCCGCGACTTTCAAGCTGGAACACGGCAACTGTTTTTGCCTGTGCGAGCAACTGATACGTGGCACTGTCATTCAGCGGCACGGTATCAAGACTGAAATCGGCCATCGACGGATCCAGCTGACGTATGTAGCGCACCGCACGATCCAGAATCGTCAGTGTGGTCAGCCCGAGAAAGTCGAACTTCACCAGCCCGATGGCCTCGACATCATCTTTGTCGTACTGCGATACCACGCCGCCATCCGTGCCTTGCGTGTACAGCGGGCAGAAATCCGTCAGCTTGCCGGGCGAGATCAACACGCCGCCGGCATGCATGCCGACATTGCGGGCGATGCCTTCGACCTGTTGCGCCAGCTCCAGGAGCTGCCGGACCTCTTCTTCATTGTCGCGGCGCTCTTTCAAGAGCGGCTCTTCTTCCAGTGCATCGGCAATCGTCACCAGCTTGCCGGGCTTGAAAGGAATCAGCTTGGAAATACCGTCGCAAAAGTTATAGCCGAAGTCCAGTACGCGACCCACATCACGCACTGCGCCCTTGGCGGCCATGGTGCCAAACGTCGCGATCTGCGACACGGCCTCTTTACCGTAGCGCTCTTTGACATACTGGATCACGCGGTCGCGACCTTCCTGGCAGAAGTCGATATCAAAGTCAGGCATCGACACGCGATCAGGGTTGAGGAAACGCTCGAACAGCAAGTTGTATTGCAAAGGATCAAGATCTGTGATCGATAGCGCATAAGCGACCAGCGAGCCCGCACCCGAGCCCCGACCCGGACCGACGGGGACGCCATTGTGCTTCGCCCACTGGATGAAGTCGGCCACGATCAGGAAGTAGCCGGGAAAACCCATCTTGATGATGGTGTCTGTCTCGAATTTCAGTCGCGATTCGTAACGCTCGCGCTCCGCGTCGCGCTGCTGCTCGTCTGGGTACAACTGCACTAGACGCTGCTCAAGACCTTCCTTTGCCTGGGCAACCAGAAAATCATCAATGCTCATCCCATCAGGCGTCGGGAAATCCGGCAGCTGGGGCTTGCCCAGAGAGAGCGACAGGTTGCAGCGCTGTGCAATGATCACGCTGTTGGCCAACGCCGCAGGCAGGTCGGCAAACAGCTCGGTCATCTCGGCTTGGGTCTTGAAATACTGTTCTTGCGTGAAGCGTTTCACGCGGCGTGTGTTCGCCAGTATTTCACCTTCGGCGATGCAGCTTCGGGCTTCATGCGCGGTGAATTCTTCTGCGCGCAGAAACTGCACCGGATGCGTGGCCACAACAGGTAGTTTCAGTTGAGCGGCCAGCTGGGTCGACTGCCGCAGCAAGCCCTCCAGTCGCGGATTGCCGTTGCGCTGCACCTCGATATAAAAATGTCCCGGAAAGATGTTTGCCCAGCGTGTTGCGCAGCGCTCAGCCAGTGCGAAGTTACCGTTCTCCAGGGCCACGCCGATATCACCCAGCTGAAAGCCGGACAGCGCGATCAAACCGCTCTTATTCTGCAAGGCCTGCAGCCAGTCGATGCGGATCTCGGCACGACCACGATGCTGATTCGCCAGCCAGGCCTGTGAGAGCAGCTCGCACAGCTGCAGATAACCGTCATGATTTTTCGCCAGCAGCAGCAGACGGAAGGGTTTGTCACGGTCCTCGTCATTGCTGACCCAGACATCACAGCCAATGATGGGCTTGATGCCTTTGCTACGAGCTTCTTTGTAAAACTTCACCATGCCGAACAGATTGCTCAGATCGGTCACGGCAACAGCGGGTTGGCTGTCGGTAGCGGCTGCTTTGACGAGTTCGTCGATGCGTACCAGACCGTCGGCGATGGAAAATTCGGAATGCAGTCGGAGGTGAATGAATTGCGGCGCGCTCATGCGGGTATTTTACCTTCTAGGAACCCCCTCAGGAGGCTTGTGCCGAGCTGTCCACGCAAGTCTCGCAAACTCGGTTTTGCGGCGCTTATAATGGGGATGTTTGCCGAATTTTCCCGGGTTTTGCCATGCAGTCCACACATCCCGCCGCCCCGATGGTCAATATCTCTGCTTACAAATTTGTCACGTTCGACGATACCGTTGAGCAGCGGCCACGCTTTCAGGCAATATGCGCCGAACTGGCACTGAAAGGCACGATCCTGCTGTCGCCGGAAGGCATCAATATGTTCCTGGCCGGTTCGCGCGAGGCGATCGATGGCTTCTTCCGCTGGCTGCGTCAAGACCCGCGCTTTGTGGATATGCCGTGGAAAGAAAGCTATTCCGAAAAGCAGCCGTTCAACCGTATGCTGGTGAGACTCAAGCGCGAAATCATCACGATGAAACATCCGCTGATCAAGCCTGAACTGGGCCGTGCGCCGGCCGTCACCGCGCCGGTGCTTAAGCGCTGGCTGGATCAGGGTCATGATGACCAGGGCCGTCCGGTAGTCATGCTCGATACCCGCAATGCGTTTGAAGTCGATGTCGGCACCTTCGAGAACACGATTGATTACCGAATCGATAAATTCAGCGAATTCCCCGAGGTAATAGAAAAACACCGCGATGAATTGAGTGATAAGACAGTCGTAACGTTCTGTACCGGCGGCATACGCTGCGAGAAAGCCGCGATCCACATGCAGAACATCGGCTATGACCACGTCTATCAGCTCGAGGGCGGCATTCTCAAATACTTCGAGGAAGTGGGTGGTGCGCACTACCAGGGCGATTGCTTCGTATTTGACCATCGCACCGCACTCAATCCGCAGCTGGAAGAGACGGCAACCCGCCAGTGCTTTGCGTGTCGCGCTGTCGTCACGCCACGCGAGCAGCTCTCGCCGCTGTACGTAGAGGGCGTCTCCTGCCCGCATTGCGCCAAGCTTGCGCAAGCTGCCTGAGCTGCTGTCGTGCGGCGAGAGATGTCCGAGCCCGCCCATCACGCAGCACCCTGCCCTGACTCTCCCGAAAGACGCATCGCGCATCTCGACATGGATGCTTTCTACGCATCCGTCGAGCTGCTGCGCTACCCTGAACTCAAAGGCTATCCAGTCGTCATCGGCGGTCGCTCTCGTCATCATCCCGTTCAAAGTGAAGATGGCTCACGCGAATTCGCTCTACTGCGCGACTATGTCGGGCGAGGTGTGGTGACCACCTCGACTTATGAAGCCCGCGCGCTGGGTGTGTTCTCGGCCATGGGCATGATGAAAGCGGCAAAGCTTGCGCCGGATGCTTTTCTGCTACCCGCTGATTTTGACGCGTATCGACACTATTCTCGCCTGTTCAAGAAGGCGGTGGCCAGCATCGCTCCGCTGATTGAAGACCGAGGGATCGATGAGATTTATATCGATCTGACGGCTATTGATGAGGACAGCCGGACACTGGCGAATCGCATCAAAGCAGCTGTACGTGCGGCGACAGGACTGAGCTGCTCTATCGGCATCGCACCCAACAAATTGCTTGCAAAAATCTGCTCTGAGCTGGACAAGCCCGATGGCATCACGCTACTGCAGCTATCGGATCTCGAGCACAAGATCTGGCCCATGGGAGTCCGCAAGATCAATGGCATCGGACCCAAAGCCGGCGCAAAGCTGGAGACTTTGGGCATACAAACCATTGGTGAACTGGCGGCGGCTGATCCCGGGTGGCTGGTGCAGCAGTTTGGAAGAAGTTACGGCGAATGGCTGCACAGGGTGGCGCAGGGAAGAGATGATCGGCCCGTAGTCACCAGCTCGGAACCCAAATCCATCAGCCGCGAGACGACCTTTGAACGTGACCTTCATGCGAAGCTGGACAGAGATAATCTTTCAGAGATTTTCACGAACTTGTGCATACGCGTCGCCGGCGACCTGCAGCGTAAAGCTTACGTGGGACGTACCGTTGGCATCAAGCTCCGATATGAAGATTTTCGAACTGTGACGCGCGATATCACGCTAGATACCGCCACGGATGATCCCGCAGAGATAAGACGTGCTGCCGGCGAGTGCCTCAAGCGCGTGATGCTGGACAGGCGGATCCGACTACTGGGTGTGCGGGTGGGGACACTATTGAAGAAATCCGAGATTGCTCAGATACCGGCACCGACGCAAGCCGAGTTGCTGCTCGGTTGATCAACACCATCGGTCAGAATCATCGACCGCGCCAGACCGTGATTTTTTATCGAAGCAGTCTGAAACGACACGAGGACAAATCATGCGAAGTCAGCGGATAATGACTTCACTCGCACTACCTCAGACTTCGCATCAGGAAAACCTTTGCCTTACATCGGACGATTCGCCCCCTCGCCTACCGGCCCGCTTCACGCCGGTTCGCTGGTCGCCGCATTGGCCAGCTATCTGGATGCGCGGGCATATCATGGTCAGTGGCTGATACGGATCGAAGACATCGATGAGGCACGCACCGTGCCGGGTAGCGCCGAAGACATCATCTCGAGCTTGCATGATTTTGGCATGCAACCCGATGGTGACATCCTCTGGCAGAGCAAACGCAAATCTCGCTACGAACAAGCTTTCGAGCAGCTGAGTAGCCTCGCCTATCCGTGCGGCTGCAGTCGCAAAGAAATCGCTGACTCGCGCATCAGTCTTGCGTCAGATGGTGCGGCCATCTACCCCGGCACCTGTCGTCATGGACTCATACCAGGACGCTCCCCGCGTGCGTGGCGGTTGCGCGTACCCGAGCCGGACAGACCCGAAGACGTGATCGACATTCAAGACCGCTGGCAAGGCGTATTCCGCGAGCGCTTGTCGGCGTCTGTCGGTGATTTCGTTCTCAAACGTGCCGATGGCTTCTGGGCCTATCAGCTGGCGGTCGTGGTGGACGATGCGGAACAGGGCATCACGGATGTCGTGCGCGGTGCGGATTTGCTGGAATCGACCGCGCGTCAAGTCTACCTGCAGCAACTGCTCGGCTATCCGATGCCGCGCTATCTCCACGTGCCGGTCGTCACCAATGCGCGAGGAGAAAAACTCTCCAAGCAAACCGGAGCAGCGGCACTCGATCGCAGCCGCCCGCTTCAGGTATTGATGGAAGCGGCAAACGCACTGGGTCTGAACATCTCACCTGCAAAAAATACTCTGCAGGCTTTCTGGGAGGCTGCCGTGCCTGCGTGGGCGCGGCGATTTGGCATTAATGAGTAAACTCAGATCTTGCGAAAGCCGCCCAGTAACGCGGCACGCTTGGGAGGCTGCGCATTTTTTCCGGACTTCGACAGCACGGACTCCGACCTGGGCTCGGCGGGCTGGCTGGGCTCATAGGGCTTGAGGAACCACGGGTCGATTTTTTCCTTGCGCGGTTGGGGTCCGCGTTCGCTACGACGATCGCTGCGCTCGGCTCGGTCCTGACGCTCCCTGCGCTCGGAGCGGTCACTGCGGTCACTGCGGTCACCCTCGCCACCGTAGCGTGAAACACGCCCGCTGAAGCCCTCGATCGACACCGGCACAAGCTTTTGCTTGATCAGTTTTTCAATGTCAGCCAGCAGACGCGAATCCTTGTCGGAGTACAGTGACAAGGCGTCACCCGACGCGCCCGCACGCCCGGTGCGGCCGATGCGGTGAACGTAATCTTCTGCGTTGTATGGCAAGTCGTAATTGATCACGCAGGGCAGCTCGGCAATATCCAGTCCGCGTGCCGCGACGTCGGTAGCGACCAGCACATCGACGCTGCCATTCTTGAACGCTTCTAGTGCAGCCATTCGCTCGTTCTGAGTTTTGTCGCCGTGAATAGGTGCTGCCTTGATGCCATGGCGCTCCAGCTCGCGCGACAAGCGCGAGGCACCGATCTTGGTGTTCGAGAACACCAGCACTTGCTTGAGCTCTCGGCCGCGCAGCAGATGCACCACCGCATCGCGCTTGGATTCTTCGTCGACCTTGTAGATCACCTGCGATACGCGA
>RGFZ01000069.1 GCA_010024875.1 Oxalobacteraceae bacterium | reverse complement strand
CCAGCGCCAGCGCGCGCACGCTGATGATCTTCCGCACCGCTTACCTGATCTTCACGCTAGGTTTCATCGGTTGGGCCGCACAAGGTCAGCTGACCATCATCAACATCACGGCCGCACTGGAGTCATTGAGGGGTGGTGGCGATCTCGGCTTCCTGATGAACGACCCGATGACTGTCATCCTCTGGTTGTTCACCGGCGTGACGCTCCTCGTGTGGGGTCGCAGCACGTTCTGCGGCTGGCTATGTCCGTTCGGTGCGCTGCAGGAACTGGTGAGCCTGATTGCCAATCGCGTGGGTCTGCATCAGCGACGGCTGCGTGCTGCACTGGATGCAAAACTGAAATGGATAAAGTACATCGTACTGGCCGTGATCCTTGGCTCGGTATTTGTCGCTCCATCATTTTCCGAGCTGGCGGTGAAAGTCGAGCCTTTCGAGACAGCGATCAGTTTTTATTTCATGCGTGACTGGCCATACATTGCCTGGGCGGTTGTCTGCCTCGCGTTCGGTTTATTCCTATATCGCGGTTACTGTCGCTACATCTGCCCGTTAGGCGCCGCGCTGGCCTCAGTCAATCTGCTCAAGCGGTGGAAATGGATACCGCGCCGCGACGAGTGCGGCACGCCGTGCCAGTCTTGCCGGCACCGCTGCGAATATCAAGCCATCGCGCCCGATGGGAAGATCGCTTACAGCGAGTGCTTCCAGTGCCTCGATTGCGTCGCAATTTATCAGGATGATCAGCGCTGCCTGCCGCTGATTCAGGAGCGAAAGCGGACGGTAATACCGATTCATGTCGCGGACACGGCCTGAGCCAGGACAAGTCACGATGCCCGGCCATGCAAGTAGACTTCTACGTCGGCAGAATCTTTGGGTGGAGACCTTATGAACAACAAGAAAAAAGATATCGCTGTCACCGACACTCGCCGGCGCGCGCTGCTCTTGGGTGGCGTGGGCGCAGCGGCCAGCGCGACACTCGCTCCGTTTAGCGGAATCGCACAGGCCAGTGAGACCGAGCTACCTTTCGATAACGGGCGTCGGCAGCTGGTCGCGTATCCCGAAAAACGACCACTGATCGTGCTCACCTCGCGCCCTCCGCAACTGGAAACTCCGTTCGATGTGTTTAATGAAGGCATCATCACGCCGAATGATGCTTTCTGGTCGGCCCTTCGATATCACCGTCGCCGAGCTGCGCCGCTTCTTCCGACCGAGCGAGATCGTCGCGGTCAATCAGTGCTCGGGCAATAGCCGCGGTCATTTCACGCCACGGGTCACCGGTGGGCAACTATCGAATGGCGCAATGGGTAATGCGCGCTGGGTCGGCGTGCCCCTCAAAGAGCTGCTCGCGCGCGCAGAGATCAAGGACAGTGCGCAGCAGATCGTATTCAATGGCCTGGATACGGCGCCTTTTGGTGGCGGGGACTTTGTCAAATCGCTCGATATCCATCATGCGATGGATGGCGAAGTGATGCTCGCTTATCAGATGAATGGCAGCGAGATACCGATGCTTAACGGTTATCCGGTCAAACTGATTGTTCCCGGTTACTTCGGTACCTACTGGATCAAGCATTTGTCCGATATCGAGATTGTCGACAATACCTATGAGGGTTTCTGGATGAAGCCTGCGTATCGGATACCCGACAATGACTGTGCATGCGTCGAGCCGGGCAAGGCGCCACAATCCACGCGCCCGATCGGCCGCTTCGTCGTACGCTCATTCATTACCTCGCTGCGGGATGGTGCGCAGATCGCTGCCGGAAGAGATATCCGTGTCCGGGGCATTGCGTTCGATGGCGGCAAAGGTATACGCGATGTTGCGTACTCGATCGATGGCGGTCGTACCTGGCGCGAAGCAAAGCTTGGCAAAGAACTGAGCCGTTATTCATTCAGGGAATTCAGTTTTGGTTTCACGCCTTCGCGCGGCGACTACGACTTGCAAGTTCGCGCGACCACACGGGCTGGTGAGACTCAGCCGCATGACGCAAAGTGGCAGCCGGCGGGTTACATGCGTAATGTGGTCGAAACGGTCCGCATCACGGCCGCCTGACGTGGAATAGCCGGTCTGTACCCACGCATTCATCATGGAAACACCAATGAAAAACTATCTGACCTGCGGATTGCTGAGCGCTGCTTTGCTGATGATGGCCGCTGTCGCGAATGCCGGCGTCAAGCGCATTGATCTACCACCTGATGGCGTACAGCTCAAGGCGAGCAGCTTACCGGGCTATGAAAAGGCACGCTTGGCTTGCGTGGCCTGTCATTCAGCGGAGTACATGCAATACCAGCCGCCCACGGCCGCTCGTCCTTATTGGGAAAACATGGTCAAGCGAATGAAGGCGGTGTTTAACGCGCCGCTGAATGATGCGGACATCCCCGATATCGTTGATTATCTGGTCAAGACGTACGGGAACGAGCAGGCCAAGTAGCCTATCGGCTGCGCTTCACTCGTTCATGGCCGTGAGGTCTATTCGGTAGCTGAAATCCACCTCGCATGGCTCGACCTGTCCTTCAACCGGTGCGGCGGCCGCAGGATCAGGCGCGCAAGCCAGAGGTACATGACTGTGGTCAGCTGGCAGACCGGAAGTCGGATCCAGTCCTGTCCATCCGATATTGGGTAAATATACTTCGCACCAGGCATGCAGCTCGGTCGGATCGACCGCTGATTTTGGCATCGACTCCGCAGCGCCGGCGCCAGAGGGTAGCTGGATCAGGTAGCCGGATACGAAGCGTGCAGCGAATCCGCAATGCCTGAGTAACTGTACCAGCAGCCAGCTACTGTCGCGGCAGGAGCCGCTGCGCTTCTGCAGTGTCTCTTCCACCGTTTGCACACCATGCTCTTTGCGTATCTGGTAGCGAATATCCTGGTGCAGCTTTTGATTCATCCTTGTCACAAAATCGGCTGTTCGCAGATCACCGCGCTCTATCGTTCTCAAATACGCCTGACACTGCGGGCCTGCCGGTTCAGTGCGTCGGTAGGGCGCAAGTTCGCGAATCAGCGGCGGCTCGTAGGCTGGCGGCATAGGCGGTGCTTCAGAGACCGGAGGTAGTGCCGAGTGTTCAGTCGACTGCTGGTCGATCGTCAGATTGACGGTCACACGGAAAAGTCGAGTCGTGCCGGAGAAAAATACCTCAGCCGTCTGGTTGGAAAATGCATCGTTGCTCCAGCGGATATCAACGCCCTCTGGCTCCACCCGCATCGAGTAATTGAGCAGATGACCTTGATAATGCGGCGCCGGGCACAGCCGAATGATTTGCGGCCCCAGCGCCACCGCGCGGTCATACAAGTATTCAGTAACGTGATGTAGGGTGATGCGCATGTACACTGCCAGGCAATACGGTGAGATCGAAACGTCAAAGAGAATACTCTTCAGTGGGTGAGTGTACGGCATTTGGACCCAGGCCCTTGGCACACAAGGCGCCGGCCCTGAGCGCTTCTGGGTTAAGCTTCAGTGGTTGTCGGCGGTATGCTGCGTGCCGCTGCGCAGGCGATTCGCCATGATAGCTAGGCGCGCCTGACCTTACCACAACGATCATTCAACAGAAGGAGACGAACATGCAGAAGGCGTCCGTTTGCAAGATGCTTTGCATCGCGCTGGTCGTGCTTGCCGCAGGAATGAGCAACGCTGTTCTGGCGATGACGCCCGAGCAGATCATTGACGCACTCAAGCGCCCCGAGAACAGCACTGGCAATATCGCCGATGCTGTCGAAGAGGCGACGGGCGCGCGCGGCTGGATGTCTTCCGACATGAAGCCGATTTACGATGCCCGCATTGTCGGCCGTGCGGCTACCGCGCTGATGCGTCCTGTGCTGAAGAACGACGCCCGCAAATATCCTAACCACATTCTCGACATACTCGATGAGGCACCCGCCGGGTCCGTGCTGGTGTATGTGATGCAAGATGGGTTGGAGATCGCGGCAATGGGCAACCTCATGGGCACCACCGCCAAAGTACGCGGTCTCGCGGGCGCTGTCATCGATGGCGCGGTCAGGGACATCACCGAGTTGCGCCGTCTCGAATTCCCGGTCTGGTCGCGCCGCGTCAGCCCCGCGACCTCGGTAGGACGTATGATCAGCGTGGACAAGCAGATCCCGGTGAAGTGCGGTGAGATCACGGTGCACCCGGGCGATTATATTGTCGCGGACGCCGATGGCGTGGTGGTAGTACCCACCGCCGCTGCAGAGAAGGTCGTTGCGCTGCTCAAGCAGTATGACGACAAAGAATCGAAGATGATTCCCATCATTGAGCGCGAGAAGTCGATGCGCAAGGCGCTGGAGCAGTACAACCGGTATTGACACCTCGCCTCAGGCGGCGCGTGTCAGCAAACGATGGCTACGATGCTCACATCATCGCGCCGACGGTCCTTGCCCTGCCAGTCGGCGAGCGCGGCTAGCAGTGTCCGCCCGGCGTCGCTCGCCGTCTGGATGGATGAATCCGCTAGCACGCGCTGAATACGGCGGTTTCCAAAGCTCTTGCGCCGTTCCGGACCGCTGCCGATCTGATCCGTGACGCCGTCGGTCAACATCACCAGCAAATCGCCTCTAGCCATTGCAATACAGTGTTCCTCAGGTGCCTGTGTCGGCGGTTTCAGATAGCCGAGACTGATGCGTGTTGCGCGGAGCTGTGTTATTTCGTCACCGTGGCGATGGAACAGATCAATTTTCGCGCCCGAGTAGATCAATTCGCTTCCGTCCGGTGAGATGCGGATAATCGCTGCATCGCAGCCATCATCGCTGACCTTGTCCTCACCGTCCTTGTGCAGGCTCTCGCGCATACCGGCATCCAGCGCTTTCAATGCTTCTGCTGGTCGTATCGAGGGTGCCTGGGCAAACACGCGCGTGAGCGTCGAGATCACCAGCACTGACAGCATCGCGCCGGGCACGCCATGCCCGGTGCAATCCACGAGCACCAGCGTAAAGCTGCCATCTGCACCCTGGAAGGTCCACCAGATGTCTCCACCGATCAGATCGCGCGGCTGCCACGCGATATCGATAGATCGGAAAGGCCCGCTGAGTTTTGCGATATCCGGCATCTGACCCTGCTGCAGCAGCCGTGCGTACTGTATCGATTCCATGATCACCGACAGTGATCGGTTCGATTGCTCGACCACATTCGTCAGCAGCGCTTCGCGCGCCTCCAGCCGTCGCTCAACGAGGATGACCTCTGCACTGGGTGCAGCGCTCGCGCGGCGTTCGAAGCGGACATGGTAATGAAACGCCGCCCAGTTCGGTCCGTGGTCAGTCTTTTCGGGTAGATAGCGTATCGCCATGTCCCAGTCATCCGCGGTGCATCGAATCAGGAAAGACGCAAAGATTCCACGCGTGAATTCATGATGATCAGGTTCTGCAAATGTACTGGCGACGATCTCGAACTGGTTGTCACCCAGTGCAGTGCAGCGTGCACCAAACAAATGCTGATAGCGATCCACCATGTAAGCGAAGTTGACGGTGTAGGCTTCGCAGATCTTGTGAATAATACTTTCGAGTGCACGACTTTCTGCGACAAGATCGCCTGCCGACGCTCGAGTGGCATTCAAGTAGTCGCGGTGTTCGGCCTGCATCTGAGGGATCATCGAATACTGCAGGTCTGAGGTCGTGAAGCCGAACGAATAGAGCGCCTCCGGGCCATAACGCGCGAGCGCAGTGCGGTGCATCGCGCGCCTGGCCTCGGCCGGATACCACTGGTCGATGTCGATATCGTGAATGCCTAACTCGGCAAGCGCCTGCACGCCGAGCGATCCAAGCGAAGACATGCTGCGCACTGTCGCGGCCAGCATCCGGCCTTTGACCATCAGGTCGCCGTGGGTATCGATACTCATCTCCCTTGCCTTATTGATTATTTGTGTGGTGGCTTGCCTTTGCAGCGGGATATGACGGGAGTTTGCCTGAAATTTATAAGAAAAATCCTCGATTATTGAAATAATCCACTCCCGTCCCTATGTTGTTTGCAGTTTTAAAAACAAGCAGGGAAAAGGGGCGCGATGGGTAATGCAAAAAAGGCTGGAATTTCATTTTTTTTATTTTTGGCGTCGACCATTGCCGCGTTGAGCGGGTGGTACTTTTCAGGCACTGACGCAAATGCCGCGCCGCGACCCGTGACGCCGCGCGGCGAACTGCACGCGGACGAGAAAGCGACGATTGAGCTATTCGAAAAATCGAAGGCTTCAGTGGTATTCATCTCGACTCGCGAGAAAGTCGTCGATCTCTGGACGCGGAATGTGTTTTCTGTGCCGCGCGGCACAGGCTCGGGCTTCATTTGGGATGAGGATGGCCACGTCATCACCAACTTCCATGTGATTCAAGGTGCGAACGAGGCGCGCGTGCGTCTGGCCGATGGCCGAGACTACAAGGCCGTGCTGGTCGGCGTCAGTCCATCGCACGATATCGCGGTGCTGAAGATCGCCGTAGACTTCAAACGTCCTCCGCCGGTGCCGATCGGCGAGAGCGCAAAGCTGCGGACTGGCCAGAAGGTTTACGCGATTGGTAATCCTTTTGGGCTCGACTGGACGCTAACGACCGGGATCATCTCGGCGATGGATCGCTCGCTGCCGGGCGAGAACGGCACCCAGATCGATCACCTGATCCAGACCGATGCTGCAATCAATCCGGGCAATTCCGGTGGCCCGCTGCTGGATTCGGCAGGTCGTCTGATCGGCATCAACACCGCGATCTACAGCCCCAGCGGGGCTAGTGCAGGCATAGGCTTTGCGGTACCCGTGGACACGGTCAATCGCGTCGTGCCTGAGCTGATCAAGCATGGTAAATATCTGCGTCCCTCACTTGGCATCGGGTTCGATGAGAATATCAACGACAAGCTCTCTGAATTCCTCGGCAAGAAAGGCGTGTTTGTGCTGAAGGTAAACCGTGGCTCGCCTGCTGAAAAGGCCGGCCTGAAGCCGGCAAGTGTGTCCCCTGATGGCGCGGTCACGCCGGGCGACATCATCACGGCAGTTGAAGGCACGCCAGTCGAGACCGTCGCGAAGCTCATGTCGCGCCTGGATGATTTTAGTATTGGCAGCAAAGTGAAATTGACGGTGCAGCGAGGTGCCTCCAAAACGGAAGTGCAGGTGACGCTGGAGGCGCAGCGCTGAGATGGCGGTTACCTGTTCCGTCTGGCTCCCAATGGCAGTGTTAAGCATCCCGTCAGCGGGAAAACTTACAATAGGCTGTATTGAACGTTTTCCCGCAGGATGCCCCCATGCAGCAGGTTTTCGAGCACGATGATTCTCCGCCGGAAGCAAGGCAGCAGGCCGCCAGAAAGACCACGCTGGTCAGTGTCGTCGTCAACGTGCTGCTATCCACCGTGCAGGTGCTGGTTGGCATGCTGACCAGCTCGGCGGGTCTGATCGCGGATGGCATTCATTCGCTGACTGATCTCGCGGCAGACTTCATCGTGCTCCTGGCCAATCGCCACAGCAGCAAAGACGCGGATGAAGACCATCAATATGGCCACCAGCGTTATGAGACTGCTGCTTCGCTGTTCCTCGGACTCAGTTTAGTCGCGGTCGGTACCGGCATTGCGTGGTCGGCAGCCATCAAGATCATGCATCCGCAGACAGCCCCGGTGCAGTTCGCGGCGTTTTACGTTGCGTTGTTTGCGCTGGTCGCCAAAGAACTGCTGTTCCGGTACATGCTGATGGTGGCCGAGCGCGTGCGCTCGTCGATGTTGATCGCGAACGCCTGGCATGCGCGTGCAGATGCTGCCTCGTCACTGGTGGTGGCGCTCGGTATTCTGGGATCGGCGTTGGGCCATCCGACGCTAGATGCAGTCAGCGCATTGATCGTGGGTCTGATGATCTGCAAGACGGGCGCAGGTTTTGCATGGGATGCGTTACATGACCTGATGGACCGCGCGGCCTCTGCCGAAGAGTATCAGCGTATCTCGGAGATCATTGCCAGTACGCCCGGCGTGCTCGGCGTGCACGACCTGAGGACACGCAAGATGGGTGATCTGATCATCGTCGACGTACATATTGAGGTGAATGCAAATGCGACGGTCAGGCAGGGACATGACATCGGACTGCAAGCTGCCAACCGAGTGAAGGCCGAGCTGCCAGTGCTTGATGTCATGACACATATCGATCCGGTCTGAGGTCGGCAGGTCGACGCTCTTGGTTCGGGGCGGCAGCTTATTGCTCAGCTTGTCCGGTAAATCCCTTTAGCATCAGGCCATAGAGCTCGGGTGTGCCGACCTGTCCGCCCTTGAGCAGCACTTCCTTCCCATGAATCTCGGGATCGTCCGAGAACAGCGTGCAGACATGCGCGTTCTGTTTGAAGTGACTGGCCTTGGTTTCCAGCGCGATCGCGCCGAGCTGGCGCATGGTAAAACTCGATGAATCGCCGCCGGCGACGACGATTCGGGTGAGCCCAGCATCGACGATCGCAGCGCGAGCAAGTTGTGCGTACAACAGGCCGATACGATGGGCGACAAAGGCCGGGGCTGAGACACCTGCCGGCAGCTTGTTCTGCACGGAAGCGACATGATCATCATCCGGACCCTTCGCGGTATACATGACCACGCTCTTTCCTGCGACCAGCGCCGTGAGCATTTGCTGCTGTAGCGACTGTCGGCTTGCTTCATCGGTGTTGATCAGTTGCTCGGGCGTGATGCGTATGCCGGTAAAGCCTGCGCCGACTGCCCAGTCGATTTGCGCAGCAGACAGAGCAGAGCAACTGCCTGAGAGTACCAGCAAGCGGTCCACCGGTGCCAGCGCATGCGACGGCTCGGGCGAAGCGATCTGACCTTGCTCGCGTAGATGAGCACCCAGCGCATGTGCCAGTCCTTGCGCTGCCATCGCGCAGATCATTCGCGAGCGCGACATTTGCCACAGACTGGCAGCACCGGTGATCACCTGACGCTGGGTATAGCCATCGAAAACGGCACTGTCCTTTTCGGCGAGTTGATCCGCGAGCATGTTGGGACGAGCTTCGCAAGCATCCAACTGCCGCAGATCGATCTGCAGTTGTGGTTCGAAGCCTTGTTCGGTCAGCACTTTGCCAAGGTCCGATTCATGCATGGGCGTGACTGGATGACGAGACATCACAGGATGACGATCCAGCCGGTATACCTGCTCACCGGCACGTGCATAGTGATGGCCGAACAGGGTGTAGCGACCGAATTCCGGTGTCGCCGCAAACACCGGCACGAAGCTCTGCGGCCACTGCTTGCGCATCAGACGAATCGCTTCCCCCAGACTGCCAATCGATGGCGATGAATCGAAGGTCGAGCAGCATTTGTACTGGATGAAGTTCACGTCAAGCTGGCTGAAATTTTCCAGCACTGGCATCAGCTCATCCGCCATTTCTGTTGGCCGTAGCGACCGCGCAGTGCCGGCGACGCCGATGACGTCATAGGATTGCGCGGCTTTTTTCAAAGCCTTGGTGTCGGGATTGGAAAAGAATAGCAAGGTGCGCAGACCATGCCGCGCATATTGCGCAGCATTGTCGGAGGCGCCGGTGAAATCATCACCATAAAAGGCAAGACGAACCATGGAGCGTGACCGATGTGGCAAATTTATTTCAGAAAGCCAGTAGAGATCCACGGTACCAGCGCGACGATCACGATGCCGATGAATAGCGCGACCATGTAGCCGATAATGGGGCGGATGCCTTCATCAGGATGAGTCTGGCTGACCGCGCAGGCGCCGTAGTAGCCGACACCGAATGGCGGCGAGAAGAGCCCGAGGCCCATCGACAGGATCACCACCATCGCATACTGGACTTCATGGATGCCCATCTCACGCGCGATCGGAAACAGCAGCGGGCCGAACAGCACGATGGCGGGTATGCCCTCCAGCACACTACCGAGAATAATGAAGGCGACAATCGACACGGCCATGAACATCCCGG
>RGFZ01000068.1 GCA_010024875.1 Oxalobacteraceae bacterium | reverse complement strand
TATGCCATCGGTCATTCGCCGCTGGTGAAGACAGCTTTCTTTGCCTCCGACCCCAACCTTGGCCGTATCCTTGCCGCGATCGGCTATGCGGGCGTGACCGATCTCGATGTGGCCAAGCTCGATTTGTATTTGGATGATGTCTGGGTGGCGAAGCAGGGTGGGCGTCATCCGGACTACCGCGAGGAAGATGGTCAGCGGGTGATGAAGCAGAGCGAGATCACGGTGCGAGTTACACTGGCGCGTGGCACCGCATCGGCGACAATCTGGACCTGCGATCTCTCGCATGACTATGTGTCTATCAATGCGGATTACCGGTCCTGAAAGCGAATCGTCAGCAGTGTTTTAAAGTCGCTGGATCCCGGCCTGCGCCGGGATGACCCGGTTGAGGCCGACGCTCTTCACTCCGTCATTCCAGCGCAGGCCGGAATCCAGTGTCGTCTACAACCCAGAAAAATAACGACATGAAAGAACTCGAACAATTCCTTCAGCGTGCAGAATCGGTGCTGGCACGCGTCGAGCAATTACTGCCTCCAGCGACGCCTGAGACCGACTGGAGCGCGACAGCCTTCCGCTGGCGCGTGGCTCGCGATGGCCGTGGTCATTTGCAGGCAGTGCATCATCCTTCGCATCTCCGACTCGACGATTTGCGTAACATCGGCCCGCAAAAAGAAGCGATCGAGCAGAACACACGGCAATTCATCACGCGTCGACCAGCCAACAATGTGCTGCTGACCGGTGCGCGTGGCACGGGCAAATCCTCGCTGATCAAGGCTTGCCTCGCGCAATTCGCGGACCGTGGTCTGCGGCTGATTGAGGTGGACAAGGAGCATCTGGTCGATTTGCCCGACATCGTCGAGTTGATCGCACAGCGTCCCGAGCGATTCATTATCTTCTGCGACGATCTGTCATTTGAAGAAGGCGAGGGCGGCTACAAGGCATTAAAAGTGGCGTTGGACGGCAGCATCTCGGCGCAATCGGATAATGTGCTGATCTACGCCACATCGAACCGTCGGCATCTACTGCCAGAAAAAATGTCGGACAACGAAGGCTATCGTCATGTGGATGATGGCGATCTGCATCCGGGCGAAACTGTCGAAGAAAAAATTTCCCTCTCCGAGCGCTTCGGACTGTGGCTGTCTTTCTATCCTTTCCGCCAGGACGATTATCTCGATATCGTGCATCACTGGCTCGCTCACTTTGGTGTGCCCGCTTCGCAGTTTGAGGAGGCTGATGCCGACGCATTGCGCTGGGCCTTGCAGCGTGGTTCGCGCTCAGGCCGCATCGCATGGCAGTTCGCACGCGACTGGGCGGGCAAGCACGACAACGGCTGAACACGATGACCGCACCGATCGATGTCGCAGTGGGCATCCTGATGAGGCCGAATGGCGATGTGCTGATGGGTCAGCGCCCGGAAGGCAAACCGTACGCGGGCTACTGGGAATTCCCCGGCGGGAAAGTCGAGACGGGCGAGAGTGTGATCGACGCCCTCAAGCGCGAGTTCGCCGAAGAGATCGGCGTGCGTGTTCTGTCAGCAGAACCCTGGTGCGGCGTCGAGCATGTGTACCCCCATGCGCATGTGCGCCTGCATTTTTATATCAGCCGAGATTGGCAGGGTGAGCCGCGAGGGCTCGAAGGTCAGCGGCTGGCCTGGCAGGGAAGTTTCGAGGTGACGCCGATCTTGCCGGCGACGATACCGCTGCTACAGGCACTCGCCGAAAGAAGATCGGCAGGGGTCAATGGGGCACGTCAGGATCTTGATCACTGACCGGGGTCGAGCCCGGGATCACGTATTTTTCTTCAGCCCATGCACCGAGGTCGATCTGCTTGCAGCGTTCGCTGCAGAAGGGCCTGAATTTATTGGCTTCAGTCCATTCGACCTTGTTGCCGCAGGTCGGACAATCGACGACCGTCACCATGATGAAGAATCAGAAATTGCAGAGTGTCAGATCGAAGGGCACATCGCCTTCGTAGGCCTTGGGCTTGTTGTCGCCGCCCTGAGTGGTGAAGCGTATCCACAGTACATATTTGTTGGCCGAGATTTCTGGTATCGCTGCTAACTGAGGATCTAGGCTAACGCGCAGCAATTGATAGGTGCGTCCCTGCAGCATTTGCTGGAAACTGCCTGCAGTCGCCACGATATGTGACGCGCGGCCAGACTCGCGCAGCAAGCGCAAGATGATGGTGATCGCCGAGAACAGGGGTTCCAGCGGCGCAAACCAGCCGCTGATATCAGCACGGCGCTGGCTGGATGATTGCTGCTGCCACGCGTGATAGGACGGCAGATCGAACTCGCAGGCGCCGCCCGGAATGATGGTGCGACCGCGTATGCTCATCAGCCATTCGTTGTCGCGTATGTGCTGCCCCGTCTTGCCCTGGATACTAATTAACGCGGCGCTCGTGCTCTCGATATCGGCAAGCACCTCATTCAGACGAGCGCTCTCGACATTGGGGTTGGATTTGAAGCCGACCAGTGTTTGCTTTTGCCGTTCCAATTCTTGTAACAGATCGGACTTCAGATCGGCGCGGCCGGCGACCTCGAGCATCTCGTAAATCGTGGCAAGTGCCACGTGATGTTGCAAATGATGATCCTGCGCGACAAAGAACCGGTACTTCTCGTACAGATCCTCAAGCCGCAGCAGGGTGCGAATACGCTCATTGAATGGGTATTCGTAAACGGTCAAGGCGGCAGTCCTCGCGAGTGGGCCAGAAAGGGATACCGTGATTCTGACCGAAGCAGTCGGAAATTACAAACTTCTTGCCCCTAAAAGACCTAGTGTTTGCACTCGGGGACGCTGGTCGAGGTGGCGGCCAGCGCAAGGTAGCGCTGATGCAGTGCAGCGACCGCCTGTTCGAGGGCATCCAGCGCTTGATCATTGACGATCACATCGTCAGCGACAGCCAGTCGGGCTTCGCGGCTGGCCTGAGTCGCCATGATTGCTCGGACTTGCTCAGCCGATAACTGGCTGCGGCGCATGACGCGCTCAATCTGCAGCGCTTCGCTGCAGTCCACCACCAGCACGCGATCCACGGTGTCCCTCCATCGGCCCGATTCCACCAGCAGCGGCACCACAAACACCAGGTAACTGCCGGACACACGCTCGGCTTCCACCCGCGTTTGCTGCCGGATCAGCGGATGAAGAATGGCTTCCAGCTGCCGTTTGGCGGCAGCATCCGAGAACACGCGCTCGCGCATCGCGGCGCGGTTCAGCGCGCCTTCTGGTGTCAAAAAGTTATTGCCAAATTGCTCGGCGATAGACGACATGGCCGCACCGCCGGGGGCGGTCAGCGCGTGCGCGATCTGGTCGGTGTCGATAATGGCGGCGCCCTGTTTGGCGAGCAGGTCGGCGACTGCGGATTTCCCGCTGCCTATGCCTCCCGTCAGACCTACGGAAAATCGGTTGAATGCTTTCTCTGTCATGTTGGCGATTGTCCCTCAGAGGCGGTGACTTGCCGAGCGGATTTCAACTGCCCAGCCAGGCATGAAGCAAGGGCTGTCCGAACAACAGCGCGATCAGCCCGGCGGCTGCGAGAAAGGGTCCGAAAGGAATCGGGCGGTCGCGATGGTGCCCGCGAAATACGATCAGTGACAGTCCGACGATAGCGCCCACAGCGGAAGACAGCAGCACGACCACCGGCAGCATCATCCAGCCCAGCCAAGCGCCCAGCGCAGCCAGCAGTTTGAAGTCGCCATAACCAATGCCATCCCGGCCCGTCACGAGTTTGAACAGCCAGTACACCGCCCATAGCGACAGATAGCCGAGTGCTGCGCCGATCACGGCATCGCGCAAGGGCACGAATGTGCCGTCGAGGTTCACCAGCAGACCCAGCCACATCAACGGCAGCGTCAACTCATCAGGCAGCAGCTGCGTGTCGATGTCGATGAAAGTCATGGCGATCAGCATCCATAGCAGCAGCAGCGCCGACAGACCAGCGAACGAGCTGCCCAGATGCCAGATCACCATGCCTGACAAGGCGGCGGTGAGCAACTCGACAGCCGGATAGCGCGCCGAGATCGGCGCATGGCAGTAACGGCAGCGGCCCTTGAGCCACAGGTAACTCAAGATCGGCACATTGTCTGCAACAGACAGCGCATGACCGCAGCCGGTGCAGGCGGAGCCGGGCAGTACGAGGTTGTAGCGTTCCGTGTGTGGCGGCTGGTCATCGTTTTCAAGCGCGAGGTAATTTTCAGATTCGCGCTGCATCATGATCGGAAACCGGTAGATTGCGACGTTCAGGAAGCTGCCCACGATCAGCCCCGGCAACATCCAGAACAGCGCCGCGCTGAAACTTTCCGGTGGGGCCGTCAGCAAGGCATTCAACAGGGTATCGGTAGATTCCAGCATGGGTTTCGGTTGTCAGTGCGGTTTAGTGCGTTTCAGAGCGGACTCGGGTCAGACAACCGAACCGAGCTTGAAGATGGGCAGATACATCGCGATGACCAGCCCGCCGATCAGCACGCCGAGCACGACCATGATGACCGGTTCCATCAGAGAAGACAATGACGCGACTGCGGCATCGACTTCTTCCTCGTAGGCTTCCGCGACTTTGCGCAGCATGGACTCGAGCGCACCAGATTCTTCGCCGATCGCGACCATTTGCGTCACCATTGAAGGAAACACATTCGTCGATTGCATCGCGACGTTCAGGCTGGTGCCAGCGCGTACTGCGGCAGCGATACGGCGGGTAGCCTCAGCGTACACCGCATTTCCCGAAGCGCCGCCAACAGAATCCAGCGATTCTACCAAGGGCACGCCGGCGGCGAACATGGTTGACAAGGTACTGGTCCAGCGGGCAATCACTGCCTTGCGAATCACGTCGCCGAACAGCGGCAGACGCAGTGCCAGCTTGTCGGTGGCGATCTGCAGCGAAGGCGAGCGCCGCCAAGCCCGATAACTCAGCGCCGAGACCGCCACTAGTGCAATCAGCATCAGAAACCCGTATTTGACGAAACGATCCGACAACGCGATCACCAGTTGCGTCGGCAGTGGCAGCTCGGCGCCAAAACTCTCGAACACTTCTTTGAACGCAGGCACGACCCACACCATGATCACCGCCGTGACAATGCAGGCCACACCCATGACCGCTGCCGGATAGAACATCGCCGAGCGCACCTTGCCTTTGATCGCCAGGGTTTTTTCTTTGTAGGTGGCTAATCGCGCGAGCAGTTGTTCAAGAATGCCGCCCTGTTCGCCAGCCGCCACCAGGTTGCAGAACAACGCATCGAAGTACATCGGGTAGCGGCGAAAAGCTTGCGACAGACTACTGCCAGTTTCCACATCGGCGCGGATATCCAGCAACAGCCGGGTCACCGATGGGTTTGCATGGCCGCGCGCGACGATATCGAAAGATTGCAGCAGTGGCACACCGGCTTTGAGCATGGTCGACAACTGCCGCGTGAACACACAGATATCCTTCTCATGGATCTTGCGCTGACGCTCGCGCGGTTTTTTCTTCACTCGCACCTCAGTCAGGCCTTGCCGGCGCAGCGCCGCATCCACGCGCGCCTGCACGCTGGCACGCATTTCACCCTGTACCAAACGTCCGCTCTTGTCCTTGCCTTCCCAGAGATAAATTGTGTCGCTGCTATTGCCCGGACGGGGCTGACCGACAGATGCCATGCGAATTCTCCTGACGAATCATGAACGGGGCCGCACGATGAAGCCTGCGCGGATTGCCATTGGAACAGTGCTGCTGGTGAGTGAGTCTTGCTTATTGGTTGGTGCAGCTGAGGATTTCTTCCAGTGATGTCAGTCCATGCCTCACTTTCAGCAAACCTGATTCGCGCAATGTCCTGATACCCTCGCGCCGCGCCTGGGCCTCGATCTCCAGCGCAGTGCCATGCGCAAGAATGATGCTTTCGATGGCTTCGGACACGGGCATTACCTGATAGATACCGACCCTTCCTTTGTAGCCACTGCCGCTGCAGCGCTCGCAGCCTGCGGGGCCATACAGCGGTGTGCCATCAAGTTGCGATTCATCGAATCCGGCGGCGAGCAGGGCTTTTTCTTGCATTTCCACAGGCTGCTTGCAGCTGCACAGCCGACGCGCAAGTCGCTGAGCCGTAATCAGATTGACGGCAGCGCCGATGTTGAATGCAGCCACGCCCATATTCAGCAGTCGCGTCAGCGTCGACGGCGCGTCATTCGTATGCAGAGTGGAGAACACCATGTGACCGGTTTGCGCCGCCTTGATCGCGATATCGGCGGTCTCGAGATCACGGATCTCGCCAACCATGATGATGTCCGGGTCTTGCCGAAGAAAGGCGCGCAGTGCGACCGGAAACGTCAGCCCGGCACGTTCATTGATGTTCACCTGATTGATGCCGGGTAAGTTGATCTCTGCCGGATCTTCTGCGGTGGCGATATTGGTGCCGGGCTGGTTAAGCAAATTCAGGCAGGTGTACAGCGACACCGTTTTGCCCGAGCCCGTGGGGCCGGTGACCAGTACCATCCCGTAAGGTCGATGGATGGCATCAAGCAGCAAGGCTTTCTGATCGGGCTCATAGCCCAGCGCATCAATGCCCAGCTGAGCCTGACTGCCATCGAGTATGCGCATCACGATTTTTTCACCGAACAGCGTGGGCAGCGTCGATACGCGGAAATCAATGCTGCGTGTTGTGGAGACTTGCAGTTTCATTCGTCCGTCTTGCGGCACCCGCTTCTCTGAAATATCCAGACGCGAGATCACCTTGATGCGCGAGGCGAGCTTTTCCTTGATGGCCAGCGGTGGCCGTGCGATCTCGCGCAATTCGCCATCGACCCGGAAACGTATACGATAAAATTTTTCGAATGGTTCGAAATGCAGATCCGAGGCGCCCATATTGATTGCATCGGTCAGAATTTTCTGTAGAAAACGAACGACCGGCGCGTCATCGATTTCGCTTGCACTGGTCTCATTGTCGGCGGAGGGCTCGGCATCTTCCGCAAACGATACGCTGTCGAGATCATCGCCGATCAGCTCGGTGAGGTTTTGCTCCGCGCTCTGTGAGAGTCTGGCTATCATGTCGACCAGCTGTGGGTAGGCGATGACCACCGGTTCCACTGCCAGCCCGGTCTGAAACTTTACCTGCTCGATCGCCCGCTGCTGGCTGGGATCAGCCATCCCCAGCGACAGCTTGCCACCGCGTCGCGAAAGCACGATCACGCCATGACTACTCATCAGGCGTGGATCGATCATTTTTTGCGGTAGCGCGTCTGGGTTGACCGCCGACAGGTCCAGCAGAGGATAGCCAAAGGTGTTGGAGCAGAACTGCGCGAGCGTATCGGCCCCGATCGCGCCGCTACGTATCAATGTCTCGATGAAGGGTAGCTTTTCTACCGTGCTGCTGCGCTGAGCAGATTCCAGCTGCTGTGCGTTCAGCAGCTGTGCTTGCAGCAACATGCGCGGCAGGCCGGAAGAATTCGCGGCTGAGCTGGCGGGCGCGGGTACGGTCATGGGAACGATTGGCCGGTGGTGATATTCAAGGCGGCTGATCATGCGCGATGAATGATCTTGGCCCGTCCGGATCGCTGGCCGTGATTATCAGTCTTGGGTAGTCCGCCGTGTCTGATCACGGCAGTTGACGTTAAGCTGCAACATCCTCACGAATTAGACTTCGATGGCCGTACAGATGGGCGTTCAAATTTGAGGTCGGTACAGCTTGACCATGCGTATCGCCTGCTCCTGTACTTGCACGATTTCGATCACGACATTCGCAATCTTCAGGCTGACGCTGGCTTCGGGAATATCTTGCAGGGTTTCCAGTAACAACCCATTGATGGTCTTCGGGCCATCCAGCGGCAGATCAAGCCCGAGCCGCTTATTGACATCGCGCAGAGAGATGCTCCCTTCGAGCAGACATTCGCCTCGGCTATCCCAATCGAATTGCTCTGCACGCGTTGCGCTCGGCGTGGAGGTGGTGAATTCGCCAACCATCTCTTCGATGATGTCATCCAGCGTGACCAGTCCCTGCACCTCGCCGTACTCATCGACAATGATGCCAAGGCGCTCGTGATTTTCCTGAAAATACTGAAGCTGCGTAAACAAATCGGTTTCCGCCGGGATGAAATAGGCCGGAGTCAGCAGTTCACGGAAATGATCAACGCTCAGTTCGTCTTCCCGGTTCAGTAAAGCCATGGCTTTGCGCACGTGCAGGATACCGGCGATCTGATTGATCTCGCCCTCATGCACGAGCAGCTTGTTGTGATAGCAAGTCGTCAGCTGATGCTTGATCTCGTCGACTGGAACCGAAAGGTTCAGCGCCTCGATCTGCGCGCGCGGTGTCATGACATCTTCTACCGTCACCTGCTCCAGGTCGAACAGATTCAGCAAAATACTCTTGTGCTTGACCGGGATGAAATTGCCTCCCTCTAGCACCATCGAGCGCAATTCTTCGGGCGAGAGCCGCACATCGCGCGCTTCCTTGCCGGTGCGCAGCCCCATCATGCGTAGCAGTGCTCGCACAAACAGGTTGACGAACCAAATCGCCGGTCTTGCCAGCAGGATCAGCGGTTTGATGATCAGCGAGGCAGGCAGCGCGATGCGCTCAGGGTAGGTCGCGCCGACTACTTTGGGTGTGATCTCCGCGAATACAATCAGAAAAAAGGCCACGACCGCAGTGGCGATCGTGATCACTTCCTGATTGTTGCCGAATGCTGAAATCGCGATCGAGGTGACCAGCGCAGTGACCAGCGCATTGATCAGCGTATTGGCGATCAGAATCAGCGACAGCATGCGGTCGGTATGATCCAGCAGCCACAGAGTCTTTTGGGCCAATCGCGAGCCACGGCGCGCCAGATGTTTCACGCGATGCCGGTTCAGCGCCATCAGCGCCGTTTCGGAGATGGAGAAAAAAGCCGAGGTGCCTGTCAGTACGGCCAGCGCCAGCAATTGCACCCACAAGGGCACGGAGTCCATGAATTAGCGTCTAGAGTCTGCGCAGCGAAGCGCGAAAGAGGAGTGCCGAGTATAGCGCAGGAGTCCGGTTTTACCCGGTCTGCGGGCATCACGGGTGTTTGCTAAAATTTCAAGGTATCAAAATCATTGAGATAACTCTTCAGATCGTCGACGCGCGTGCCGTTTTCTTCACGACTTGCCCTAGTTCCGTTAGCAGCGGTAGTGTCAGCACTGGTTTTGCTGGCGTCTTGCCGAAAGCCGGACCCTTCCTCAGCGGCCAGCGCCGCCGTGCCTATGGCCTCTACCGCGGTCGAGCTCGGCGAACTGATCTTTCATGATGCGTCGCTGTCGGCTTCGGGCAAACAATCCTGCGCGAGCTGCCACTCACCTGAGCATGCCCATGCGCAGCCCAATGCGCTGGCGGTGCAGCCGGGTGGCCCGAATCTCGATCAGTTCGGTACACGAGCGGTGCCATCCTTGCGCTATCTGGCGCAAACGCCAGTGTTCGCTTTCAATGAAGAAGGCACGCCTGTCGGAGGCTTCAATCAAGACGGCAGTGCCGAGACACTGGCGGCGCAGGCCGAGCGCCCGCTGCTGGCGGCCAATGAAATGGCCAATCTCACGCGCGCGGCCGTCGTTGAAAAACTGCGTCGCGCAGCCTATGCGCCGGCCTTTCGCAAAATCTATGGTGAAAACAGTCTCAACGATGTCGAGATAGCTTTTGCAGGCTTGAGCGATGCGCTGCAGCGCTATCAGCTCGAGGCGCCGGAGTTTCATCCTTTCGATTCAAAATACGATGCCTACCTCGCCGGCAAGGCAGCGCTCTCAGATGCCGAAATGCGGGGACTGAACATCTTCAATGATGAAAAGCGAGGTAATTGCGCGGCCTGTCATCCCAGTGCAAAGCGCGAAGACGGCACTCCCCCACTGTTCACCGATTTCACCTATGACGCCTTGGGTGTCGCGCGCAACAAGGCCATACCGGCGAATGCCGATCCAGCGCA
>RGFZ01000067.1 GCA_010024875.1 Oxalobacteraceae bacterium | reverse complement strand
TCGGCGAGGGCTCGATGAATGTCTTCACGATCATCCTTGCACGCTCCGGTGTCGGATCAGCTTTGAAATCACTGACCGCTTCCAGGAAATCCAGATTCTCTCCCTGGCCGATCGCATGAGCAAATGAAGCGAGCAGCTGATAGTCCGCAGGTTTGTTCTGTCGCTCTGCAAGAAAGCTCTCAGCACGCGGCATCTTCGTGCCGAACCTGCCCATCAGGCGCTGGACCAGTCGACTGATATCAGCAAACTTCTTGTCAGGCTCGAGATCGCTTTTCGTCTGCCGAGCCGCACCAGTGCGGCTCGGCTGGGCCCTTTGCCAAGCCCGGCTCGCCGGCGATTTGACTGGCTGAGGAAGACATCCCATCGCTTGCCGGACCGGCTCTGATGCGTACTGCCGTTTCCGCGGAAGTGCGCCCGCCTCGGCAGCCAACGACTCAAGACGCTCTGCGCTGAGAACAGGCTTTGCCGCCAGTGCCCTGATGCCGGATTCCGCCAGCATCTTGCGAATCCTTTGTTGGAAATCCTGGGTACTGAACGCCACACGGCGGCCAGGGGAGGATGAAATGCTCATAGAGAATTTAACTCTGGCAGATGCTGAAAAATTGACTTGGCACGTCCTTGCCAGTATAGCCACCTGCATCTTTCAGAAATTTCCTGAGCGTGACATAGTACGACGCTAATGCACTGGCACCCGCAGCGTTGACGCCACTGCTCTGTGCGACATGGGAAACAGCACGCCGTGCAGACGGTCAGTACAACTTGCTTTCATCTTTTTCGTCAGACCGGCAAACAGCGCCGGTCAACGCTGCATGCTTTCCCATACCTTTTGTAATCGCTTGGCGGACACCGGCATCGGCGTTCGTAATTCCTGCGCGAACAAGGACACCCGCAGCTCTTCGAGCAACCATCGGTATTCCTGCATCTTCGGGTCGCCGCGCGCCCCGCCTTTCTGTGTCCGCTGCCACGGGGCGGCAGCCTGCTGCCATTCCGCCATCAGACGGACGTCGCGCGCGGGATCAGTACGCAGCTTGTCAAGCCGCACTTGCACTGCTTTCAGATAACGGGGGAAATGCGCGAGCTGCGCATGTTCGGTGTCGGCCACGAAACGCTTATGTACCAGCGCCTGCAGTTGCGACTGCATGTCGGCCTGCGCCGCTGCATGCGCCTTGATCGCCTGCAGTTTTTTGGGTAGCGACTGGTACTCGCCCAGTATCTGCCCCACCAGACGGGCAATCTCGTTAACCAGCAGATTGAGCCGTGCTTTGCCCTCGTCGCGCCGCGCGTTGAATTCAGCCGCATTCACCGGCAGCGGCGCTTGCAGACAGGCGCGGCTCAGCCCTGCCTGAATGATCTGGTCGCGTAACTCTTCCTGAGAACCGAGCACCATGAATTGCATACCCATCTGCTGCAGGCCAGGAACGTTTTTCTCCAGATATTTCAGCTGCTCCTTCAATTGAATCGCGAACAGTCGTCGCAATCCGGACCGGTGCAGGCTGGCCGCTTCATTCGGATCGTCAAATACTTCCAGATCGCAGTGCGTACCCCGATCAAGCAGTGCCGGGAAACCGATCATGGTCTGCTTGCCACGCTGGATTTCAAGCAGTTCCGGCAACTCGCCAAACGACCATGTTGTGAGGTTTTGCTGCGCAGAGGGCATGCTAGTGACCGGTGCGGCAGAGATCTTTGATGTTTTCACTTCATCGACCATCGCTTCATCAGTCAGAGGCATCACTGACTGCTCAGCGATCTTCTGGAATTGCTCTCTGGCCTGCGTACCCAATTCAGCCTGCAAAGCCGCCAGATTGCGGCCCATGTCCAGCTGACGGCCATGCTCGTCGATTACCTTGAAGTTCATGAAGTGATGTGCGGGCAGGGTCTCAATCTTGAAATCAGCCATCTTGACCATGATGCTGGTTTGCGCACGGATATCTGCAATCAGCGCATCAATCAACGACCCCATGCCGAATTTTTTTGCCTCATGAATTCGATCACAAAATCCAGCTGCATAATCTGGCAGCGGCACACAATGCCTACGTAATTTTTGCGGCAAAGATTTCAGCAGCAGATGGATTTTTTCTTTCAGCATACCCGGCACCAGCCACTCGCAACGCCCGGTTGATACTTGATTCAGCGCGTACAGAGGTACCGTCAGCGTCACGCCATCGCGTACCGCACCAGGTTCGAAGTGATAGCTGAGTAGCATCTCCACGCCGGCCTGTCGCATCTGCTTGGGGAACAACTCTGTCGTGATACCTGCCGCCTCATGGCGCATCAAGTCGTCTCGACTCAGATACAGTAGCCGGGACGATTGTTTACTCGCTTGCCGGTACCAAATCTCGAAATCGACCGCGTTGCAAATGCCTTCAGGAACCTCCTTGTCATAGAACGCAGCAATCAGCTCCTCATCAACCAGCACATCCAGACGGCGTGATTTATGCTCCAGATTTTCAATCTCGCGGATCAGTTTCTGGTTGTGCGCGAAGAAGGGTGCGCGGGTCTCGAAATCGCCCTCGACCAGCGCACTGCGTATGAAAATCTCGCGCGCCTCATCGGGATTGATTTTGCCGTAGTCGATGCGCCGCTGACTGTAGACCACCAGTCCGTACAGCGTCGCGCGTTCATACGCGGACACTTGTCCGCTTTTCTTTTCCCAGCGCGGCTCACCATAGGATTTTTTCAGTAGATGGCCGCCGACTTTTTCCAGCCAGTCGGGCTGAATATTGGCGATGGTGCGTGCAAACAGGCGCGAGGTATCGACCAGTTCGCCGGCCACCACCCAGCGTCCGGCCTTCTTTGACAGCGATGATCCCGGCCACAGATGGAAGCGAATGCCTCGCGCGCCAAGATAATGCGGCTCCTCGTCGCCTTTGTAACCGATATTCCCTAACAAACCCGTCAGCAGCGCCAGATGCAGCTGCTCATAAGTGGCCGCTGAATCATTGACACGCCAGCCCTGCTCGCGCACCAGTGTGTACAGCTGCGCATGCACATCACGCCACTCGCGCAGCCGCAGCTGCGACAGGAATTGCTCGCGGCATTGTTCCTGCAATTGCCGATTCGATTTCTTGTGCTCAATCGCTTCTTCAAACCACTTCCAGATTTTCAGGTAGCTCTGGAATTCCGACTTTTCATCCGCAAACTTCTTGTGCGCATTGTCAGCCGCACCCTGCGCATCGGCGGGACGATCACGCGGATCTTGCACAGACAGCGCGGAAGCAATGATCAGCATCTCCGACAGGCACTGATGATCGCGACCGGCGAGAATCATGCGCCCCACGCGCGGATCGAGCGGAAGCTTTGCCAGCTGCCGTCCCAGAGCAGTCAGTTCGCGCGACTCGTCAACCGCTCCTAATTCGTGCAGCAATTGATAGCCATCGGCGATAGCGCGACCCAGCGGCGGCTCGATAAAAGGAAAATCCTCTACGTCGCCGAGCCGAAGCGACTTCATCCGCAAGATGACGGCAGCGAGTGAGGAGCGCAGTATTTCGGGATCAGTAAATTTAGGGCGCTGCAAAAAATCCTGCTCGTCATACAGACGGATGCAAACTCCGGCAGCGACACGGCCGCAGCGTCCTGCACGCTGATTGGCTGCCGATTGCGCCACCGGCTCGATCTGCAAGCACGATGCGTCGCGCATTGGTGGGCTTGAAGATTTTTTCCTGCTCTTGCGCCGACAAGCGTGCGAACAGCGGAAGTATCTCGACATGCGGCGGATGATGTTTACGCAGCGCCTCGGCCGCTTCGCGTATCTCGCGCTCGCCGGGCAGGAAGATCAGGATGTCGCCCTGCCCAATCAGTGCAAGCTCATCGACGGCGTCGACGATGGCATCCATCAGATCGCGCTGTTCTTTGTTGCGGGCCGCAGGCGAGCTGGCGGTTGCTGTCTTCGGTGTGCTGTCGAGCACGGGTCGATAGCGCACCTCTACCGGGTACAGTCGTCCGGATACCTCAATCACGGGAGCAAGCCGCTCGCCCTGCGCGAAATGACGCGCAAAACGCTCGGCATCAATGGTGGCAGAAGTGATGATGACCTTCAGATCCGGACGTTTGGGTAGCAGCTGCTTCAGATAACCCAGCAGGAAGTCGATATTCAGGCTGCGCTCATGCGCCTCATCAATGATGAGGGTGTCGTATTGCTGGAGCAGCGGATCGCCCTGTGTCTCTGCGAGCAGGATGCCATCGGTCATCAGCTTGACCCATGCCCCTTCGGAGAGGGTGTCATTGAACCGAACCTTGTAACCGACATGCCTACCCAGCGGCGAACTCAGCTCCTGCGCGATGCGCTTCGCGGTGGATGATGCCGCGATGCGTCGCGGCTGGGTGTGACCGATCAGCGCCGCTTTGCCCCGCCCCAATGACAGGCAGATCTTGGGTAGCTGCGTGGTCTTGCCAGAGCCTGTCTCACCGCTGACGATAATCACCTGATGCCGATCTAGCGCAGCTGCGATCTCCTCGCGCCGACCCGAGACAGGCAGCTCCTCTGGAAAACTGACCTCGGGCAGAGGGTGGCGAGTCGCGATAAAAGGCGTCTTCGCTGCGGCGGGAGCACGCCGCTGTTTTTTCGGGGGTTGGGGAGCGGACATGGCGGGCCGAATTATAATGCGAGGGATGGAGAACCTCACTCAGTTCGTCAGCTGGTTGCTCGCGGCCGCAGGTGGAAGAACAGCTGGCCCTGCGCAAGGTGAAATCTCGCTTTCATAACGGCTTGCGGATCACCGACGAGGTAGCGCTCGAATGCGCGAAAGAAGCCGCCGGTGAATTGCGCCTCGATATCGAAGCGGCTTTTAGCCAGGGCTTGCCCAACACGCCGATGGCCAATGCTGCGGTGCGCGTTATCTCCGGCAATTTCGTCGTTGCCCGTCCGGTCGGAATCATTGACGGCGTCGATCACGAGCGCACGGGAGTGGCCCGCAAAATCGCCTACGAGACTATCCATCCAATTCTCAACGCCGGCGGTCTGGTACTGCTCTCCCCGCTGGGTTTTTCGCCCACCGGAGAGGTATTCAATCTGGCGATGGAAGATGTCGCCGTCGCGGCGGCCACCGCACTGCGCGCCGACAAACTGATCTTCATCACCGAGCTGCCCATGATCCATGATGCTGCCGGCGAAGAGATACGCGAAGTCTCTGCCCACCAGGCGAGTGCGGTGCTGGATTCCGGCTGCCTGAACACCGACACCGCCTACTACTTCCGCGCTGCGACCGACGCTGCGATCTCGGGCGTGCCGCGGGCCCATATCATCCCGTTCGCGACCGATGGTTCCGTGCTGCTGGAGATCTTCACACATGATGGCGTGGGCACCATGATCTCGTCGGAAAATCTCGAAAGCCTGCGCGAAGCTAGAGAAGTCGATTATTTCTCGGTGATCGAGCATGATGGCGTGATCTTTGGCTGCGCGGCGCTGTATCCCTTCCCTGCACAGAAAATGGCCGAGATGGCCTGTCTGACAGTGAGCCCGGATTCTCAGGGTCAAGGTGACGGCGAGCGATTGCTCAAGCATCTGGAGAATCGCGCCCGTATCGCCGGGTTCAAAAAATTATTCGTGTTGACGACACGTGCCGCGCACTGGTTTCTCAAGCGTGGCTTCGTGATGGCTAGCGTCGATGATCTGCCGAAAGATCGCCAGAACATGTACAACTGGCAGCGCAAGTCGCTGGTGCTGATGAAGAAGCTTTGATCATGCACTCGCGTGCCGCTGCGCTACGCTCCACTCCCTACCTTATTCATTTTCCGGAGAATTGAATGACTCGCATGATCCACTGCATCAAGCTGAACAAGGAAGCCGAAGGCCTTGACTTCCCGCCGTACCCTGGCGAACTCGGCAAAAAAATCTGGGAAACTGTCTCCAAGGAAGCGTGGGCAGCCTGGCTGAAACATCAAACCATGCTGGTGAACGAGAATCGTCTGAATCTGGCCGACGTACGTGCGCGCAAATACCTAGCGACACAAATGGAGAAGCATTTCTTTGGCGAGGGCGCGGATCAGGCGCAGGGGTATGTGCCGCCGGCTGAATAAGCTACGTTGATTCAGTAGCAGCTCATGAGAGCCCGCGCACCGCGCGGGCTTTTGGTTGTGCCAGGCTGGGGTCCTTTTAAAACATCAAGGTCTTCACACCATCGGCCGTACCCAACAAACATACGTCCGCACCTTTTCTGGCGAATAAACCGACACTGACCACGCCGGGAATATCATTGATCTTCACTTCGAGCGTCACAGGATCGATGATCTCCAATCCGCTGGCATCGATAATGTGACAGCCATTGTCGGTGATGTAGGGTTTGCCGTCTTTCATGCGCAGCGCTGGAGTTGCGCCGAACGAAGTCAGACGTCGACTGACCACTGCGACAGCCATGGGTATCACTTCCACCGGCAGCGGAAATTTACCCAGTACCTCAACCAGCTTTGAGGCATCAGCGATACAGATAAACCGGTCAGCTACCGAGGCGACGATTTTTTCGCGCGTGAGCGCACCGCCACCGCCTTTGATCATCGCGCCGCGATGATTGATTTCATCTGCGCCATCGATGTAGACCGACATGCGCTCGACCTGATTCAGATCGAAGACGCTGATGCCGTGTGACTTCAGCCGGGCGGCGGTGGCCTCCGAGGAGGCTACCGCGCCCTTGATGCGGTTGGGCACCGTGCCCAGCTCATCGATAAAAAAATTAGCGGTCGAACCCGTACCCACACCAATGATGTCGCCTTCGGCGACGTAGTCCAGCGCGGCGCGCGCCACGGCTTGTTTGAGCTCGTCTTGAGTCATGATTCCAGAGAGTGAACTTGGCGCGAATGCCTACGAAGCACTGCGACCAGAACTCGATTGTAGCGGATACGCCACCGTCACTCTGGAAAGATAGTGCGCGCCTACCCCTCAAGAGGGCAGGCCATTGGTCATCAGATAATGCGCCAGTGACGCCTTGTCGTGCAGATTGAGCTTGCGATATAGATGCGCTAGCTGGTTGCGTACCGTGTGATGCGAGACGCCCAGCTCACGGGCGATCTGCTTGTGACTCATTCCCGCCGCGAAGCGCCGCGCGACCACGAATTCGCGCGGTGTGAGAATCTCCATCACACCTACTGGCCGAACCCGGCAATGCAGACTGCCGTTCTGTCGATGCAAGCTGATCTCGATCTGCGTACCCCGAAAGCTCTTACCGCTCAGCAGCGTCTCCATTACCTCCGGAGGAATGCTTTCCGTGGCTGAGTCAGGCCATTCGCGCTCCAGCAGGTCGAACAGCCGCTGGTCAGCGATCTCGATCAGACCACCAATACCCACGATGCCGGTGGCGAAAGGCTGAGTCTTGTCCTCGTTCGCCTGCCGGTTCAGCGTGCGCGCGCGATTGATCGCCAGCGCGCGCGACAGATGTATCCACAAGCCGTGGAGGCAGGCCGCGTCACTTTCAGCGAAACGCACATCATGACGACGGTACAAGATGATCCAACGCGCAGGTTTGACACGCTTGGGATCATCACCATGAACCATCATGTGGCAAAGACCGAGTTCCTCTGACAGGCTGCGCGGCCCAGGCAGTGCGCGGGCGCGGCTCTTTTTACCGTCGCGGGAGCTGCGATAGATCTCTCTGACACCGCCGCGAGAAGGTGACAGCGGCGCTTCACGAAAGCCGCGTGCAACAGGATCGTCTGCCTTCGCTGAGCCCCCCATGAGCGACTCAGGCACCGTCTGCGCCGGCGATGCCGTCGGATAGTCAAGAACGGCGACGGCCTGCTTCTGTGCGGCCTCTCCGGTACCGAAAATGGCGCCGTCAAAGCGTATCCACATCTGCAAAAGGTTGATGGCCTGCGCCAGAAACTGATCGGGCGCTGCGTATTCCGCCAGCGCATACATATCACGAACCGTGCTGGAAAATGCTTGCAAGATCTGCCCCTCCTCGCCTCGAATCAACGCGTGACTAACGTCAGCACCGATATTTATTTTTTGAAAACTTAACTGATTTTGTTAAATTTGTAACTAAAAAGCTGCATTTTTTCGAACAAAATGTTGTTAAACGAACAAACTGGTAAAAGTATTTCCCATGAGTAAATTGGACTCGGGAAGCACCGCCTTGTGAACACTCAACATGCGCAATCCTCCGATGGGTTCCAATCAGGTGACCCTCCATCGGCTTGAAAAGAAACTTCACTGAGCAAATTCCCGGTGATTTGAAGTTCCAACAGGTAACATCTCGGTTTTAACCAACGCGTCACCCCTTCCCTTGACCATGACTGAACCAGCCGCATCACGCGCGCCCACGGAAACGCCTGAGTTTTCCGCGCTGGCAATGCACGCCCGTCAGGCGCAAACGTGGCAGCTGGAAGAATTATTCAGTCGTGATACGCAGCGCTTTGAGCGCTTCTCCGCCGAAGGCGCGGGTCTGTTCCTCGATTACTCGAAGAATTTCATTGATGCCGTCACGATGGACAAGCTGTTCGCCTTCGCCAGAGCCTGCGGACTGGAGCAGCGACGCGATGCGATGTTCAGCGGCCAGCCTGTCAACACGACCGAGCACCGGCCCGCACTCCATACGCTGCTGCGCGCGCCGGCGGGACAGCGTTTCGAGCTCCATGGCGAGGTGCTCAGCGATGAGGTGCAGCGCGTGCTCCTGCAGATGGAGAGAGTCTCCGCACAAGTACGCAGCGGCGCATGGGCGGGCTATACAGGCAAGCGCATCACCGATGTGGTGAACATTGGCATCGGAGGATCTGATCTCGGTCCGGCGATGGCTTGTGCGGCGCTGCGGCCTTTTGCCAGCCCGACCTTGCGTTCACACTTCCTGTCGAATGTGGATGGTCATGCGATTGATGCCGTGCTTGCCGGTCTGTCGCCGGAGACCACGCTGTTCATCGTCGCCTCTAAGAGCTTCACCACCCAGGAAACTCTGATCAATGCGCATGCAGCGCGTGACTGGTTCCTCGCCAGTGGCAAGCCCGCTGATTTGGCAAAGCACTTTGTGGCAGTGTCGGTCAATGCGCAAGCGGTCAAAGCCTTTGGCATCGCCCCAGAAAACATGCTGCCTTTCTGGGATTGGGTCGGCGGCCGCTACTCGGTCTGGTCGGCCATCGGATTGTCTGTCGCAGTGACGGTCGGCATGGACCATTTCCGCGCCTTTCTGGCGGGCGCCCATGCGATGGATGAACACTTCCGCCACACGCCGCTGGAGCGCAACCTGCCCACCCTACTCGCGCTGATCGGCTGGTGGTATCGGGTCTTTTTCGGGAGTAGCTCACAACTGATCTCGCCCTACCATGAAGATCTGCGACTTTTCCCTTCTCATCTGCAGCAACTGGAAATGGAAAGCAATGGCAAGTCCGTGGATCAAGACGGGCTGCCGGTCACGACACCAACGGTGCCCGTCATCTGGGGGAGCACAGGCTCTAATGGGCAGCATGCGTATTTCCAAATGCTGCATCAGGGAACGGATCTAGTGCCAGTGGATTTCATCGCACCACTGAAACCATCGCATGCGCGACCCGGTCAACACCAAGTGTTGCTGGCGAACTGTTTCGCGCAAGCCGAGGCTCTGATGTGCGGGCAACGAAAGGACGAGCGCGCAGGCCATGAAGGTCAATCTCTGCCTGCCTATCGGATGCTGGCCGGGAATCATCCCAGCAACATGCTGTTGATGGACAAGCTGACGCCAGCAACGCTGGGGGCCTTGCTGGCCCTTTATGAGCATAAGACATTCGTTCAGGGTGTGCTATGGAATATCAACAGTTTTGATCAGTGGGGCGTGGAGCGCGGCAAAGCACTAGCGTCGCGCATACTGCCCGAATTGGAAGGGAAGCAGGCAGATCACAAGCATGATGGCTCGACGTCCGGATTAATCGCGCGTGCACGGCGTGCATGAAGTATGGCAATAACCTCTTCACTCTTTGATCCCATACCCTGAACCCCTCCCTCTCGGCTGGCCAAAACCATTCCTGCCCCGCGGCAGCATTTTCTCACCTTCGAATATCATGAATCAGCTAGAACAACTCAAGCAGTACACGACCGTCGTCGCCGACACCGGTGATTTTCAGACGATGCAGGCCTACTCGCCGCGCGATGCGACGACTAATCCTTCGCTCATCCTTAAAGCGGTGCAGAAGCCAGAGTATCAACACTTACTGGAAGACGTCATCCAGAAACACAAAGGTC
>RGFZ01000066.1 GCA_010024875.1 Oxalobacteraceae bacterium | reverse complement strand
CGAGCAGGTCATCGCCGATCTGAAAGCCTCATCGCTTCGCGGCCGCGGAGGTGCAGGTTTCCCGACCGGTCTGAAATGGAGCTTCATGCCGCGTCAGTTCCCGGGGCAAAAATACCTGGTCTGCAATTCCGACGAAGGCGAGCCGGGCACGTTCAAGGACCGTGACATCCTTCGCTACAACCCCCACACCGTAATCGAGGGCATGGCCATCGGCGCGTATGCGATGGGTATTAGCGTAGGTTACAACTACATCCACGGCGAGATCTGGGATGTCTACGAACGTTTCGAAGAAGCGCTGGAAGAGGCGCGCGCTGCAGGTTTTCTGGGTGATTGCGTCATGGGCTCGGATTTCTCGTTCCAGCTGCACGCATTCCACGGCTACGGCGCCTACATCTGCGGCGAAGAGACTGCGCTGCTCGAATCGCTCGAGGGCAAGAAAGGCCAGCCGCGTTTCAAACCACCTTTCCCAGCAAGTTTTGGCCTCTACGGCAAGCCAACCACGATCAACAACACCGAGACCTTTGCCGCGGTGCCATTCGCTATGAACCTCGGTGGCGAGGCCTATGCAGCACTGGGCAAGCCTAACAATGGCGGCACCAAGATTTTCTCTGTGTCCGGCGATGTGGCCCGGCCCGGCAATTATGAAGTCCCGTTGGGCACGCCGTTCGCGACACTGCTGGAGCTGGCCGGCGGTATGCGCGACGGCAAGAAGATCAAGGCAGTGATCCCTGGTGGTTCATCGATGCCTGTGCTGCGCGGTGACGTGATGATGGAAATCGACATGGATTACGACTCCATCGCGAAGGCTGGCTCAATGCTAGGCTCCGGCGCAGTGATCGTGATGAATGAAACCCGCTGCATGGTGAAGTCACTGCTGCGACTATCGTACTTCTATTACGAAGAGTCCTGCGGTCAGTGCACGCCCTGCCGGGAAGGTACCGGCTGGCTGTACCGGATGGTTCATCGCATCGAGCATGGTGAGGGCAGGGCAGAAGACCTCGATGTGCTCAATTCCGTCTGCGACGGTATTCAGGGAAGAACCATCTGCGCACTCGGCGATGCTGCCGCCATGCCGGTGCGCGCGATGATCAAGAACTTCACCGATGAATTTGCGTATCACATCGAGCACAAGCGCTGCCTCGTGCCGATCTACATCTGACCGGAACAATCATGGTTGAGATCGAGATAGACGGTAAAAAAGTCGAAGTGCAAGAGGGCTCCATGGTGATGGAGGCCGCGAACCGCCTTGGCACTTACATTCCGCACTTCTGTTATCACAAGAAGCTGTCGATCGCGGCGAACTGCCGTATGTGTCTGGTCGAGATCGAGAAGGCGCCGAAGCCGCTGCCTGCATGCGCCACACCGGTCACGCCGGGCATGGTCGTGCGCACTCACAGCGACAAGGCCGTGAAGGCCCAGAAAGACGTGATGCAATTCCTGCTGATTAACCACCCGCTGGATTGCCCGATCTGCGATCAGGGCGGCGAGTGTCAGTTGCAGGATCTCGCGGTCGGCTACGGTCCCTCCGCGTCACGCTATCACGAAGAAAAGCGCGTCGTGCATTCCAAGGATGCCGGCCCGCTCATCTCAATGAAAGAAATGAGCCGCTGCATCCATTGCACCCGCTGTGTCCGTTTCGGACAAGAGATCGCAGGCCAGATGGAATTCGGCATGCTCAATCGTGGCGAACATTCCGAGATCACGACCTTCGTGAACAAGACGGTCGATTCCGAACTCTCGGGCAACATGATCGATCTGTGTCCGGTTGGCGCGCTGACCTCCAAGCCTTTCCGTTACAGCGCTCGCACCTGGGAGCTGTCGCGTCGCAAGTCTGTCAGCCCACACGATAGCCTGGGCTCCAACCTGATTATCCAGGTCAAGGGCGGCAAAGTGATGCGTACGCTGCCCATGGAGAACGAGGCCATCAATGAATGCTGGCTGTCCGATCGTGACCGCTTTGCCTACGAAGGCCTGAACAGCGAAGACCGCCTGACTGCACCGATGATCAAGCAGGGTGGGCAGTGGCAGACGACAGACTGGCAGACTGCGCTGGAGTACGTCGCGCACGGGCTACGCAATATTCGTCACGAACATGGTCCTGATTCACTCGCCGCGCTTGCGACACCCTACTCGACGCTGGAAGAACTGTCGCTGCTGCAGAAAATTGTTCGCGGCATGGGCTCGGAAAATGTCGATTTCCGCCTGCGTCAGTCGGATTTCATTGCCGATCGCAAGATGATGCCTTGGATGGGCATGAGCATCGAGGCATTCAGTCAGTTAAAACGTGTGTTCGTCGTCGGTTCTTTCCTGCGTAAAGATCACCCTTTGCTCGCCGCGAAGCTGCGACACGCAGTGCGCCGTGGCGCGCAGGTGTCGGTGCTGCACGCCACTGATGATGATCTGCTGATGCCCCTGGCGAACAAGCTGATCGCCGCACCGGCCGACTGGACCTCGCTGCTCGGCGAGGTGGCTGTCGCCGTCGCTCAGCACAAAAACATCGCGGTACCGGCCGAGCTGGCCGCGCTGCAGCCGTCATCCACGGCAAAGCAGATCGCCGCAGGCTTACTCTCTGGCGAGCCGCGTGCGATCATGCTTGGTAACGCCGCTGTGCAGCATCCTCAGGCATCACAGCTGCATGCGATCGCGCAGTGGATCGCAGAGAATACATCGGCATCCTTGGGCTATCTGACCGAAGCGGCGAATACGGTCGGTGGCTATCTGGCGAATGCTTTCCCGGCGAATGGGGTCAATGCAAAGAGTCTAGTCGAGCAGCCCCGCAAGGCTTATCTGCTGCTGAATGTCGAACCCGAGCATGATTGCGCCAATCCGCAGATGGCGCGCGCCGCGCTGGATCAGGCGGACATGGTCGTCGTCATGTCGCCGTTCAAACAAGGCCTTGAATACGCCGACGTGCTGTTGCCGACAGCGCCGTTCTCCGAGACCTCCGGGACCTTCGTCAATGCAGAAGGTCGTGCGCAAGGCTTCAACGGCACGGTCAAGCCGCTCGGTGACACTCGTCCGGGCTGGAAAGTGCTGCGCGTGATGGGCAATCTGCTGTCGCTGGAAGGCTTTAACTACGAAAGCTCTGAAGAAATACGCAATGAGGTCCTGGGTGCGAAGACGCTCGACGGCTTGGATTTGTCAGCGCGCCTGAATAACCGTGCCGACCTCAGGCTGGAACCGCCGCAGGTGGCGGATGCGTTGCGAGGCTTGCAGCGTGTGGCGGATGTGCCGGTTTACTTCAGCGATGCGATCGTTCGCCGCGCCGACGCTCTGCAACAGACGACTGACGCCCGCACTCCAAAGGCTACCTTGTCTGCCGCGCTCGCTGAGAAGCTCGGTGTCAGCGAGGGCACGACGGTGCGCGTTACTCAGGGTAAGGCGACCGTCATGCTGGCGTGCGCGATCGACGGCAGCTTGCCGGCCCATGTCGTGCGCGTGGCCGCTGCGCATTCGGCGACGCTGGCGCTGGGTGAGATGTTCGGTGCTATCTCGGTGGAGAAAGCCTGATGGATCGGATCATTAACCTGCTGACCAGCACTGGCGGTGAGGCGCTGGGGCCGGCTTGGCCGATCGCCTGGATACTGATCAAGATTGTCGCCGTGACGCTGCCGTTGATGGGCTGCGTTGCTTACCTCACGCTGTGGGAGCGCAAGATGATCGGTTGGATGCACGTGCGTCTGGGCCCCAATCGGGTCGGCCCCGCAGGCCTGCTGCAGCCGATTGCCGATGCGCTGAAGCTGCTGATGAAAGAAATCGTCGTTCCCGCCAAGGCCAACAAAGCTTTGTTCGTGATTGCACCGGTGATGACAATCATGCCTGCGCTTGCCGCTTGGTCAGTGGTGCCGTTTGGTCCGGAGAAGGCACTGGCAAATGTGAACGCCGGCCTGCTGTTCGTGATGGCGATCACCTCGCTGGAAGTGTACGGCGTGATCATTGCTGGCTGGGCATCGAATTCCAAATACGCGTTCCTCGGCGCGATGCGCGCGTCGGCACAGATGGTCTCGTACGAGATCGCGATGGGCTTCGTGCTGGTGATCGTGCTGATGGTATCGGGTAGCCTGAACCTGTCGGCCATCGTGGCGGGGCAGACCAAGGGTGTGTTCGCCGACATGGGACTGAACTTCCTATCCTGGAACTGGCTGCCGCTGCTGCCGATGTTCGGCGTCTATATCATTTCCGGCATCGCTGAGACTGCGCGACATCCGTTCGACGTGGTCGAGGGTGAGTCCGAGATCGTCGCCGGTCACATGGTCGAATACTCCGGCATGTCATTTGCCATGTTCTTCCTCGCCGAGTACGCCAACATGATCCTCATATCGATCATGGCTACGCTGATGTTCCTCGGCGGCTGGAGCGCACCGCTGGCCGTGCTGGGCTTCATACCGGGCTGGATTTGGCTGGGCATCAAGACTTTCCTGGTCGTGTCCATCTTCATCTGGGTGCGTGCATCATTCCCGCGCTATCGCTACGATCAGATCATGCGCCTAGGCTGGAAAGTCTTCATTCCACTGACCGTGATCTATCTCGTGATTGTCGCGGTCTGGATGCAGACCCCTTGGAACATCTGGAAATGAAACGAGGCTGAGACATTATGGAAGCCATCAAAGATTTCTTCGGCAGCTTAATGCTGCGCGAGCTCTTCAAAGGGCTGGCGCTGACCGGCCGCTACATGTTCGCTCGCAAGATCACTGTGCAATTCCCGGAAGAGAAGACGCCCCAGTCGCCACGCTTTCGCGGCTTGCATGCATTGCGCCGCTACCCGAACGGGGAAGAGCGCTGCATCGCCTGCAAGCTGTGTGAGGCGGTATGCCCGGCCATGGCGATCAGCATTGAATCCGACCAGCGCGAGGATGGCTCTCGCCGCACTACGCGCTACGACATCGACCTGACCAAATGCATCTTCTGTGGTTTTTGCGAAGAGTCCTGCCCGGTTGATTCCATCGTCGAGACGCACATTCTGGAATATCACGGCGAAAAGCGCGGTGACCTGTACTACACGAAGGACATGCTGCTCGCCATCGGTGACAAGTACGAGGCCGAGATCGCCGCCAACCGCGCTGCTGATGCGCGCTATCGCTAAGGCCCCACATGGAATTCACCGCCGTCCTGTTCTACGTGTTTGCTGCCTTGCTGGTATTCGCTGCGTTGCGCGTGGTCACCGATCCCAATCCGGTGCACGCCGCCTTGTACCTGATTCTGTCCTTCTTCTCGGCTTCGGCGATCTGGATGCTGCTCAAAGCGGAGTTCCTGGCGATTGTGCTAGTGCTTGTGTACGTAGGCGCTGTGATGGTGCTTTTTCTGTTTGTGGTGATGATGCTGGATATCGACATGGCCAAGCTGCGTGCGGGTATCTGGGGACATCTGCCTTTCGCGGTAACGATAGGGGTCGTGATCGCGGCCGAGATGGTGGCAGTGCTCGTCAGTGGTTTCATCAACCAGCCGGAAATCGCTGCCGGAAATATCGGTGACACGAAAGAGCTGGGCAAGCTGATTTACACGAATTATCTGTATGCGTTCGAGGTAGCGGCGCTGATCCTGCTGGCAGCTCTGGTAGCTGCGGTGGCGCTTACACTGCGTCGCCGCAAGGACACCAAGTATTTTGATCCTGGTCTCGCGGTCAAGACCCGCCGTGAAGATCGCATTCGCATCGTCAGCATGGCGCCAGAAAGCTCGCGCGCTGCCAACCCGTCTGCTGCCGACAATTCCTGAGGCTAGCCATGGACATCACACTCGCCCATTACCTGACGCTTGGCGCCATCCTGTTCGCGATCGCGGTTGTCGGTATTTTCCTTAACCGCAAGAACGTGATCATCATCCTGATGTCGATCGAGCTGATGCTGCTGGCAGTGAATATGAATTTCGTCGCATTCTCCCATTATCTGGGCGATGCGGCCGGACAGGTTTTTGTCTTCTTTATTCTGACCGTTGCCGCAGCAGAGTCTGCCATTGGTCTGGCGATTCTGGTAGTGCTGTTCCGTAACCTGAACACGATCAATGTCGAAGATCTCGATCGTTTGAAGGGTTGATCCGAAAAAATAATGCTAGGTTTCCATGACAGTGCAACTGAATCCTGATCTCCTGCTGATCGTTCCGCTGGCACCGCTGGCGGGTTCCATGATTGCAGGTCTTCTCGGTACCCGTTTCTTTGGCAATCTGATCGGCCGCACCGCATCGCACAGCGTAACCATTCTGGGCGTACTCATCGCCTTCCTGATCTCTGCCCGGACCTTGATGCTCGTGCTGGATGGCGCGACCTACAATGGCACGGTCTACACTTGGATGACGCTGGGCGAACTGAAGCTGGAGATTGGTTTTCTGATCGATAGCCTGACTGCAATCATGATGTGCGTGGTTACTTTTGTCTCGCTGATGGTGCATATCTACACCATTGGTTACATGCAGGATGACGAGGGCTACAACCGCTTCTTCTCTTATATCTCCTTGTTCACGTTTTCGATGCTGATGCTCGTCATGAGCAACAACTTCCTGCAGCTGTTCTTCGGCTGGGAAGCGGTGGGTCTGGTGTCCTACCTGCTGATTGGGTTCTGGTTCAAGCGCCCGACGGCGATTTTCGCGAACATGAAGGCGTTTCTGGTCAATCGTGTCGGTGACTTCGGCTTCATTCTTGGTATTGGGCTGTTGCTCGCCTATGCCGGGTCGATGAACTATGCCGAGGTGTTCGCCAAGCGCGAGCAGCTGGCAACGCTCACCTTGCCGGGCACAGATTGGATGCTGCTCACCGTGGCCTGCATTTGCTTGTTCATTGGTGCGATGGGCAAATCGGCGCAGTTTCCTCTACATGTATGGCTGCCTGATTCGATGGAGGGCCCGACGCCTATCTCGGCGCTGATCCATGCGGCGACGATGGTCACAGCGGGTATTTTCATGGTCAGCCGGATGTCGCCCCTGTTCGAATTATCAGACACTGCACTGTCCTTCGTGCTGGTGATTGGCGCGATCACGGCGCTGTTCATGGGATTTTTGGGCATCATCCAGAACGACATCAAGCGCGTGGTGGCCTACTCGACCTTGTCCCAGCTGGGCTACATGACCGTGGCACTCGGCGCCTCCGCGTACTCGGTGGCAGTTTTTCATCTGATGACGCATGCGTTCTTCAAGGCATTGCTTTTCCTGGGTGCTGGCGCGGTCATCATCGGCATGCATCATGATCAGGACATCCGCAACATGGGCGGCCTGCGCAAATACATGCCCATTACCTGGATCACCAGCCTGCTCGGATCGCTGGCGCTGATTGGCACGCCGTTTTTCTCGGGCTTCTATTCAAAAGATTCGATCATTGAAGCTGTGAGTGCGACCCACATTGCCGGCGCAGGTTTTGCCCAGTTTGCCGTACTCGCCGGTGTATTCGTCACGGCGTTCTATTCGTTCCGAATGTATTTCCTGGTCTTTCATGGCGAGGAGCGGTTCGGCCAATCGCATCACGGGCATGATTCACACCAGGATGATGAACACCATGGACTCGCACCGGGCGAGAAGCCCCACGAAGCGCCATGGGTGGTGACCCTGCCGCTGGTACTGCTGGCGATTCCGTCGGTCGTCATTGGTTACCTCACCGTCGAACCGATGCTTTTCGGCGATGTGTTCAAGGGCGTGATCTTCGTCGGCGATCAGCATCCTGCGATGGCGGAGCTCGCGGAGGCATTCCACGGCGCGGCGGCGATGGGCCTGCATGCCCTTGGCACGCTACCTTTTTGGTTGGCAGCCGTTGGCGTCGGCAGTGCTTACTACTGCTACATGGTTAATCCGCGTGTGCCAGCCTGGTTCTATGACAAATTCCACAGCCTGCACACGCTGTTGGATAACAAGTACTACATGGACAAGATCAACGACATCGTCTTTGCGGGCGGCGCTCGCGGTCTGGGCAGCGGATTGTCGACCGTCGGCGATCGCGCGCTGATTGACGGTCTGGTGGTGAATGGCACCGCACGTGTGATCGGCTGGTTTGCGGTGCTGTCACGCGGTTTCCAGACAGGGTACATCTATCACTACGCGTTTACGATGATCTTGGCCATTGCGATTTATCTTGGGTATCTGCTGATCAGGCCCTGATTCCAAAAGACCGTATACCAACAGCACCTAAAGAACCAGATCCTAAAGACCACGAACCTGACGACAGCCCCGCAGCCAGAGAACAACCAACACTATGCAGTCATCTATTCCTTTTCTCAGCCTTGCGATCGGTTTGCCGATCGCTTTCGGCGCACTAGTGCTGGCGGTGGGCAGCGACAGTAGGGCGAATCAGGTTCGTATTTTGTCGCTGATCGGAGCAATCATCAGCTTCCTGATCACGCTGCCCCTGATCACCGGCTTTGATGCGGCGGCCCACGGGCTTCAGTTCGTCGAAAAAGAACTCTGGATCGCACGCTTCAACGTCTACTACCACCTCGGTATTGACGGTCTGTCCCTGTGGTTTGTTCCGCTTACCGCCTTCATCACAGTGATCGTCGTCATCGCTGGTTGGGAAGTGATCCAGACACGCGTTGCCCAGTACATGGGCGCCTTCCTGATCCTGTCTGGAATCATGATTGGCGTATTCTGCGCGATCGACGGCTTGTTGTTCTATGTGTTCTTTGAAGCGACGCTGATACCGATGTTTATCATCGTTGGTGTCTGGGGCGGTCCGCGCCGCGTCTATGCAGCGATCAAATTCTTTCTGTATACCTTTCTTGGCTCGCTGTTGATGCTGGTCGCGTTGATTTGGCTGTACATCGAATCAGGCAGTTTCGATATTCTCGACTGGCACAAGCTGCCACTGCCAATGTCTGCGCAGATTCCGATCTTCCTTGCCTTCCTGATGGCTTTTGCCGTCAAGGTGCCGATGTGGCCGGTGCATACCTGGCTGCCGGACGCCCACGTGGAAGCGCCGACGGGGGGCTCCGTGGTGCTGGCCGCCATCATGCTCAAACTCGGCGGCTATGGCTTCCTGCGGTTTTCGTTGCCAATCACCCCCGATGCCAGTCACGCACTGGCCGGTCTGATGATCACGCTGTCGCTGATCGCGGTGATCTACATCGGTTTGGTGGCCTTGGTCCAGGCGGACATGAAGAAGCTGGTCGCGTATTCGTCGATTGCTCACATGGGATTCGTGACGCTGGGCTTTTTCGTGTTCGGCGACATGGCTGTGCAGGGCGGCCTGATGCAGATGATCTCGCATGGCTTTGTGTCTGGCGCGATGTTCCTTTGCATCGGGGTGCTCTATGATCGTCTCCACTCGCGCGAGATCGCCGATTATGGTGGCGTGATCAACACCATGCCGCGCTTTGCCGCACTGTTCGTGCTGTTCTCGCTGGCTAATGCGGGTCTGCCGGGCACCTCGGGCTTCATCGGCGAATTCATGGTGATTCTCGGCGCGGTGAAATTCAATTTTTGGATCGGCGTTCTAGCGGCAACGGCACTGATCCTTGGAGCGGCCTACTCGCTGTGGCTAGTCAAGCGCGTGGTGTTCGGTGAGGTCGGCAATGAGCACGTGGCCACCCTGTCCGATCTCAGCCCGCGTGAGTTCATGTTGCTGGGCGTACTGGCGATTACCACGCTGTGGATGGGTATTTACCCGGCACCGTTCACTGACCTGACCCAGACTTCGGTGACCGATCTGCTGCGCCATGTGGCCATCAGCAAGATCCCGCAATAACGCAGGAAACTGACCATGACAGAAATGAACTACGCAGCAGCCAGTGCCGAAATCTTTCTGGCGATCGCCACCATGGTGGTGATGGTGGCCGGGCTGTTCGCCGACGAAGAAAAAAATCCGCTCAGCCACCGCTTGTCATTGCTCGTCGTTGCCGTGACCGGAATCATCGCGATCAGCGATTATGCGGTGCCCGGCACGGTGTACGCCTTTCATAACAGTTATGTGCTGGACCCGATGGCCAGCCTGCTCAAATGTCTTGCCGCGGGCACTACGTTTGCAACGCTGGTCTACTCGCGACTGTATTCGAATGAGCGCGGCATGCTGGGCGGTAATCTGTCCGGAGAATTCTATGTACTGGCCTTGCTGTCGCTGTTGGGTCAGATGATCATGATCTCAGGCAACAGCTTTCTCGTGATCTATTTGGGGCTGGAGCTTATGTCGCTGTCGCTATATGCGCTGGTGGCGATGCGCCGTGACCATGCCGTCTCGACGGAAGCCGCGATGAAGTATTTTGTTCTCGGTGCACTTTCCTCGGGTTTCATGTTGTACGGCATGTCGATGATCTACGGTGCTACGGGCTCGCTGGAACTCGGCAAGATCTCGCAAGCGATTACAGCAGATCCTTCGCACAAGATGGTGCTGGTGCTGGGTCTGGTGTTCATGGTGGCTGGTCTGGCGTTCAAATTCTCGGCGGCGCCATTCCATATGTGGGTGCCCGATGTTTATCATGGATCTCCGACTTCGGTCACCTTGCTAATCGGTGCTGCCCCCAAGCTAGCGGCTTTCGCGATCGCGATGCGCTTGCTGGT
>RGFZ01000065.1 GCA_010024875.1 Oxalobacteraceae bacterium | reverse complement strand
GGCGGGTGGCAGCATCACGAACATTGCAGTGGTAACAGGCGATGGTGCGAGCTCGGATCAGGATGATGCGACAGTCCAGGTAGTGCAGAATCCAGCCTTGCAAATTGAAAAGCAGGTTTCTTTGGATGGTTCCACATGGTTTGATGCAGACAGCGCCACCGGCCCCATTGCGAACGTCGGTCAAGCAGTCTATTTCCGAGTTATTGTTCAGAATACCGGTAACGTCAAATTGGTGAATGTTGATGTGAAAGATCAGGTGACGTTAGGAACTGGTAATGCGCTCGATTTCACTTTTGGACTTGGGGATCAACTGATAAAAAATTTGGCACCTGGAGAAACCGTAATCTCCCGGGTAATACAGGTGCAAGCGCTGTCTGGTCAGCAAACGGATCTCGCAACGGCATTCACGACCTATTCAGGTGCGGAGGTGAAGGCTACGGATTATGCAAATTACTTCGGCAAGATGCCAACGACGGCATTGATCGCTCCCACCAGCACGACAATCAACCAATATCTGGACGGCTCAGCCCTGAGTTTTCAGCAATATTACAATTTTCAGGGCGGCGTCATTCAATATAGTACGTCTCTGAAGACCGGAAAGATCAGTCAGACTAATCCTGGCGTCTTGTTTTATTTCACGGGCGCGTCGGGGAGTATCAAAGTCGCTGATGGCAAAACGACCGAACAACTATCGGTCACTGCCAACCAGAACGGTAAATACGATGCCGGTGAGACCGTGAATACCCTGTCATCGAAATCGTATTCAATAGCCACACTGAATGGTGATATCACGCTGAATTTCACTGGTAAGGTGGGCAGCTTTTATGTGGCATCAGTCAAATATGACACCAGCGCTGTGATAGGCACAATCGTTGGCAAGAACGCTGCGACCTGGCCCACCGTTAATTACCAGTTCGACACGATGTTTAAGTCGACGATGATCGAAACCTACGCTGGCGGCGTTGATCTCGCTCCGAAGAAACCAGCTCCGATGCTGCTGGAGGGAGAACAGGGTAATGGTGCTAAGGCCGTGAACGATGCGCAGATCAAGCATGTGATCAATGCAGCGATCTGCTGGTGGGAAGATCACGGCATTTCTGCGGAACAGCTTGGTCAGCTTAAATCAGCAACGGTGGAAATTGCAGACTTGGGCGAAGATGCTCAAGGCTGGTGGCTGGGTAACTCGAGCGGTTCGCTAATCACCATCGACGACGATGCCGCCGACCATGGCTGGTCGCTCGGTCTTGGAGAAGTTGCGCATAACAAGGTCGATCTGTTCTCGGTGCTCGTGCATGAGATGGGGCATGTGCTAGGCAAGTCTGATCAGGATATGGGCAGCACGCTTGCCGTCGGCGAGCGTATGCTGCCAGATATCTCAGTCACGCCGCCTGAGGGTGATGATGACCAGGATAGCGGGGACGATCAGGAAGGCGATGACGACCGGGATGTTGCCTCAAATGAGGATCACAGCAATGATCATGATGAGGATCATGCAGGGGATCACTCGGGCGCACAGGATAATCATGGTGTGCCGACCATCGAGCACATGCTGACGCTCGTCGGATCGGCGGTGGCAGAGCAGCAAATGCACCTGCATATGAGCTGACATTCACAGGCACGCGTTCGACAGCGGGCGCAAACGGGTAGTGAGGCGGGGAGCAAGCCGGGGGCGTTTTACGCTTCCGGCTTTTTTTCTTTCATTCGCCCGTGTCGCGGCGTCCTTGTTGCTTCTCTCATGCACTAATTCAACAGGCTTTGACGGCCTGACTCGCCCGTGGATCTACGCCACGCAGACCGCAAATGCCTTGGATACCCGGCGTTCTGTTCTCTGCGGGCTGACACGGGCTTGAAATCCGTGTGGCGTCGCACATACACAGCCGATTTTCTTTCTTTGGCGGAAGCTTGTGGACGCACTTCTTCACTGGTTAACATTATTGCAACCATATCGGGCTAGTCCCATTGATCGAGGAGGAAGTGAATGTCACAAAATTTGTCCAATCCGCTGGATGCCGCTCACAACACGCACGCTGCTGCCGAGTCTCAGCCCGTGCACATCGACCTGAGGCTGCGCGCAGTGGATCAGTCTGACCGATCCATCGTATCGAATATCACGGGCGTTCATCTTGGCTCTGGCTTTGCGTTCATCGATTTCGGTTTCATCGAACATGCCGCGCTGAATGATGTCACGCGCGCCGCACGTTCGGGTGAGCAAAAAAATCCAACACTCGACGGCCGTCTCGAATGCCGTATTGCGATGGGGCTCGGCGATCTGATGCAGCTGGCGCGCCAGATCGATCAGGTGATCTCCTCGGCGAACAAGTCGCGTGCCAATACAGCGTCTAGCAAGCAAGACCCGCTAGCACTCGATCCTGCCGCAGTCATGCAGTAATCCGCCCGACCCGGTGCCGCGCCTTGCTCTGCGGTACCGCGTCGCTATCGCAGCACTCTCCAGAAAGTCATCATGACCCAGCCGACCACGGCCTTTGCACCGGCTCGCGCCACGTCCGCAGCAACACCGGTATCGACACCGCCCGCGCTGCGTGCCGTCATTTCGGCCAGCCGCACCGCGATCGCATCGGCAGCGCTGTTCAGTTTGTTTCTCAACTTGCTGATGCTGGTGCCATCGATCTACATGTTGCAAGTGTATGACCGCGTGCTATCGACGGGCAGCGTGCCGACACTGCTGATGCTCACCTTGATCACGACTTTCATGTTCATCATTTTTGGCGGACTCGAATGGCTGAGGGCGCAGGTGATGATTGTCGCCAGCATGCGCTTTGATGCCGCGCTAGGTCCCAAGGTGCATGACGCTATTTTCAATCGGACGATTGCCAGCAGTGGTAAGCGTACCAGCGCACAGCCGCTAGAAGATATTGATCGTGTGCGTCAGTTTGTCACCGGGGCTGGACTATTTGCGCTGCTCGACGCCCCTTGGGTACCGATCTATGTCGCGTTAATGTTTGTCTTTCATCCTTGGACTGGCTGGGCAGCCGTGTTCTCGATGGTGGTGCTGGCAGGGCTGACAGTCTGGACTGAACTAGCCACGCATCATCTGCTGCAAGAAGCAAACCGGTCGAGCATGGCGGCGAATCAGCAGACGGCCTCGCATTTACGCAATGCCGAAGTCATCACTGCCATGGGCATGCTGCCTCGGCTGCGCGAACGCTGGCTGCGCGATCGCAGCGCGGCGCTAGAGTCACAGCATCGTGCCAGCGCAAGGGCAGGACTGATCGCTGCGCTTTCGAAAACCTACCGCCTGACATCACAATCATTGATTCTGGGTCTCGGTGCTTATCTCGCCATACGGCGCGAAATATCGCCAGGCATGGTGATCGCAGGTTCTATTTTGCTTGGCCGGGCCCTCGCACCGATCGATCAGTTGATCGGCAGCTGGCGCACGATGACTGGTGCGCGTACTGCCTACAAGCGGTTGTCCGAATTGCTGGGCGAATACCCCGAGCCTGTCGACTCCATGCGGCTACCACCGATACGCGGCGAGTATGAGCTGGACAAGGTGGTGATTGCTCCGTTTGGTGCGCGCATGGCCGTGATCAAGGAGTTGACGCTCAAGATTCCCGTGGGTTCGCAACTGGGGGTGATCGGCCCGAGCGCTGCCGGCAAGTCGACCTTGCTGCGCGCATTGTTGGGATTGAACCGTCCGCACTCCGGCACGCTGCGCCTCGATGGCGCTGAACTGTCGCAATACTCGCGTGCCGTGCTGGGAAGCGCGATCGGTTACCTGCCACAGGATGTCGAGCTACTCGATGGAACGATCTCGGAAAACATTGCGCGCTTTGGCGATATCGATGCAGAAGCCGTGGTGCGTGCGGCACGTCGCGCAGGCGTGCATGAAATGATTCTGGCGCTGCCGGATGGTTACGAAACGCGTCTTGAGGGGAATTTCACACTCTCTGCCGGTCAGCGACAGCGCGTTGCACTGGCGCGCGCGCTCTACAAAGATCCGGCAGTCGTCATCCTTGATGAGCCCAATTCCAATCTGGATGAAGCAGGCAGCACCGCGTTGATGAGAGCGCTAGATGAGCTGCGCGAGATTGGCAGCACCGTGGTGATCGTCACGCACCGCAATGGTGTGCTTGAAAGAGCAGATGCCGTGCTGCTGCTGGTCGATGGAAAGCTCGCCCTCCATGGTACGCCCGAACAAGTGTCGGCATCGCTTGCGCAGCGAAGAGCACAACATGCAAGCGCAAAAACGGCCACAGGAGGCGCCTGATGAATCTGTTCCAAGAATTGCCAAAAGATGCTACCTCCAGCGCGCATCCATTTCGCACTTCCGTCGACCAACAGGCCACGAGCAAGCCAGCCAATGAGACCTCGCTCGATCCCGCGATTGAGCGCCGCGAGCGCAGGTTGCGCTATGGCGGGCTACTGGCGGTGCTGGCGCTGTTTGTCGGGCTGGGTATCTGGTCGGTCAAAGCGCCGCTCGAGAGTGCCGCCATCGGCAATGGCGTCGTCGTGCTGCAGAACTACCGTAAATCAGTAGATCACCTCGAAGGCGGCATCGTGCGCGAAGTGAACGTCACTGAAGGGCAATGGGTAAACCGGGGCGATGTGCTCGTGGCGCTGGAAGATGTGCAGGCCAGAGCGCAACTGGAGCAGGTACGAAGCCAGCTGCTAGTGGACATGGCGCGCGAAGCAAGACTGATTGCGCAGCGCGATGGGCTGGCGAGTGTGAACTATCCGGTTGCGCTGACCAGCATGGCGAAAGATGCCCGCGCGGCTGAAGCCATGCGTGTGCAGGACCAGACTTTCCGGGTGCGCCGGCAGGCGCAACAGGGGGAGATCATGCTCTATGAACGGCAGATTGCACAGCTGCGGGAAAAGATTGCCGGGCTGAGACAGCAAAAGACGATGCGTGACCGGCTAGTGGATTCCTATGAAAAAGAGCGCGTCGATTTTGAGGCGCTGGCAAAAGAGGGTTATGCCGAGCGGCAGCGGGTACGCGACATGGAACGTAATCTCGCAATGAACGAAGGACAGCGCGATTCGCTACAAAATGACATTACCTCGGCAGAGGTCGAGATTAGCTCGACGCAGCTGAAGATCTTGCAGCTTGAAAAAGACATGCAGAAAGAGGTGGCGAAGGAACTGTCGGAGGTACAGGCAGAGATCTTCGCACTGCGCGAAAAAATACGAGGCCTCGACGATACCTACCGGCGCACGGCTATCGTCGCACCCGAAGAAGGCCGCGTGCTCGGTCTGGCCGTGCATACGCGGGGTGAGGTACTCAAGCCGGGTGCGCACCTTCTCGATATCGTTCCGGGGGAAGAAACGCTGATCGTCGAGGCCAAGCTGTCGCCTCAGGATGTGGATCAGTTGCGCGTGGGTCAGATGGCCGAGGTCAGATTCACGGCCTTTCGTCAGCGCGATATGCCACGTATTGAGGGCAAGCTGGCCACGCTGTCGGCCGACCGGATGATCGAAGACGTCAATGGAAACAAGCAGCCTTACTATCTGGGGCGCGTCACGATCACGCCGAAAGGCATGCAGGATCTAGCCAAACTGAAGCTGGATCTGGTCGCTGGCATGCCCGCGGATGTGCTGGTGAAGACCGGGCAGCGCACGTTCTGGCATTACCTGACGGCGCCACTGTCGGACATGCTGGTGCGTTCGCTGAAGGAGGATTGAGTTGTACAAATTTCTCGATCGTTCCTTGCCCGTTTTGTTGGCGTGCACACTGCTTTGCAGCGGTAGGTGGGTCTTAGCCACCGATCTGCTCGGACTGTATCGTTCAGCGATGAATGACAACCCCACGCTCAAGGCGCGCCGCTTCGGTATCGAGCGCGCGCGTGGCGAAGCCGATCAGGCGGACAGTCGTCTGTATCCACAGGCAAGCATTCAATCTTCCATCTCTCGCAATGATTACAACGATCGCTTTGGAGATCAGCGTTACAGCGGGCGGCGGAATGTGCTGCAAGCGCGTCAGGCCATTATCGATCTGCCCTCTTACTATCGCAGCGACAGCGCTCGTTTTGGCATCCAGCAGGCCGAGCAGGAGGCAGCGAATGCTCGCGCAGAGCTATTCTCGCAAATCGCCGATCACTATCTGACTGCCCTGCAGGCAGATGACGAGCTGATGCAACTGCAATCGGAGAAAGAAGCAGCGCAAAAACAAGTGGAGCGCCTGCGCTCGATGCGAGAGAGGGAGATGGCCAAAGTCACCGATTTGACAGAGGCGATTTCGTACCTGCAGCAAGTCAACACGCGCGAGATCGACGCCATCAACAAAGGCGAAGCAGCACGCGTCCGCCTGCGCGAACTCTCTGGAAGAGACGCCGGAATACTCGCCATGCTGGTGCGGACTACTTTTCCATCCGTACCCGAGACGGCTGACTATTGGGTGGCTGCGGCGCGAGAATCGAATCCTGCCATCATGGCTCGCCGCGAGGCATTGCAGGCCAGTCGGCGCGCTGCGGACGCTGCGCGGGCCGAGCATTACCCACAGTTGTCGCTACTGCTGCAGTACAGTCAATCGAATCTCACCTATGACAATCTCTCGCAGCGCTCCTATAACGTGGGCAGCGCGTCGCTGGAACTGCGCATACCTATTTATGAGGGAGGTCGAACCAGTGCAGCGGAAGCCTCTGCACTAGCCCAGCAGGCTATCGATCAGGAACAACTCGAGAGTTTGCTGCGAGAAGTGGAGCGGGATGCGCGGGTCGCCTACGCGTCGGCGCAAGCGAATCGTGCGCGTATTGATTCTACGAATGCGGAAGTCGACGCGCTGACACAAACCGTGCGCGCGCAAGAGCGGGGCTATGAACTGGGCGCGGCGACAGTGATCAATGTGCTGGATGCGCGACGACGCTTGCTGCGAGCGCGAGTGGATCAGTCCAAGGCACGTTACGATTATTTGCGTGATTTGATCGGTCTGACAGCACGCTCCGGCAAGCTGAGCGAAGCTGAGGTGACCGAGTTCAATCGATGGCTGGGACCTCGCGTCGATTAAATCGATACCGGTACCTTGTGATCGGAAGGGCACTCGCGTTGTATGATGCGCCGTTCCCGTTGTTTGGCCCCCGTGGCTGTTTTCCGATGAAATCCCTTTGCGGTTTACTGTTGATAGTCCCCCTGCTGGCGCTGGCAGACGGCGAAGCTTATGATTGCGACGGCAAGACACGGTTCATTCATCGGGCAGGCCATGCGTAAGATTGTGATCGATCTTGCCGCACTTTCGGTCAGCGACACCATGGAGCTTCCCACGTCGCTGCTCATCTTCGAAGGTCAGTGCAAGCCAGCCAACTGAACCTTTTCCGGACATGAATTCTCTGGCGATACAGCCTGCTTACTGGCAGACCGGCGAACATGGTGAATTGTTTGCCCCGTTGTATGGCGATATCTATGCAAGCCGCAGCAGTGCGTGGGGACAAGCTCAGGCCGTCTTCATCGAGGGCTGTGAGTTGCCGATGCGTGCGCCTGATTTGCCTTGTATCCGGCTGCTGGAGTGAAAAGCATCCGTTCACGGCGGAGGATTTGCGTACCGCGCTGAAGATTTCAATTCCATCTGCTCCTGTGGCGATGGTGCGCGAACTTCAGGCGCTAGCCGAGAAGTTACTGGCGGCGTGGCCGCCGCTGATCCCCGGTTTTCACACGATCGCGCTTGATGATCAGGTCACGCTGACGCTGGCCTTAGGTGATATCGGGCAGATGCTGGCATCGGTACAAGGGACATTTGATGCTTTTTATCTGGATGGTTTCGCGCCCGACCGCAATCCGGAGATGTGGTCTGAAGACACACTGAAAAAAATTGCTGACCTCGCCGCACCCGGCGCACGTCTGTCTAGCTGGTGCGTTGCCGGCGCGGTGCGACGCTCGCTTGCCGAGGCCGGATTCAATGTCAGCAAGCGTGCAGGCTTTGGCGGCAAGCGGGATCGTTTGTTTGCGTGCTGGCCTGAAAATACAGCGATGCCATCATCGCATGAGGCAGTGAAATCAACGGTGCTCGTGATCGGTGCAGGCATCGCGGGTGCCAGCATCGCACGCCAGTTGGCGGTTCGCGGTCTGTCGGTAACCGTGATCGAGCAACAACGACCCGCAGCTGGCGGTTCGGGCAATCCGGTAGCGGTAGTGAGACCGGAACCAGGAGGTGATGAGAATCCCATCGCGGCTTTTTCTGCGGCAGGTGTGATCTGGCTTGCACAATGGCTGGCCTTGCATGGTCAGCAGGTGCCCCATGCATTCTGCGGTGCGCTGCGCATCACCCGCGATCAGCGCCGGCATGAAAAGCTCAGACAGCACGCGCAAACCATGCCGAAGGACTGGCTGGCAGAAATTGACGTTGTGCAAGCGAGTGCGCTCTGTGGCCAGCAGCTCTCTGCTGATGCGTTTTTGCTGCCGAAAGCCGCCTGGGTCGTACCTGCAGAATTGGTAAAGCGAATGCTCGACCATCCGCTGATCACGCTGAAGACCGGTCTGCAGGCAGAGCGATTGTCGCAAATCGAAACGGGATGGCAGCTTCAGCTATCGGACGGCACTCAGATAGACTCGGCACGCGTCGTGCTGGCTGATGCTTTTGGTCAGCTCAGCCCCGTGTCGCTTGCCGTGGACAAGGCGCGCGGTCAGTTATCGTCACTGGCAGTACGTGAAGGCTTCGAGGTGCGCATGATCGTTTGTCGCGATGGTTACATTACGCCGGCAGTGGATGGCATGCACACAATAGGCGCGACGATTCAATATGACGATGAGGATGCTTCGGCGCGAGCTTCTGATGACGAAGAGAATCTTCAGCGTCTCGAGCGTTTACTACCGAGATTTGTGGATTCTTCAAAACAGCTCCACAGCGGTCGCGTTTCATGGCGATCCACAACCCAGGATCGCTTACCGCTAGTGGGCAAGATCGCTGAAGGTTTGTATGCCAGTGTGGGACATGGATCGCGCGGCATCGCCTGCGCGCCGTTGTGCGCGGAGTTTCTCGCCTCGCTGATGCTCAATGAACCATTGCCGCTGGGCGGCGAATGGGTGTCGAAGCTCAATCCGTTGCGCTTTGAATGACGGCGCGAGGTCAGTAAATATCAGCCGAACAAGCGCGCCAGTTCAACGCCTGGGTCAGCCGCGCGCATGAAGGCTTCGCCGACCAGAAATGCATGTACATCCGCATCGCGCATGCGTTTTACATCCTCGGTTCCGAGAATGCCGGATTCGGTGATGACCATTTTATCGGGAGTGATCTTTGGCAGCAGATGAAGGGTCGTATCCAGAGACGTCTCGAAGGTGCGCAGATTACGATTATTAATGCCCAGCATGGGGGTCTTCAGGGTCAGCGCAACGTCCAGCTCCTCGGCATCATGTACCTCCACCAGCACGCCCATGCCCAGCTCATGCGCACAGGCTTCAAGTTCTCGCATCAGTCCGTGATCAAGCGCGGCGACAATCAGTAGTACACAGTCTGCGCCCCAGTGACGTGCCTGATAGATCTGATACGGATCGATCATGAAATCTTTGCGTAGCACCGGAATCGCACAGGCGGCACGCGCCTGCTTAAGGTAGTCAGGCGCACCCTGAAAAAAATTCACATCAGTCAGTACGGATAGACACGCTGCGCCATGAGACGCATAGCTTGCAGCGATCTCGGCTGGCTGAAAATCTTCACGTAATATGCCTTTGGAGGGCGAGGCTTTTTTGATTTCAGCGATCACGCCGGCTTTGCCGGCAGCGATTGTCTCACGCAGGTTGTCTTCAAAGTCTCGCAGCTGGCGGCGTGCTTCATGATCGGATTCGACGTCACGCCGCAGGCTGGCCAGATCCTGATGTTTTTTTGCTGCGCTGACTTCGTCGGCTTTAACGTCGAGAATTTTTTTCAGGATATCGGACATGGTGGCGTACTGATGATGGGTGCTGGTATGGTTTACTGATGGTGTTCATTGTCACGCGCATTGCCGGGTAAAGCGGACGAACTGATCGAGTTTTGCACGCGCTTTGCCCGAGGCGATCGCTTCTCTAGCGCGGCCAACGCCATCGGCGATATCTCTGGCAACGCCAGACGCATAAAGGGCAGTACCGGCATTCAGGATCACGATGTCACGTGCCGGACCCGGCTGATTGTCCAGCGCCTCCAGGATACGCGACACGGATTCTGTCGCGCCGTCCACCCGTAGATTGCGACTGGAAGTCATTTGCAGGCCAAAGTCTTCAGGATGTATGTCGTATTCGCGGATTTCACCCTTCACCAGCTCGCCCACCATGGTTGCTGCACCGAGCGACACCTCATCCAGGTTATCGCGCGCCCAGACGACCACCGCATGTTGCGCGCCGAGCAGCTTCAGCACGCGCGCCTGTATGCCGACCAGATCGGGGTGAAACACACCCATCATGATATTCGGCGCGCCGGCCGGATTGGTCAGCGGGCCCAGAATGTTGAAAATGGTGCGCACGCCCAGCTCTTTGCGCACCGGCGCCGCATGCTTCATCGCCGCATGATGGTTCGGTGCAAACATGAAACCCACGCCGGTTTCCTGGATCGATTCCGCAACCTGTTCGGGCTTGAGGTTGATGTTAACGCCCAGTGCTTCCAGCGCGTCCGCACTACCCGAAGAGGAAGAGACGCTGCGACCGCCATGTTTGGCCACGCGCGCACCGGCCGCCGCGACCACAAACATCGATGCGGTCGAGATATTGAAGGTATTCGCGCCATCGCCACCCGTGCCAACGATATCGACCAGATGATCGGTATCGGGTACATCGACCTTGGTCGCAAATTCGCGCATTACCTGCGCGGCTGCAGCGATCTCGCCAATCGTTTCTTTTTTCACGCGCAGACCCATGGTCAGCGCGGCGATCATGACCGGTGACATTTCGCCGCCCATGATCTGGCGGAACAGATGAAGCATCTCGTCGTGAAAAATCTCGCGGTGCTCGATACAGCGCAGCAGCGCCTGTTGCGGTGTCAGCGTCATGGGGATCTCTCCAATCAACTCGTCAGAAAATTCTTCAGCAAGGCGTGGCCATGCTCGGAGAGGATGGATTCAGGGTGAAACTGTACGCCCTCAATCGCATATTCTTTGTGGCGTACGCCCATGATCTCGCCATCATCGGTCCATGCAGTGACCTCTAGACAATCTGGCAGCGATTCGCGCTCGATGGCCAGTGAGTGATACCGGATGATGGTGTAAGGCGAAGGTAGATCTTTGAACACGCCGATGCCCGTGTGCTGTATCGGAGAGGTCTTGCCGTGCATGACTTCTTTCGCGCGTATGACCTTGCCACCGAATGCCGCGCCTATGCTCTGATGACCAAGGCAAACCCCAAGGATGGGTAACTTGCCAGCGAAATGCTGAAGTACTGGGACGGATACGCCCGCCTCATGCGGCGTACAGGGGCCGGGCGAGATGCAGATGCGCGCCGGGTTGAGCTTTTCTATTTGCTCAAGCGTGATCTCGTCGTTTCGGTAGGTGCGGACCTCCTCGCCCAGCTCGCCGAAATACTGAACCAGATTGAAGGTGAACGAGTCGTAGTTATCGATCATTAGCAGCATCTCAGATCTCCCCGTCCAGTCCATCTTGCACCTGCTCCGCGGCTCTAAATACCGCGCGCGCCTTATTTTGGTTCCGGCCGCTGCGCTTAACCTGCCCTGCGTGCAGGTTAGCCTGCACCGAAATAAGTCGCGCGATTCTGTTGGTAGCCATCACAGTTCTCCATCGAGACCGTCTTGCACCTGCTCCGCGGCTCT
>RGFZ01000064.1 GCA_010024875.1 Oxalobacteraceae bacterium | reverse complement strand
GGTGTGTTTCAGGTGGTGTCGATTTCGCGCAGGGTGTGTGTTGTTCGTGCGCCGGGTGGTTTGGCGCAGGTGTCGATCTAGGAGGTTGCTGGTGTCTGTTGTCAGTGAGGTGTCGTCGCGGTTTGATGTGCGTTCTCCGGCAGAGTTTGTGGAGACTGCTGAGGCTCGTGGCGTTGAGATGTATCCGCGTACGATTGCGTGTGGTAACCCGTCGTGGAACGTGTTCGGCGTGATCGATGAGTGGGTGGCTCAGCTTGATCATGAGTCTCTTCTGCTGGTGCCTGATGAGAAGGGTGCTTGCCGTACGGTGATTCGTAGTGCTGTGGCGCGTGGGGTGCCGGTTGCGGTGTTTCCTGCTCTGTGGACCGAGCCGTGGGGCGATGTTGTGAACCGTCGTGCTGGGTATGCGCGTACAGCGCTCATGTTGATGCTTGGTGCTCACGAGCTCGTTGCGTTCACTTCGGCTCCTGAGCCCGGTTCGCCGTCGCATGATCTGATGGGTAAGGCGTACGTTTCTGGCCTATCGGTGACGCAGATTGATGTGTCGGGTTCGTCTCGTTCGTTTCAGCGTCAGGATGGCGCGTCGGTGACGTTCCAGATGCTGGCCCAGGACGCGAAGTTTGCCTACGAGGTGCCGGATGTGGGTTGATCTTCCCAAGGTGTTTCTCGAGGCTGAGGATCGGTTCGTGATTGCAGCGGTGATACGTAATGTGTCGATGCGTTCGCATTCGTTGACGATGGCGTCGCCGTCTGAGTGCTCGAAGTTCCTTCGCGTGTATGGGACTGCTGGGCTTGATCAGGCGCGTCGTCAGGCGTCGGGGTTTGTTTCGCCGTCGCCGTCTGTCGTTGACAATGTGGTTCCGTTTCCTTCGGGTGCGGCGTGAAGGTGGTTGCGTCGGGTTGTAGGACTCGTTCGCAGTTTGAGACGGTGACGCGTGCTGCCCGGAGGTTTGGCTGCGAGTCGGATTTGCGGGTTGTTGATGCGTCGCCGGGTTTGCCGGATGGGTGGGTTTTGGTGTTCATGGGTGAGGAGAAGTCGTTTCCTCACGTGTTTCAGGTGTCGCCGACTGGTGAGGTTGTGGTTGGCGCGCCTAGTCAGGAGTTCTGATGAGGCTGTTGAAGAAGCATTGCCGGTCGGCTGAGAAGCGTCTGAAGGGTTGGGGTGAGGATCTCGCTTGCGTGAGGTATGCGCTGCGTCAGGTCGATGCTGACGGTGACTCGCGTTGCTGGTCGATTCGTCAGGATCTGCGGGGGCTGTCGCGCGATGAGCTGGTCAAGCGGGACATGAAGCTGACGCACAAGATCGAGGTGGCGATCGAGCCTGTGTGGGTGGACGTCGCGTCCTCCCGGTTTGCGAGCTGGCGTTCGCTAGCTGACGAGCGTCCGCGAGTCTTTCGCGGGCCGGAGGCTGGCTTGCTGCCGCGTCTGCACCGGATCGTTCAGGATGAGGCGACTGCGCGTATTGCGCGCGTCCTGATTGAAGAGCTTGGTCCTGAGATGAAGCGTCGTGAGCAGGCGTCGTATTACCGCGAACCCGTGTGGTCGAGTGTTCCCAATCTGAGCGCGGAGATGTTTGCGGCGATCGCGAGGTGGGCGGCTGTCGAGGGTCGCAACTTGGAGCAGCATCTACGGGACAGTAATTGGGCTGCTTTCACGCGGATGATCCGTGAAGAGGAGCTCATCCTTGATCGTCTTGGCCGCCGTGCCTTGCCTTACGTTGGTTCGTGTGCTGGCCGTGAGTTTCGATTCGTGCCTCCTGCGTGCTTTGACCTGCTTGCGAGCCGATTTAATAACTGCGCCGGCAACGGTGCGTATGAGCGCGAGGCGCAAAACGGCGGCGGTGTGATGCTGGCGTCGTTTGATCGTGCTCAGGGCGAGCTTCCTGTTGGGATGTATTACTTCAAGCCTCGCGCGTACTGTGAGGATTCGATTTGGGTTGGTAGTGAGTTCCAGGGCGTCCGTCTTGTTCTCAGTGAGCACAACACGTCTAAGGATCCTTCGCCACCTGATGCTGCGCGTATTGGTCGGTGGGCGTGTAGGGCTTCCACTCGTCGGAAGATGGCTGCGCGCATTCCGTCGCATTCGCGTAAGAAGTTCCTCGAGGACGTGGAGATTCCGAGCGACGTGATCTTTCAATCGCTGAACGCCCCGTCCGACAATGTGATGGCGCGGCTTCGTACTCATTCGCGTCAACCGATTAGTGAGCGTGAGCTCGATGAGCTGCGTAAGCTGCGGAAGATCCTCGCGGCGCGTGAGGATGAGCTGACAGAGCAGGGTGCAGCGATCCTTGGTCACGTGTCGACAGTGTTGGATGCCACTAGCCGGGTTGAGCGTGCAGAACGTCGTGCTCAGGCTGCTGATGAGGTTGCTCGTCACGAGCTGTCAGATTCGTGGTCGCGTCTGGAGGAGTTCGTCAAATGAGTTTTCTTTCTCCTGATGTGTATCCGTTCACGACCACGATCGTCTCTAGCGAGTATGGCTCGCAAGGTATGTCGTGGCTTCGTGGTCAGTGTTTGCTTGAGGCTCGTGATGCTGCGTGGGAGCCTGGAATGCTGCGTGTTGAGCTTGATGAGCCGGTTGTAGACCCGGTTACCACCAAGGTCCCGCAAAGTGCGGGTGCGTGATGCGGCTTTCCCGTATTCATGTAGGTGATGTGGTCAGATGCGATGTTCGCGGACGCTTGTTTTATGGCGTAGTTACTGCGATTTCCCCTGCGGATAAGCCGTCGCTGTCGCGTGTTTCGGTCGACCCGATCACTAACAATGTGAGCTACGAAAGTGTGAAGCCGCGGCAGGTGATCGCGGTGTGGCGCAAGCTGGCATTGTGATCGAGCGATCCCATAGCGACAGTTTCTTTGAGGGTTACCGCCAGGGCCGTGCTGATGCGGTGCGCGGTGTCGTTCGCGTCGCAGCATCGGTGTCGCTCATGCTGATTATGGGTCTCGTGCTTTGGGGCGTGGTGTTCAGCTGACGATGCCTGTTTCGGCTAAACGCCCGTCAGGTACCAAGCTCGCTGCGATGCGCGAGTCACTTGGTAGTTGGCAGGCAGTGGCCGACGAGCTGCAAGTTCCTCGCTCTACGTTGCAGGGCTGGCGTCGTGACGCGCAGCTTGTTCGTGAAGATCGGTCGGTTTCCAGTGATGATCCCCGTGAGTGGGGGGACATTGCACGTCTTGTGGAGTCGCGCAATCTTGATCCTGCGGATTGGGAGGTTGCGCGCGCGCGGGTGAACACGTGGGGCGCTGATGGTGATACGCATTCGCAGCTGCGGGTTGACCTGGTGCCGGTGTCGCAGCTGTTGCGTCCGGCTCGCTGTGATGGATGGGTGCCTCCCCCACCCCCTAAGCGTCGCGCTGTGCCGGGGGCGCCTGAGCTTGTTTGTTTCCTCGGTGATCACCACGCTCCGCATTTCGACCGTGCGCTTCATGAGGCGACGCTGGTTTGGCTTCGCGCGCATAAGCCTGACCGGATTGTGCTGCTGGGTGACCTGATCGATGCTGATTCGGTCTCCCGGCATCGTTTCTCGCCGGAGTGGGCGACGTCGTTGCAGGAGAACCTTGATTGCGCCTACCGGATTATCGCTGAGTATCGGCGCGCGTCGCCGGGCTCGACGGTTCAGTTGTTGCCGGGTAATCATGATGATCGTGTGCGGCTGGCGGTGATCGACAACCTGCGGCCGGCGTTGAACCTCAAGCGGGCGTGTTCGCCTGACGAGCTGAGCGTTTTGTCTCTGCCGTACCTGCTGCGGCTCGATGAGCTTGGTGTTGAGTGGGTGGAGTCCCCGAATGGGATGTACGAGACCGCTCAGGTTGAGGTGTCGCCTACGTTGGCGGCGCGTCATGGGTGGATCGCGTCGCGCGGGTCTGGCTCGTCGGCTTTGAAGACGTTGCAGCGGCTGATGTATTCGGTCGTGATCGGTCACACGCATCGCCAGTCGATCGTGAAAGCGACGATGCCGGCGATCGACGGAACGCCGCGCGTGTTTTCAGCGTGTGAGGCTGGAACCATGGCCCGCGTGGATGGTGGCCTTGGTTATGCGAACGCCGCTGATTGGCAGCAGGGCTTTGCTACCGCTCACGTGTTTGGCCGGAATTTCTCTCTGCAGTTAGCGCAGTGGTCTGCGCCGACGTTGTTTTGGGGTGGGTGGTCACACACGGTAGACTGATTTGTGCCTCTGGGCCGCCGCGCTGCTCACCTCCGGCGCGTGCGTGTAAAAGACAGCGATCTCCAGACGCCGGTTTCCTTCCCGTCGGCGTTGCGCCCCTCCCCCGTTCTTCGTTTAGGGCCCTTGCGGCGTTTTCATAGCGCGTCGCTCAGGTGTAAAAGACAGATACTCCTCCCCTGGATTGCCTGCCAGGCTTGCGCCCTATTCGTCTTCGACGACTTCCGCGTCGGTGATTTCTTCTGCGACGCCGAGTTTGACCAAGGCGTCGGTGAGTTCGCCGAGTCCGCGCACGTCGACTACGACGCCGCTGCGTCCGCGTAGCTGGCCTTCCTGTGTGAGGCTGACCTGTTTGCTTTGCGCGAGGTTTCTAAGGATGACGCTGGCTTCTACTGCGTTGGTGTCGCTTAGGCCGGCCATGACCTGTTTGAGGGCGCGGCCTTCGGTTTCCTGCAGATTCTGTACGAGCTCAAGAGTTTCGCGTGCGATTTTCTCCCTGAGTTCGGCTCCTGCTTCGCTGCTGATCTGCTCGTAGCGTTTGCGGAAGCGGCCTCTGCGCCAGCGGCTGATCTGTTCGTGTCGGATCGGCAGACCGATCATGGTGAGCGTTTCGGCAGCTTTGCGGGCGTTGCCTCCGTTGGCGGCGGTTTCAAGTAGCGCGCGGTCAATGACTTCGGGCGGGTACTTGGTGGGCCTGCCCGTGGTGTAGGGGTTGTCGTATTCGTGTAGCGCCTGGCGCTGCTGCGCGTGTGTGGGGATGGGTTCGATTTCCCCGGCTTTTTCTTCGGTCATGTGTTGTTTATAGGGCGCAGCGTGGACGCTGCGTATCTGCGGGTTTTCCCGCCTACTTGCGCGGTATTGTGCCGTGCGGAAGGAGTGATGTTGGTGCCTGATAGCAAGCTGTTAGTACCTATCCACGAGATCCTCGTTCGTGAGGGGTTCAACCCTCGCGACGAGCTCGAACGCCAGGAGCTCAAGCGTCTCGCGACGAGTATCAGCTCGCGCGGGCAGCTCCAGCCTCTAATCGTTCGCCACGACCCCAAGTCCGACCAGCCGTACGTGCTGATTGGCGGCCACCGCCGTCTGGCGGCACTCGAGCTGAACGGTGCCTCTGACGCCTGGGTGTCGGTCACCGAGCGTGGTGCTGGCGACGAGGCCGAGGACCTGATTGACGCGGTCACCGAGAACGCTGTCCGCGTCGACCTGTCGCCAATCGAGGAGGCTCAGGCTTTCCAGCGGCTGCGTGAGAGTGGCCGTTCGGTCAAAGAGGTCGCGTCGCTGCTCGGCGTCTCGCAGAAGCTGGTGCAGTCACGTCTGCTGATGCTGTCGCTGCCGGAGCGTGTCTCGCAGCTGCTGTCGCGCGGAACGCTGCCGATTGGCGCGCAGCAGGTGTTCGTCGACATCGCGAAGGTTTCGCCGGAGGCGTGTGTTGATGTTGCGCTGATCGCGGTTGAGACTGAGCGGTCGGCGACGCACATCATCGACGATCCGCTGTGGCAGCTGCCGCAGTATCTGGAGCGTGAGCAGAAGCAGGTTCCGTACGAGGTCTCGCGGTTTGGTCGTACTCCGGCTAACTTTGCGCCGTCGAGCGACCTGCAGGAAGCTCAGGACGCGTATAAGGCCGCTGACGGTGTTGCGTGGCCTACCCTCACCGAGGGTCAGGTGACTGCTGGCGTGGCCGTAGGCGTGGCTTACGCGCCTGCTGAGAGCGACCTGGTGCTGTGGGCTGACCGCGAGTATCTCGATGCGGAGCTGGTGACCGCTTACAAGCGTGCGCTTCGTGCGCTGAACAAGCGCAAGACTGCCGCCGAGGCTGACGCGCCGGCCGCTGAGGGCCCGTCGCGGGCTGAGCAGGCCGAGGTTCGTGAGGCTGAGGCCGCTGAGGCGCGGAACGTCAATCAGCGGGTGTGGGCTGCGCTGACTTCCGCTCAGGGTGTCGGTGAGCTGGCGCTGCCGCAGGCGAGGCTGCTGGTGCGTGCGCTTATCGACCCGTACGTCGATGATCTGGCTTACGGCCTTGCGATCAGCGACCCAAGGTACGTGATCGAGCCGGAGGGCAATCAGCGCGCTACGCGCTATGACCTCGACGCGGCGCGTAACGGTGTCGTCTCGTTCCTCGAGGGCGCGGCTGACACCGTGGATCTGTGGAACCGTGCGCTGATTCTGCTTGCGACCGCGCAGGTTGCCGACACGCGGACGTATCCGCCTTCGTCGCGGCCGCAGCTCGGTCGTCTGCGTGATTCGTGGGCGGGTGGTGTTGCCCACCACCTCCTCAGCAAGGCCATGCCTTCGGGTCGCAAGATGCCTCGTATCGCTTCGTGGGATGAAGGCCTGCGAGTTGAGGTCGAGGAGGACGACGACGCTGGTGCGGAATCCTGACGCGTTTGCGTTGTTAGAAGTGTTGCGTGAGCGCTGCCCGGCTCTGTCTTGGCATCCGGGCCGCGTTTCGCAGCTTCTCGCTGACTTTCCCGACTGTGACCATGGCGCAGCTGTTTCGGCTACGTGCGATTGGATCAACCATGGTTCCTCGGGAAAGGTTCGCGATGGTGTTGGCGTGTTGCGTGGACGCTTGGAGCGTCAGCGCGCGACGCTGGTTAGTGGCGCTCCGCGTCGCGTGATTGCTGAGGAGTACGATCGTTTTGAAAACTGACTATGTTCGCCCGACCGTTCCGCGTTGCGGGTGCTGCTCGAGCCCTATTTGGGAGCCTAATGACATTGAGCTTGATGGTGCTCCTGGCGATTGGCGTACGCGCGGCTTGTGTATTGATTGCGTGAAGCTCGCGCCAGCCGATCTAGCCAAGCGTGAGTCGCCCGAGCTGAGAGCGGAGCGCGTGATTGATTCTCGCGTGGATGCGTCGGGTTTGCCTGATGTGTTTCGTTCTGCGCGCCTGTCGGACATTGAGGGCGATGATCGTGCGCCTGTTCGTGAGGCGCTTGACCTTTGGGCCCGTGGTGAGCTGACCGGCTTGTTCCTGTGCGGCCCGGTGGGTGTTGGCAAGACGTTTATGGCTGCTGCGGCGGCGCGTGCTCGTCTTGCGGTCACGTCGGTGTCGTGGGTGAGTGCGCCGCGTTTTGTTATGGATGCTCGGGCGGCTTATGGGTCTTTGGAGTTCAGCCGGTCGACTAACCTGTTGCAGGCCAAGTCTGATCTTGTGCTTGATGATCTTGGTCAGGAGAACCCCACGCAGTCCGCGCAGGAGCTTCTGTTTGCGGCGGTCGATGAGCGCTTGAATGCGGGTCGGTCGTTGCTGATTACTTCTAATCTCACTCAGTCTGAGCTGGGTGAGCGTTATGGCTTGTGGCTGCCGAGTCGGCTGCAGGCTCTCACCGCGTTCAGGGTTACTGGCCCTGATCGCCGACTGACTGGAGATGTGTATGCCCCCCGCTAAGCGTGCGACGCAGCTTGACGCTGATAGCTTGACCCTTCCCGATAAGCCGCTGGTTGGCGTGTATGCCAAGCTGGCGTGGGTGCAGGCGCATATCGCGCACCTGCCGAAGACTGGCCGCGCGAAGTTCGGTGAGTATTTCCAGGAGCACAGTGCTTTGTCGCTGCTGCGTGTGTGGCAGCGTGAGCTGCTGTTTGCGGTGGTGGTGGATTTCCCCGCCCACCGTGAGGATGGGGACGAGCGTTTCCTTGTTACGCGCGTAGCGATGATCGATGTTGAGCAGCCGCCTGAGAGCGACCTGTTCAAGGTCGAGGCGGTGTATCCGATCGAGGCGACGAATCGTCAGGGCTTTGGTTATGCCACGGCGCAGACGTACGGCAAGAAGTTTGCTCTGCATAAGTTCTTCTCAATGCCTGCTGAGGAGATTCCTGAGCAGGAGGGCGCGCCTTCGGAGACGCCGGCGGTGAAGGGCTCTGAAAAGGTGGCTGCTGAGCGTGCGCGTATGCAGCAGGATGTCATTGCTGCGGCCGCTAATGACCCGGCGTTCATTGAGCGTTTCAAGGCGTACATTCAGACCGTTCACGGTGTAGATAAGAGCGACAAGATGTCGACTCTCAAGTCGGTCAAGGAGGCTCGTGAGTGGATCGTTGAGCAGACCTCTAATGGCCCGTCTGTCGCGTGAGGGAGGCCAAGCAGTCTATTCAGGAGACAGTTCAGCGCACGCTTGCCGAGGATGAGACCCTTGGCGGCAGTGTGCTGGTGAAGTGGGTGTTAGTGCTCGAGGCGGCGATGCCTGATGGTTCACATTCGGTTGTGCGCCTGACGGCTGATGCTGACGGGTCGGATTTGTTCAAGTGGGAGATCATCGGTTTGCTGCAAACGGCGCTTTCCGATGTCGGTTAGGAGTGATGTGATGGCTGAGAAACATGCTGATGCAGCGAAGGTGCTAGACGCCCTGGCTGATGCCGGGGTGCGGTATGTGGTGCTGGAGTTCTCCGGTGGCCACGACGAAGGTTACGTGCAGGGCAGCGAGCTGTACGGTGAGCCTAAAGAGGGTGCCGAGGTGCCTGCGGATTCGATGGAGGCGATGAATTGCCTGCATCGTACGCATGAGTCTGTGACCGTTGGCGATGAGCTGCATGCCCGGCTCGATGCGCTGGAGTTCCCCATTTACGATCATTACCATTCGTTCGCGGGTGATTTCAGCGTGTTCGGTCACGTGTTTTGGTCGGTCGCTGACCGCACTGGTGTGCTGCAAGCTGAGGAGACGACGTGGGTTGATCAGCCGGTAGTGACTGTGACCGTGGCGGGTGGGTGATGGCTCACCCGTATCACCATGCGGTTAGTTCCGCTAAGAAGTGGGGTGGTGAGCCCGCGGAGTTTGAGGCGATTCATGCGTGGTTTGATGAGTCGAAGGCGGCGTTTGGTGATTTTCGCCATCGCGCTTTGCGTCACCATGCGTTCGGGATCTTCGAGTGCGAGCAGGTGTTTGGTTCTACGCTGACGCTTTCGACAGGCCGGCTTGTGCCGGTGCGTGTGATCGGTGAGCAGCATGTGATGGAGGATTGTGGCCGGATTCCGACTGTGCAGGATTGGTTGTCGAGTATTACGGCGGAGCGTTGGATGAATAGCCCGGCGAGGTTGTCGAGGCTGCTGAGAGGTGATGCTGATGTTTGGTGATCTGTCGACGGGTGAGTTGATCGCTCCGTCTGAGAAGCTGGTGATTGACTTTGACGATGAGAAACATCGGTACAAGGTCAATGGTGAGGAAGTTCCGTCGGTGACGCAGATTCTTGATGCGACGCTTCCGAAGCCGGCGCTGACGTGGTGGGGTTTCCGCATTGGTCTTGCGGCTGCGGTTGAGCTAGCTCGTTCGGGTGATCTGCCGTACGGTGAGCTGGTTGGTGGTCATGATGAGCACCAGCGGATCGTGGATGGCGCGCCGACTGAGGCGATGGCTCATGTGCGTGGTAAGGGCTCGAGCGCTAAACCTAAGACGCTCATTGAGTATCTGGCGCTGGAGAATCGTCTTGATCCGAACGCGATCAAGCGTTTGGCTGCTGATCGTGGTACCGGGATTCATGAGGCGCTTAATGTGCTCGGTCTTGGTGGCACGCCGGACATTGATGCGATGCCGGAGTCTGCTCGGCCGTTCTGCCAGGCGCTGTATGCGTGGTGGCTTGACCGGGAGCCTGATGTACAGCTGATGGAGCAGCCTGTTGCTTCGCTGCGACTTGGTTATGCCGGTCGTTTCGACCTGCTGTACCGCGACGAGGGCGGTTCACTGGTGCTGGCTGATCTGAAGACGAGTAAGGAGAATCGCCCGGATTCGTTTTTCCGGCAGCTGATGGGCTACAAGGTTGCTTGGGAGGAGATGGGTGGCGCGCCGATCGATCGTTTAGAGATCGTGCTGTGTAAGCCGACCGGCGAGTACGGTGTTTATGACGCTACGACGAAGGTGACTCCTGAGATTTGGGAGGCTGCTGTTGCGGCGTTCAAGGCTGATCGCGCGTTCCGTGACCTGCAGCGTAAGAGGAAGTCATGATTGGGATGTTGACTGTTCCAGAGCGTACGCAGGTTGTTGAGCCGGACATGAACGGTGAGGGTCCTGATCCTGAGGGCCGGTCGCATTGGCTGCCGGCGGGTGATTACGTTGTCCTTCACCTGACGGGTGCGGGTGTGATGCTTGATGATGGTGAGGGCGTGAACTGGTTCATGTCTTGGGAGCGCCACCCGGCGTCGAGGCTATGAGCTTTGATCCGTTGACGCGCGCTATGCGCGATCACAGGGAGACCCTTATGCCGCGGCCGCAGGATGACATGGTGGCTTTCATGGCCCGCGTTGTGCGGTTTCTTGCGCGCTTCGATGACGAGACCAAGCTAATCGACGTTGGGTACGGCATGATTGGCCCTAACACCCCTATTGATTTGCCTGAGGGTGTGCGCTGGAATGGTCAACGGGCGTGGCCTGCCGATCAAGCCGCCGACGTCTTCGAGTTGTGGCCATTTGTGGAGGTGTGCCGTAAGTATGGGCAGTGATGCTGAGGGTGTTGATACCGACAACCCCGTCGCGGTGGTTGCAGCTATCGGAGTGCTCGAGCATGAGTTGGCTTTGCTTGATCCGCTGTTGTGGCGGGCTCGAGCTCAGCGTGAAGCTGCTGCGACGGCGTTTCGTCTTGGTCGCGCGCAGGCGTGGCTGACCGCCCGTGAGGGTGGTGAGGGTACGCAGGCTGATGTGCAGGCGCGTGTTGACCTGGCGGTCGGTGGTCTGCTTGCTGCTGATGGGCAGGCTCAAATGGAGCTGTCGCAGCTGCTGGACCGTCAGCGGTCCTTAGAACGGCGGCTGAGTGCGCTGCAGTCTGTGTTGCGTACCCATTCGCAAGTTTCGGCGTGATACCGTGAGGCGGTGGTGGTTTTTCCCCCCCACCCGTTGTTGTGTAGGTGACTGATCGGAGAGATGATGTGTGCTGTGAACCCGCCGCCGGCCGCGCATCGGTTTGCTGCTGGTGATCCCCGGACGGCTGAGATGAACCGCAGGTCTGCCGAGCTGCGTGGCGCGACGCGCCAGCTGAAGGAACAGATCTGCCAGGGTTACGTGCCGTTGCCAAAGGTGATCAACGATGAGCGGTTGGCGAAGCTGCCGATTCATTATGTGTGTCGGTTGGCGATCACCACTCGCGCGGCTGATTTGGACAAGCGTCGTCGTCCGGCGCAGCGTCGCAGCCATCGGATCGTGCAGCTGCTGCGCCCGTTCGACTTGATCGGCCATGAGCCAGTAGGTCGTATTCCAGAAGATGTGCGTCGTCGAGTGGCGTTGAAGATCAATGCTCATCCGTGTAGCGCGTATCAGATTCGTCGCGAGCGCACCAAGCGATGAGGCCCGCGCTGTGGGGGGTTGACGTTTCAACGGAGTTCGTCGATGTAGCGTTTGTCTTCGAGGACGGCAAGTGGCAGACCAATCGTTGTTTTCTCGATAAGCGCAAAGATCGTCACCCGGTTGATCACCTTGCGGTGATTGATCGCAGGTGGGGTTCGTTCGTTACTGCGCTGGTCGGTCATTTTCCCCCGGTGTTCGTGTTTGTTGAGCGACCTACTGGGAGGTTTCCTCAGCCGCAGCTGGTCATGGCAGCTGGCGTGGTTGCGTGTGCAACCAAG
>RGFZ01000063.1 GCA_010024875.1 Oxalobacteraceae bacterium | reverse complement strand
TTCTGTAAGGCAAGTGATAAAACCACTTTGCCCCGGAGGGCTCTACCTCGTCCCGGTTTTGCCCCGCCCGGGTTTGACAGTGTCCGTTAACCCAAAGTCACCTCAGAGAAATCATGAACACCGTTGCCGATGCCCTACAAACGATTGAACTGCACAAGCTCGAAGTCGACACCAAGCTACCTATTTTTCATTGCAGCCTGAACCCGTATCCCGAGGTGCTGCGTCTGGCTCGCGAAGGGATTGACGATGTGCGTCAGGTTCATCCCGACAGTACGCCATCGAACGTGCGGGCGATCTACATGAGCCCGTGGAAAAGTCACCTGATCAGCCCGAAATTCAATCCGCTGCTGGATGTGACGGGATCACTGGCGACCCGCGTGTCACGCGAATTCCTGCAGGCAGATCTGGCGGCACTGAACATGGTGCTGCGGCCCACCGACTGCTGGGGCGTGATCTATGAGCACTCGGACCAAACCCTCCTGCATCATCACTTCCCCTCGGATCTGGTGGCGGTCGCCTATCTTGAAGCCAATGAGCATTGTGCGCCCATCGTGTTCGCGAACTCACTGGTGGTCAAGCCAGTCCCTGGCTCGCTGGTCATCTTCCCGGGCATACTGCTGCATCACGTGCCAGAAAACTTTGACAAGCGCGTGATCGTCGCCATGAATTTCCAGAAATTCCCGAACCTGCCCAACTTCAACGCCAATCAGGTCGGCAGCATCACCTACTGATCTGAGCGCTACCCTGTGGTCGGGTGTCTGTGCCCGGCCGGGGCAGCGTCGTTCATGCGTGCCGTACAATGCGCCGCGATACCGCATTCACTGATCGACGGCACGCCCATGTTCCGAACTATTCTGATAGCTTACGATGGCACCCGCGACACCTACTGCGCAGTTCGCCGGGGCCTGCAGCTACCCAGCAACAGCGAGACGCGCATTCATTTGCTCTGCGTGGTCGAACGGACACTGTTCGAGCATCTTGCCGAATTTTTCCAGCTGAGCGATCCACGCAAGGATGCTCACCCCGAATTGCAACGGCTGAACAGCAAACTCGATACCGCAGTCGATGACTTGAAATCCTTCCACGAGCATGTAAGCAAGCACTTGAAGTTTGGCGATCCGCTGGAAGAAATAGAGAAAATGATCCGTGAACTGCATCCCGATCTGATCATCGTCGGCCACTCGAAAAAAATCCCGCGTGTGGCGGGACTGGGTGGCAAGATGATCGATATCAGGCTGGCTGAGCGCGTGCACTGCAATCTGCTGATCGCCTCCGACTGAAACCCTGTCTCATTCGCCCACTTCCTCCTTGCACTGCTTCTGGAACAGTTCACGGCTATCGAGTAGTTCTGCGTAGTTCGCTTCAGGATGATCTTTCTTGTATTGACTCTGGCGATCCTCGACGCAGCGATCAAACTTGCTGCCGCAAGACGCCAGCGTGATCACTCCTAACAGGGCAGGAGCAAGAATCAGGCTGCAGCGCTTCATCATGTCACCTCCGTCAGTAGAGAACCGCTGCAACACGCGGCTCGCATAAAAAACCCGCCGGGCCAGACGGCGCGGCGGGCATCTTCCCCACGAAGTAAGAATTTACTGGCGCTGAATGGACGCCAGGAACTTGATGATATTTCGGATCTCGGCATCGGACAGCGTGCCACCCCAGGTCGGCATACCCAGCTCGGGACGACCGTTGGTGATGGTGGTGTGCGCGACTTCTTCCCACTTGTCAGTATAGCGCTTGGACAGCTTGCGCAAGTCACGTTCGGATTGCGGGCTGGCGCCGTTCTGACCATGGCAGTGCGAGCAGCGGCTGTTGAACATGGCCTTGACTTCTTCCATGTCGACATTGGCCACCTTGATCATGTTTGCCCTGAGTTCAGTCTTGCTGCCTCCGGCTAGCGAGATCTTCGCCGAGTCCTTGTCGCTGAATTTCTTGATGCCCGCCTGGGCAGTGCCAATGGCCACTTGCTCGGTGATGCTGTTCCACGAGCCCTTGGCATCCAGCGCCACAGGTGCGGTCTGCGGGAAGCCGTATTTCTTCTGGAGATTCTTGATCTCGGGCTGCAGCTCGGTCAGTGCCTGATCGATTTTTTCTTTTAGCTCAGGCTTACTCTTGGACACAGCCACAGCGACCTGGCCATTCAAACCGAAACCCGCCACTGGCGTGAGCACCCATCGGCTCTGGAGGCGATTCTGATTCTCATAGCCTGCACTCGGGCCCCACAGGATGGCAAGGTCGATCTCGCCTTTGTCGAGCGCATCGAACACTTCTTCCTGGAACTTGAAGTTGCGCGGCTCGTAACCTGATTCATTGGACAGCATGATATGCGGCGGAGATCCGTGCAGGACGCCTACCCGCTTGCCCTTGAGGTCGGTAAGCGACCCGAACTTGAAAGATGCCGGCCCTATCAGAGCAAAGCCGACATCCATGAATGCGCGGCTCCTGTCCGTACCCCTGACCTTGTAGTCAGCAGTCGCAGGAAGAGCAAAATAGGCGTCGCAGCCATCCATGGTGTTGCGGATGGCGCGACGCTGGTTGTGAGTCAACCACCAAACATACTCAACGGAGCTGCCCAAGTGCTTGCCCACCAGTTCCGCAAGCTCGATATAAAGGCCTTTTTCAGGTCCCTCCGCCTTGCTGAAAGGCAGATTGTCAGGATCAGAGCAGACCTTCAACGTATCTGCAGAAGCTACCGACATCGATAGCAGACCGGCGAACACAACAGCAGTCTTTAACGCGACTTTGCCATGCGTAACAAGCAACTTGAGCATTACTCTCACTCCGAATTAGTCAATTGCAAATACAAACAACGTACCACCTTCCGGGCTGGCGTCGACGATCTTCTGGCCAACCTCGCCAAAGAAGGCTGGGATCGACTGCGAACGTCCGGACACCACTGCGACATACTGCTTGCCATCGATAACGTAGGTCATCGGAGCAGCACTGATGCCAGAACCTGTGTTGAATTCCCACAGGATTTTGCCGGACTTGGCATCAAACGCGCGGAAAATACCCTTCACATCGCCAGCAAACACCAGGCCAGTAGAGGTGGTCATCGTACCGCCATTCAGAGGAAGCTCTTCCTTGAAGAACCAAGCTTCCTTCTGCTTGACCGGATCCCATGCCTTGAGACCACCACCGTGGCCGCCGGGGCCCATCTTGCCCAGATCGAAGTTCACCGAGAGGTAGAACTGACCGCGTTTGTATTCTTCCTGAACAGCCTCCATATCCATGCAGAGGTTTGTTGTAGGAATGTACACAAGCCCGGTGTCCTTGTTATAGCTCATGCTCTGCCAATTCTTGCCACCGATGAGGTTAGGACAGATATTGGATGCCTTGCGCTTGAAGCCAGGACGTTTTTGATTACCAGGTGTTTCAATTGGCATGCCGGTCTTCAGATCAATGCCAGTTGCCCAGTTCACGCCATCCACGAAAGGCTTCGCTGAGATGAGCTTGCCGTTCGCACGGTCCAGCACATAAAAGAAGCCGTTACGGTTTGCCTGCATGATTACGGGGGTGGTCTTGCCATCAACTGGCAGATCGGCGAACACCAGCTCGTTCACGCCGTCATAGTCCCATGCGTCGTGCGGTGTGAATTGATAATGCCACTCGATTTTGCCAGTATCGCCATTCATCGCCAATACTGATGCAGAGTAAAGGTTCGTGTATTTGCCGATCTCGGAGGAGTCATTACCACGGACTGCAGCTGACCAAGGTGCCGGGTTGGACGTACCGTAGTAGATCAAGTTCAGCTTGGGATCATAAGAGCCGATCAGCCACGCAGCAGCACCACCGTGCTTGCCAGAGTCACCCTTCCAAGTGTCGCCGTGTTTTTCACCCGCCTGAGGCACGGTGTGAGTGCGCCAGACTTCCTTGCCGGAGTTCTGATCGTAGGCGACGATTGCACCGCGCACGCCATATTCCCCTCCAGCAAACCCGGTGACCACAAGATTCTTCACGATCGTGGGTGGAGAAGTGATAGCCGAACCCTGCGTGTAATCGACAACCGTCGAAGTCCACAGTTCTTTGCCGGTTTTCGCATCCAGTGCGGTCAGCTTGGCATCCAGACGGCCAACGAAGATCTTGCCGTTGGAATAAGCCACGCCGCGGTTATCGACGTCGCAGCAAGCGAACTGATCGACGTTCTTCGGCATATCGGGCGAGTAACGCCACTTCGTCACCCCTGTCTTCGCATTTACTGCAATCACGTTTTTTGGACCAAACGAAGAGGTTACGTAGAGGGTATCACCGACAATGATAGGCACGGACTCTTGCGAGCGGTTTGTACCGAGTTGGAGCGCCCATTTCACGCGCAAGCTTTTTACATTGGCTGGCGTGACTTGCTTGGCAGTGCTGTAACGAGTATTACCCGTGTCACCACCGTAGACGCCCCAATCGTTCGCAGCAGCAAACTGGGCGGTCGCCAGCACTACTGCCGAAGTCATGAGTTTGGTTGAAAGTTTCATTTCGTCTCCATCTGTTTTTTCCAGCCAAAGCCAGAAATGACATTATTAATGTAAAAACAACCCAATGAACCTTGTACCTTGCTGAGTGATTACAAGTAATCAGGCGTGATGATAGTACTAGTAACCGTGAAAAAATCAATGATCAACCCAACAAAACTTTCAGGAATTGGCGCGAATTTAATAATAAAAAGCGTTTGTTTCGGGCTTTAAAAATTACCGTGAATACCTTAACTGAACTGTGCGGTCGCCTTTCATACGCACCGATTTTTTTTAGTTGAATTCCAAGTCAGTAAATGGCTGCTGCTCGCCGCATGAGAACCCGCGGCCGCACTGATTGCCAGTGCCATAAATGCTTGATTTTGTGAGGGGAGTCGAAGCGGACTTACTTGAAACTTACGCTCGGTGCGTCTGCCGTCTGCGGTGCGGTAAAGATAAACACTCAAGGCTTGATTGCCTCGAATCGGTTTGCGGCGAAAAAAAACAGCAATCAGTTTTAATTGGAGAGATTTTCTTTATTTATTCGACGAGAAAAAAATTTTTTCTGCGCGGGATAAATAACTTACCTACAACTTACAAAATCATGCCGGACTGGGATCAACTTACTTTGAACTTACGCTGATCCTACCTGAGACTTACACTTCGTCGAAGTGGAAAATCGTCAGATTTGGTAAAGCAGATTATTCATGCGCATTCAAATAGACCCTCGCTCAATTCAGAGAAGCAGATCATTCGTGCGCCGCGTAAAAAACAAAGACCTGACCCCCTGAATCGTCTGGTCGAGCAGATTCTTCAATTGCTCGGGCAGTACCACTCCAGGCTGGTCATGGGCACCTCTTTGTAGCGCATCTCGCTTTCGTCCCACAGCATCAGTTGGCTGACCCCTTTGAGCCGCACACAACCGCTGAATTCCCCCGCGGGCACGCTTACTTTCTGATCGGTGGCCTCGACGGAGTAGTCCATGGCGAGGTTGCGGAACTTGTCGACATACTTGAATTCCGGCGGCCATTCATTGCGACGACGGAGAAAATAAGGCATCGTCGTCACCGACCATTTCGCCTCTGGCGTCAACTTTGCCGGGATCACCGTGCGAGGTGCGCGATCCAGAATGGCGGACTTGTCCACGGGCGTGCGACTCGCTATACGGTACACACCGTTCTCATCGGTGCGCAACCAGTACTCGTTGCCAGTGTCGCTGCGGCGGCGCCAGGCCTCGGCACCATTGATCGTGCCCGCTCCCTTGTTGGTCAGCGTGAGCGTTGAGGAATCGACACGGCCGTCGGGGTCGTCATAAACGATCTCCACCTTGTAGGTCCAGCTCCTGCCTTCTTCGAGCGGAAAGAAGGGATTTTCACGCTCGGGCTTGCTGCAACCAACCAGCAGCACCGCGAGCGAGCAATGAACAAAAAATGTACGCATATTATTTTTCCGGAACCTGAGGTACCGGCAGATCCATGATCTTGATCTCCTGCTCGTCCTGACCGGGATTCAGCCAGCTCGGCCCCTTGCCGGCGCCCAACCTCGGCTCGGCCGTGCCCATCTGGCTCACGCCCTGACGACCTTTGCGCATACCTTCATTGATCTTCTCATGCAGCGCGCGCATGTAGGGCAGCTTGTAAGCGCGCGGCTCCAGCGCCTGCTTGCCCTCTTCGATCGGGGTCAGCCACAGATAGACCGCACCCTCATACTTGGGGCGCGGCTCTTCGACGACGGCCGCGATCAGCAAGAAACGCGGCGGCACCGGATCAGCGCTGGGATTGCCCAGCAGACTGAACACGGCCTGATAGCCGTAGAAATAAAAGGCGACGACTCCCAGTGTCAGCATGCCCTTGAGCCAGCGCGGCCAGCCCGAGAACACAATGGCCAGCGCAAACAGGAAAACAAATATCGCAAAAGCGATAATCAAAGTAAGTGTCATATGATCGACTTTGTCAGAGACTTGGGAATAGTATTGACGTTGGATACGCCACCATTGGGATCCACTGTGAAACGGACCATGGTAGCTTCCTTACCGCGCCCCTCGAGGGTTGCCTGTCCGTAGAAAACCACCTCGGCCTTGGGGTTCACTTTGATCACCGTTAGCGTCGCCTCGACCGGCTGGCCGACGTGGGACTGCCCCGCCGCGACGTCTTTGGTTTCGTAATAGTGGACATTGGCCACGTACTCACCGGGCACAATGCTGCGTATCGTGGTCACCTCTTGCCGCAGCGGGTTCACCACCTTCTTGCCGTTGATCATGATGGTGTTGTTCGAGCTGCCGCGATCATCGCGGTCGAGGTGCATCAGACCCGCTTCACGATTGCGAAACCAGACCACCTCCCCTGACGGGCCCTGCGTCCACAGATCGAGATCATTCGGGTCATTGTCTGGCCACGACAGGGTGATGATGAATTCCGCCTTCGCCGGGATATCTCCACTCTTCTCGGCCTTGGGATTGATCGATATGAACGCGATGATGAAGCAGAACACGAACGCGATGAGCATGTTGAACAACATGTCATACATCGGGTCGACTTCCTGCTCCCGTGATTTACGGCGATTGCGCATCGGATATTCCTCGTTCTGTCGTCAATCCGATGCCTTGATCTTCAACCCGTGCGTCTGGGCACGCGCGACAAAATCATCCGCGAAGCGATCCAGCCGAGTCAGCTGCAAGCCCAGCAGAATGTTAGCCACCAGACCGACCATCGTCGTCAGCAGCGCTACGCCGAGGCCGGTGGTCAGGTCGCGCAGCATCTCTTGCGCCTGTGACTGATCAAAGCTCTGCATATGGCCGATCTGCATCGCCAGCATCGAGAAACCAATGACCTTGCCGAGCAAGCCGAGCTTGAGCTGCAAGCCATTCACCCACCATGCGGTGCTGTGGCAGCCGTGGGTCTTCTCGGTCAGAAGATCCATCGGCGCGCCCGAGTCGCGCGGGTTCGATCGCAACGCATCCCAGTACGCATGCGCCCAAGAGCCCTCGGCCGGCGCACTACCGTAGTTGGATATCTGATGTTCGAGGCTTTGACGCTGGCGATCCAGCTCACGACTGCGCGTACCACACCAGAGCGTGGCCACGCAAAAAATGATGATGATGATGAAGGTGATGCCGGTCGGGTCAGACTGCAGCAGGAGCTGCCATACACCTTTGAGGCCAAGCAGCCAGGCTGCGAACAGGAACATGCCGATCAGCGTGAACCACTCGAATAGTATGGGCTCGATCTTGCTGTGCGGGCTGGACGGCGACAGCCGCAGAAAACTGATCTTCAAGGACGCTCCTCTTCGCCGTAGCCGGTATCTTTGCCGCGGCTGGTATTTTGTTTTTGTTATGTATTTTTATTGTTTGCGCATTCTATCCGGGAATTGGCTGAGAAATGGTGGCAGGCGGAAATCCTGTTGCCGTCGCTTTCTCAGGTTTTCGGGCCAGAGACCGGCTCGACGCCACAGGTAACAATGAACACTGACTCCAGAGGAGAGTCCGCGGGCGGCCGGGTCCACGCGCCGGGTGTGCGGTCTACGCTGATCGCTTCACCCATGCCCATGCGATTGGGATACGACACGAAAATCAGCGTTCTAGCCAGACTTTGGGCGCAGTCGATCTCCCACAGTACCCGCGCAGAGCGCATGCCGGAAGCGCTAGGCTGCAAGTAGTCCACCACTTCCCATATTCTTGCGGGCGGACCGGGCTCGAAAAACTCTTCCACATAGAAAGCTGCCTCATCGGTGAGATCGAGGAGCTTCCATTCGGCGTGCGCGGGTACGATACCGAACAGGCCTAGCAGGGAAAGCAGAACTGAAAGTGATTTTCGTTTCATTGTCGTAGTCTACGACAGCAGGACGTTATGCGTTGACTCGGCGCCAGCGGCCTTGCTTGTCCTGCAAGATGACGGCGACATGCCAGTGCGTCGCAGCCTGCTGTATCTGCTGCGGCGGCAGCATGAAAAACACTTTAGTCAGAGCATCGGCCAGTGCCGCACTTTTCGCCATGACGGTCACCGAAGACCACCATTGAGGTGAATCGCCGGTACGCGGATCGAGAATATGGTGATGTACCCGATCGTCGGTGAAGGTGGTGTGCGCATCGGACGAGGTCGCCAGCGCATAGCCGCCGGGTACTGTCGCCGCCTGCGATGGCGTGGTTTGTTTGATGTGCGCGTCTTCAATACCGAAGCGCCAAGGCGATCCTCCGGGTGCCATGCCGAGTACTGCCGTCTCGCCGGTATCGAGCATCGCATGCTGTATGCCCATTACCTGCATCTGCGCGCGTAGTGCGTCCGCTGCACAACCTTGCGCAATGCCATTCATCGACAGCGACATGCCCTTCTTCAGCAGAATGCGAGCATCACTGACTTCCAGTGCGCGCCAGTTCACCCGCTCTCGCGCAAGCTGGAGCTCGCGTTCCGTCGGCAGACGAGACTCAGCCTGCGCGCGCGCCCATGCGGTCCACAAGGGTTGCATGGTGATATCAAACGCACCGCCACTGCCGGAGGAAATTTTCGATGACAGATCGATCACTTTGCGCATTTGAATCGAAGGCTTGCGAAGTTCGCCGCTGCGATTCAAACGGCTGATCGCGCTGTGCTCATCAAACAGGCTCATCTGCGCTTCGATCTGCCGCAGTAGCTTCACCGACTGCTCAAGCGCGGCCTCGGCCTTGTCAGCGCTGGCATCACCAGCACGCAGCCAGAGCGTGGTACCAAAACCGATCAGCGATCGCTCTCGCCAATTGATGCGCGCCGCCGCATCCCGCATCGCTGAATCTACCACCGCCGCTGACAGCGACGGATACGCTGCAAGGACGCCAAGACCCATGCCAAGTCGGAGGTACTGTCTTCGTGTCGGATTCATGCGGCGATCCTTTCTTCGTGAAGGTGTATGACCTTGCGCTTGCGCTCTTGTATCAGCGGCAAACACTGCGTATCGTCATGATAGATCGCCACGCAATCAAGGCACTGAAAGCACTCGCTGTAGGCGACCTTGCCGGCTGGCGTGATCGACTGGAACTCGCAGCGATGTCTGCAGGTCTGGCACGGCGTACCGCAGGCATCGCGGCGAGCAATCCAGCCCCAGCGGCGCAAGGGATTGAATACGGCGAGCGCCGCACCCAACGGGCAAATATATCGGCAATAGCCGCGGTAGACAAAGACGCTCAGCGCCAGCAACCCGACTGCCCAGGCAACATAAGGCCAATCACGCGCAAAGTACAAGCTGATCGCGGTCTTGAATGGTTCGACCTCGACGGCCAGCTCGGTCGAGCTTGGTACGAGCCAAATCGTCGCCAGCACACCCGTCAGCACGAGATATTTCAGCCATTTCAGGTTGCGGTCAATGCCAGCGCGCAGGCGTCGCCGCTTGAGACCCAGGCGCGCAGTGACCAGGCTGACCAGCTCCTGAAATGCACCAAAGGGGCAGAGCCAGCCGCAGAAAGTGCCGCGCCCCCAGATCAGCAAGGTAAAGCCCACAAAGATCCACAAAATGACCGTCATTGGATCGGCCAGCAGGAAGCTCAGGTCATTCCCTGTCACGAGTGCATCGACGGATGCGGTGATGTTCACGATACTCAACTGTCCCTGTGCGTACCATCCGATAAAGCCCAGCGTGAACAAAAGATAGGCGACGCGAAAAGTTTTCAGGCGTCGTACCGAGGATGCCGTCATACGCTGTCGCAGCAGTGCGATGCTCAGCACCGCCAGTCCAGCCAGCAGCACGGCGATATCGACACTGCGCTTGCCCCAGGCCTCGACCCAATCGGCATCCAGAAGGTTCGAGACGCCGACACGCCAACCATGGAAACGATACGGCATCGGGAACTCCACATAGGCGACCTGATTCGGGAAGGTGCCAAAGCGGCGGCCGATACGAAAGTTGAGTTCGAAGGGCTTCGCAGTATCAAGTGGTGTCGCACTGTCGACGATCAGTACATGCGCGCGCACGCGATCCGGATAGCCCGGCACCAACAGCCCTTTGTCGTACGCGATCGATCGGAGCGTGATGGGTTTGCCGTCCTGCTTGAGTACGAAAGGCAGATCCTCAACGATACGCTGGCTCTCGTACATCATCTTGTACAAAGGCCCGCTCTCGGTGATCACTAGCGCCTGGCTCTCGCGCATGTTAGCGACCAGCAAGCGCCAGCCCTCGTCACCGAGCAGATTGCGGCCGATCTGCGGAAGATTGGCAAGCGCCACATGAAAGTGCAGCGCCACCTCATCCGGCTTGTCAGCGGCTGCCTTGTCAGCACCCGCAGCGCGCGTGCCTGCAAAGGCTTTCTCGATCTGTCCGCGTGTCAGCGCCAGAGGCTCCACCATACGACGTGAGAGCAGCTGTTCCCAGCTCAGGGGTTTGACGTCGATGTTCCTCAAATTCCCTTTGGTTAAAGCGACCGAATCGCCCTCGCCAAGGATATGGCCAGTTTTTGCGGCGTCCTCATGTGCACGGGCCACCGAGGCTGCTGCCTGCATGATCGCCCTGTCCATTGCCGTGGCGGAGACTGTGCCCGCTTGAACACCATGAAAATAGGCACGCTTCTCATCGTGCGATGTCTTGGAAAGGAAATTCTGAAGATGAACCTCGTGATTGACCGTGATACCGACGTACTGTGACGCATAACCGTCCAGTTTCGCGCTGCCCACCTCGGAACGAAACAAGGGCTCGCGATGATCAATCAGCTTGGACAACAGAAAATTGCCCTCGGTATCGATCGCCACCAGAATATTGATCGGCTTGCCGCCATAGCCACGTACTGGTTCGAAATCAACAGATTCCAACGCATAGCCGATGAGTTTCGGTTTTTCATTCGTACCAGAATCGCGGGCAAACAAGGGCCAGACCGGAACGTTGGGATTGATATCACCCACGAGGTAGCGGTTCGACAGATAGGCGTCGATGTCCGCTTTTTTCAGCGTGACTGCATGGCTTGATGAGACACACACCAGCAACAACAGGCCGGTGCCCCACTGGCACAGCCGAAAAAATACTTTATGCATCGACTCCCCACAGTCTTATTTTTTTGTTATTACTTTGTTTTTTGACGCTGATTTAACGAATAGTAAACGCTGACCGATCGGTCAAGTCACAAACCCAACTGAAATCCGTGGTTAAACCTGTGTGATGCGCATACAGAGAGGCGAGCAAGCTCGGGAACACGACGGTGATCCTACCCTACCTCGTCGTTTTTTCGATCGCTGGGAACCAAGAGACGTAGCGCCGCAACCCAAAGTCGACTTTCGATTCAACGACTCTCTAACCAGAAACCTCTCCATGAGCCAGCACAGCACCCCACCGCTTTTTTCCAATCCCCCGCACAGCTCTAGCGTGTTGACTCATTCAAGCCCTGTCACCGATACCGCGTCAGCGAACCCATCCGGCACCCCCCGCAGCAAAATGCCCGTCATGGTGTCGCGCCCACCAACACCGCGCCGTCCTTTGAAAAGATCTCATGCGCTCGGCGAGTCACTGGAATACAGGTCAGCGATACCGGCGATACCAACTCCCACACCTACCGTCGATGAAATTCAACTGAACAAGTTGGCCGTGGGCTTTGAAAAATTTTTCTGGAGGCCGACAGAGGAAAATCGAAAGCAGCTGATGGCCGCTATCGCTGATATCCGACAAAACGCCCATGCGCTGCAAGGTCTGGATGCATCAACCTTGGTATCTCGCATCCTCCACTGCAATGGCTTGTTTAAAGCCAATACAACGCCTCACCTGATGAACATGGATGA
>RGFZ01000062.1 GCA_010024875.1 Oxalobacteraceae bacterium | reverse complement strand
GACCGACAAAAACGATATATGACAGGCGAACGTATTGAGCTGCTGATTGAATTTGGCGTGATTTTGCTTTCGCCAATTGTTCACACCTACTACCTAAAAAAATATAAGAAAGTGGATGACAGTGTGATGTGGCAGAACGTCAAAATTTTCTCGCCACTTTATGCGTTGATCGCTTGCGCTGTCGCGCTGCTATTGCTGAGGTAGGTGGGGTATGAACTATGTGGCTTTACTGGTTCTGCTTGTGTCAACGGCAGTGCAGGCAAATGAATCCTATTGTTACTCGATTCAAAATACTGACAAAAAGAATTTTTGCCTCGGGATAGTCAAGTCGCAAGAATCGTATTGCTACTCAGTGCAAGAGTCTGATTCCAAAAACATGTGCTTGGCACTGGTAAAGCGGCAAGCTAGCTACTGTTACAGTATCAGTTCGTCAGATGTAAAAAACTTTTGTTTGGCGATCATGAGGTAGGCCACTTACACGGCACACCATACCAGCTACTCTACCCACAGCAATTACCACCTCTTAATTCGCCGCGCGGCAGTCTCTGGGTGAGATTCCAAACCGTAATTTGAAGGCACGGCTGAAGTGGGACATGTCGCTAAAACCCCAGCGAAGCGCGATGTCCAAAACTCGGTGTTGCCCCGGCCCCAATCGCATGAGCTCATCTCGGCATCGATCCAGACGAAGGTTCCATACATAGCGCATCAGCGATGTCTGCTCTGAGTTAAATAGCCTGTTCAGGTAGCGTGCGGACAGTCCAAGACGTCGCGCGATGCGATTGGTATCCAGGCAGGGGTCTCCCAGGTTGGCATCAATTAGCATCTTGGCTCTTAATAATGCAACCTCTCTTGCGCCCATTGAGGATTCATCCAATGGATGATCGAGCGTGAGCGTCGAGCCAATCATGTTGAGTGCATGAAAAGATAATGAAGCTAATTCTTTTTCACTTAAACGAGGAAGGTTGGTCGCTACGGACTGAAGAAAATTTCGTAGTACTTCACCGGAAGAAGAATCGGATGCCAGCTTGCGTGATGTGAGATTGTTCATGCCGGGTACCAAGCGGTTGAGCGTCGGCCGCGGGATACTGAGAACCAGCTCGCTCCACTCTTGATCAAAATCGAGCCGATGGGGTCTCGCTCCGTCGTAAATGGCAAAGTCGCCTGCTTGTATTTCTACCTGGCGGTTATCTTGTTGCATGCGCTGTTTACCTGAGAGCATCAGCACCGCGAAGTAGCAATCCTCGTAACTTTCGCGCGCATCACGATGCAGGCGCTGCACCGACTGCGGTGCAGCAGCCACATGGGTCAGTCGCATGACGTCAGTCAGGTTGGAGTGCATTGAGCCATGAAAATTTGGCTCAGCGGGCGCCGCTATCTGCACATCGGCAAACAACCGAAGCACCATCTCACGCCAGTAATCCACCCGCTCGTTATCCCGCACCGCTTGCGTGTCGAGCGCGACCGCTTGCCGGGACGAAGACAGACTCTGAGGCAGTCTTTGGGTGGGGGGCTTGTGGTTTACCATCAGAAAGAATCTAGCTCAGCGGTACGAGGGCGTCAACGGTAGGTCTCGGTGCTCAACAGTACTGGCGTGGTGCAGTCAAGGTCAGGTTCCGCCCTAATCAATCAGGCGCTGGTTACGGTCCAGGTACTTGATCTATAGTCAGAGTGGATGTTCGCTTCGATGTTCCAGCGCGCGGCTTGTAGCCCGTGAGTGATTATGACAACGACACTTCTTACCGATCCTGATTCTGCACACCTGCTTGCGAGTCTGGCAAATCGTCACTCGGTGGGCCCCAAATACCTGACTTATCCGGCGCCTGACCTGGCCCAGTTGGAAGCAGCGGCGAGGGTGGCATCAAGGGCTCCTGATCACGGCATGCTGCGCCCTTTCCGGTTTGTGCTGGTCGGGGAAGCGCAGCGGCCGCGCCTGGCCGAACTTTTTGCGGCTGATGCAGCGCAGCGTGGCCAGGATGCCGAGGCAGTTGAGCGGGCCAGGGAACGTGCCTTCAATGGCCCTGCTTTGCTGGCCATGGTGGTTCGTGTACGGGCGGATGTCCCTGATGTGCCACCCCATGAGCAATGGTTGTCCGCCGGTGCAGGGCTCATGAATTTACTCAATGCGCTGCATCTCATGGGCTTTGCAGCCAAAGTACTCAGCGGACCCTCGGTCAGAAACCCGCAGATTGCGGCGGCTTTCTGCGAGACGGATGAATGTCTGTCAGCGTGGATACTCGCGGGTACGCCGCTGCACACACCGGCGCCGCGCGGCCACCCCAATCCGCCGCCCCTTGTCTCCTGCTGGGACTGAGCTGTCGGCTCGCCATTGGGATCAAGCAGCGGTTCCGCTGGAGTCAACACATCCCTTCAGCGTGTGCATAGACTTGATCGCACATAATCTTAATAAGGGGGACAGTCATGACACAAAAGCCAACAACCGTATTGGGTGCTTGCCCGCATGACTGCCCTGATACCTGCTCGATTGTTGCCACCGTCGATAAAGGTCGGGTCATCAGTGTGCAGGGAAATCCTGATCATCCTTACACGGCCGGCCGCTTGTGCGTGAAGGTCAATCATTACGAAGAGCGAGTGCACAGCCCCGACCGGGTTCTCTACCCGCTGCGTCGTGTCGGTGCCAAGGGCGAAGCGCGCTTCGAGCGCATTAGTTGGGATGAGGCGCTGCGCACCATCGGTACCCGCTGGAAGGCCCTGATCGCTGAACACGGACCGCAGGTCATTCAACCTTACAGCTATCTCGGTACGCAGGGAACGATTAACGGCCTCAATGTGGGTGACCCTTTCTTTAACAAGTTGGGCGCTGCCATTTCAGAGCGGACCTTTTGTGATTCGGGTGCGTGCACCGGCTACATCATGACGCTGGGACCCACCGCCGCACTGGATCCCGAGAGCCTTGTACATTCGCGCTGTATTTTGCTGTGGGCCTCCAACCCCATGAGCACCAATGTTCACATGTGGCCCTATGTCGCAGAGGCGCAAAAGCGTGGTGCCAAGGTGATCGTGATCGACCCCGTGCGCACGCGTTCGGCACAGGTCGCCGATGTGCATCTTGCGCTTCGTCCTGGTACAGATTCGGCGCTGGCGCTGGGCATGATTCACGTGATCATTCGTGATCGACTGGTTGATCACGATTATGTTGAAAAATATACCGTGGGGTTTGATGCGCTGGCCAAGCGCGCACAGGAATACGCACCCGAGCGCGTTGCCGAGATTACCGGGCTGACGGTCGCTCAGATAGAGGCTCTCTCCCACGACTATGCGAAAGCCCAGCCTTCGGCGATCCGCATTGGCGTTGCGATTGAGCGTAACGGCAATGGTGGGCAGGCGGTACGCGCACTGTCTGCTTTACCTGCCTTGGTCGGTGCGTTTCGTAAGCCGGGTGGCGGCATTTTGCAGCTGCCACTGTGGGCCTTCCCGATTCGCTGGGACAAATTGATGCGGCCTGAATGGATCAAGCCAGGCACGCCCGTGCGCAACCAATGGAAGATTGGTCAAGATCTTCTGGCGACCGACGACAAGGGGCCGATCATCCGTTCGCTGTTTGTCTATAACGCGAATCCTATGGTGGTGGCTGCAGAGCAGGGCCTGATCAGGAAGGGCCTGATGCGTGAGGATCTCTTTACGGTGGTGAGTGAGCATTTCATCACTGACACCGCGCGGTTTGCTGACATTGTGCTTCCCGCGACAACGCAAGCAGAGCAACTGGATCTGATGTTCTCGTGGGGTCATCTGTACATTACGATGAACCAGCCTTGGATTGCCCCGCTGGGTGAAGCGGTGCCGAACACGGAGTTGTTCCGTCGCCTTGCCCGCGAGATGGGCATGGACGATCCGCAGTTCTCGCTGACGGATGATGAGCTCGCTCAACAATCTTATGACTGGTCTGCGCCTGCGCTGCAGGGCATTACCTACGAAAGTCTCAAAAAGAAAGGCTGGGCGCGTTTGAATCTACCGGATGCGGCGCATTACGCGCCACACGCCGAGGGTGGCTTCCCGACGCCGTCGGGCAAAGTCGAGTTCGAAGCGTCGATGGCTGCCGGTGGTAATTTTGTGTTGGGTGTGTTCCGTCAGGGTAGCGAAGAATTTCAGGATGGTAGCCCGGTGGATTCGCTGCCCTCGTGGACGCCGCCTAAGGTCGATCAGCACCGCCCACTGACGCTTATTTCACCCAAGTCGCATGCGTTCCTCAATTCGGGCTACGGCAATATGGATCGGCAGCTCTCTCATGCGGGCAAGCAGCAGGTTTCGATACATCCGCACGATGCCGCCCGCCGAAGTATTGTGCATGGCCAAATTGTCTCGGTGACGAGCAGCACGGGAAGTTTTAATGCGCTTGCGGATATCACGACCGATGTAGCGCCGGGTGTTGTGCAGTCGGCGATGGGTTACTGGGGTTCCGGAATGGCAGACGGGGCTGGGGTGAATAGCGCCAATCCAGCTCACTACGGCGATCTGGGACGCTCACCTGCGTTCTCGGATACTCGTGTCGAAGTTACCCCCGCTGCCTGAGGTCTCCTATGCCTCATGTGGTTACTGACCGATGCGACCACTGCCGCTACACCGAGTGTGTAGCGGTGTGTCCGGTGGAGTGCTTTCATGCCGATGAGCTGAGGCTCTACATTGATCCTGTGGTTTGCATCGACTGCGGCGCCTGCGTACCCGTGTGTCCTGTGAAAGCGGTCGTGGATGTATTTGATCTGCCCGCTGATGCGCGGAGTTCCATTGCGCTTAATGCCGAGCGCAGCAAGGTTTTGCCAATCATTACGCAAAAGCAGAACCCGCTTGAGACCGCCGAAGCGCGGCGGCTTGCCTTGGGCTTTTAGTGCACTTCGGCGCATGACGGCTGTAGCGATCGTGGGGGCGGGTCCGGCAGGCTTCTACGCTGCAGAAGCGCTCAAGCTGGCTGACCAAACGCTGGAGGTCCATCTGTATGACCGCTACCCCATGCCGTTTGGTCTTACCCGGTTTGGTATCGCGCCCGATCATCAACGACTGAAAGCGCCAGCGCAGCTGTTTCAGCGTACTGGCGCAATGCCGGGTGTGCGTTTCTTTGGCGGAGTAGAGATCGGGCGTGACGTATCGCTCGATGGGCTGCGTTCAACGTACCCGGCTGTGCTTTTAGCGCACGGCGCACAGGCCGATGAGAGACTGATGCTCAACGGTGCGACCGCAGCCGAGGTGCGAACCGCGCGCGAGATGGTCGCTTGGTACAACGGTGTACCCGATGTTCCTGCAGACGACTTTAATTTGCAGCGGCCGCATGTTGTCATTATCGGTAACGGTAATGTGGCGATCGACATTGCGCGCGTGCTCTGTCGTCCGGTGAGCGAGTTGGCGGCCACTGATATCAGCGATCGTGCATTGCTTGAGCTGCGCAAAAGTCAGGTGCGGCAGGTTCACCTTATTGGTCGGCGCGGGCCGGTACAAGCACGGTTCACGACACGTGAACTGCGCGAGCTGGGCGAATTGCCTGGCGTTGCGGTACGCGTCGAGCCTCAGTACTTGGAACTGGGTGCTGCCTGTCAAACCGAACTGGATCATCATTCGGGTGAACAGGCCAGGCGCAATATGGATCTGATGCGAGACTGGGTTGTCCGGCAGAGCCATCTTGATAGTCAACGCGAATTGCACTTGCATTTTGGGCTGGTGCCTGAAGCAATGGAGCGCGATGCTTATGGACATGGTCAACTGCTGCTGCGCCGCATGCGGCTTGTTGGAGAGCCATTTGCTCAGCGTTCTGAACCCACCGATGAACGAATTCGACTGCGCTGCGATTTACTGATCAGCAGTATCGGTTTTCGGGTAGCGTCGATCCCCGGATTGGATTTGTCCTGCACGCCGGGACTGCCTCATGCCGAGGGCCGAGTACTAGACACACAAGGTCTACCGATACCAGGTTTGTACGTTGCTGGATGGGCCAAGCGCGGCCCGAGTGGTGTGCTGGGAACGAATCGCGCCTGTGCGCAGGACACCGTGCAATCCATGCTCGCTGATCGAAGTCATTGGCCGTTGCCTGAATCCGGTGCGTTGAAGCGTTTGTTGGATCGTCTATTTGCCAGCGACACACCGCCAGTCGCTTGGGAAGATTGGCTTCATCTGGATCATCTTGAGACAGAAATTGGTCGTGCCGACGGACGCCCCCGAATCAAGTTTGACGATATGCGCAAACTGCATGAGGTGCTCCGCGCGTACCGATCGTCCAAGGCTAGCGCAGCTCCCAGTGAGTAGAGCGTTTACATGGGAATCAAACTCGCCTTCTATTAAAGACCGGCCGACCTCAAGATATGGCTCGCGGACGTGTTGCCCATCATAGAGTATGTCGAGCGAGGCTGATCAGATAACCGACATTTATGTATTGATCAATACACTTGAATTGTCTTGTATTTGGTGATCCAAAAAGGTATATCCATGAGCGGCAAATAGAGAATGGATACACTCTTCGTAGAGAAACTCATCAAGTGGGTCTATTAAAAACGGTTGACTGACAGCAGTCAATGTTGGTGTTATATCGATCAGCTGATTTTTGTGAGTTCTGATCACTGAGTGTGATGCAAATCTATAAAACCCAAGTGGCGACATATCGAAACACAACCAACCTCTGACTGTTTCATCGTTTGGATTCAAGGTAACCCATTCGAAGCAGTTTTGATGACATTTATTTGGAATTGGATACCACTTTTCCATGGACAAGGATTTGCGGGGAATGTGATCTGCCATTCCAAGACGTTTATATAAATTCGCCGCATGCTCGGCATATATTGCTGTTGGGGGCGCAAGGAAGTTTTGTAGTGACCCTGCCATAGGCTCGCACCGATTGGTTTATACAAGAATTTTGTATCCTTCTTTTTCAAGCTCAGAAACCAAAAATGTTTTCAATTTTATTTTCCTGGATCTCTCAACTGTAACTGATCGATAAGGCATTCTGGCATGCGAATTAAGCTGAGTTACCAGTTGTAAAAATTCTGAGTGTGTAAATACTTTTTCGCGAGCGGGATTCGCCTCTGCATGGGCTTTTAAAAGTTCTTCGAGTCGTGACTTTATAGTCTCGTTCATTTAAACCTCGCCTTTTTATTTTTGTGAAAAAAACGGCGGCAGGCTGACGGCAGAATGCGACCTTGGTTCTTTATCTGTACTAGACAGCGGCTTCGTAATTTGAGGACGCGGGCCACGCAGAGTGACCCGCTGGCCGAGACAAGTGTCTAGGCAATAACAAGCACAGCCTACATCAGATTACACCTTTCCTGAACTTTGATAGGAGATTCTGTCGATTGCTTGGTATAACGCTAACGAGCGTGATCCACTAATTTTTGGTTCGTTTTCTCAAACCAGATGCTCAGAGTGAAAAAACGCGATTGAATATTTGTATTAAATATTCTGTGTGCTTAGAAAATTACTGTTGAAGTCCGTTACATTCAATTAAATACCGGCCATCTAGTCTAAGTGTTCATTCACTCATGCTAAATCTGACTTGTTACGTTTGGCGCAACTTCCTTCGAAAGAAATTTACTTCTGCTTGATATTGCTTCACTGTGAAGGGAGAGCCAATTCAGGAGTTTATGTGATGGCAAGCTCAAGATACCCGCACAGAGATGATTGCAGTCTGACCATGCTCCTTCAGGTAAAAAGAGAGCAGAAAGGGTGGACAATTGAGCAAGCTTCGATCAAAACTGGAATTCCCGTGTGCTATTTGGAGAATATTGAAAACAATACCTTCAGAATATTTATTGGAAAGGCGGCAGTTTTAGAGGGTTACTTGCGGGTTTACGGCAACCGATTAGGAATCGATTATCAAACGCAAAAAATGCTGCTTGATTATGCAAGGAGTATATTAATCCCAAGAAAATTCGTTTTCCAACAAGGTGGAAATAAAAAGCTTGGTGAGTAAAAAAATCTTCTGCGCTTTCTGTGGGAGCCAAGCTCAGGGAGGTTGCTCATGTACGATCAAGAATCAATTGCTCTTATCAGTCATCTGCTTACGATCAGGCTCAGGGATAAGAATGCAGAAAATAGCATTCTGAAGGCTTCCGAATTCGAAGAGATACTTGAAATCCTGCTCGATCATCTTCCGCCGCCACCAAAGGGAGCTATTTCAAGATTGAAGTGGTCGTTGATCGAACGGAAAAAGCTTTTTGATTATTTGCAGCATATAAATTGTGAAGTCATTGAGGATAGAATTTTGCCGTTTGGGTAGGGTTAGTGAATTAGACTCAATGAAGTTGTTGGGAATTCGCTAGCGTAGTCATACATTTCCTAGCAGTTTTTCATTTCCACAAAATGAACAAAGCCCACATCAGTGGGCTTTGTTTTTATGCAGCGAATCTCACCTATCTAAAGTCGAACGGTATGAGATGTTTGAATGCGGCTACTGACCTCACGAGGACAACAGCTGATACTTACACTGGCACGAGTTATTAAATTCTTCCTTAAAGAATTTCGCTTATCGAACTCGCAACCACCAGTCGGTCGCTGTTTTTATAGTCGCAGATAAGTCCGTCAACTGAATAGAACGTTAAATTCGCTCGACCCACTGCAATACCATCGTTACCCTTGTGCATGAGGCAATGAGGTTTCAACAGATCGTTGTGGCGCTTTCGATATTCAAGGACTTGCTATGCGGAGGCTATAGCAAGTTGCCACCTCGAAGTCACTATTCAGTATGCCCGGGGTCTCTCGCCGCGCAAACGCCCACACAACTAACGTACTCTTTGTCCATAAAATTTTCAAGCGATTTATCCAAAAAAAATGAGACCTATCAGTAGTTGCCCAGGCAGCAAAATTTTTTGCGTTGCTCAAACAAATTATCGAAGAGGTATTCCTCTCATCGCAACGTATTTTGTCGCACCTTGATAGAGCAGCAGAGAGTATCCAGAGGAATTTAGTACAAATTTAATGCCTATTACTTCCTGATATTGAATCGGTGAGAAAGTAGGCGTGGCCATGTTTTCATCTTTTATGATGAATCTCGACGTTTCATGATCCAGCAAGGTCGGGCGAGACGCGTGTTTCTGGCAAGCTGCGCAAACAAAGAAGTGGTCATGATTGACAATATGTATTGGGGCCGGACCCAATTGGCTGAGCAATGACAAGTCGCTGAGTGCACTCTTGAGCCTTGGCGCTCGAGAGCAGTTGGCTGCACCGCATGCCAATCAATTTGATGAAGGCCGTGCGGTGAATGCTGCCCTCTATCACCGCACTATCTGCGGTGAATAACTTGCGCATACGGAGATGGTGACTCATAATCTCCGCATGAATAGCGGCGATTACCACTATATCTGGCAGGCCAGCGATTGGCCGAACTGGCGCTTCGACCTGGCAGCGCTGGCCGGCCCCATGGCCGAGGTCAGCCGTACCCAAGGGCTGTTGATGGGGCGCCTGGCTGAAGTCGGCATGGCCCTGCGCGATGAGGCGAGCCTGGCGGTGCTCACTGAGGAGGTGGTCAAGACCAGCGAGATCGAGGGCGAGCAGCTTAACGTCGAATCCGTGCGCTCTTCCATCGCCCGAAGGCTGGGCGTGGACATCGGCGCGCTTGCTCCGGTCGATCGCCACGTCGAGGGTGTGGTCGAGATGGTGTTGGATGCCACGGCAAACTGCCGGTCACGGGTAACGCGGGAGCGTTTGTTTGGCTGGCATGCTGCAATGTTTCCTACCGGTTACTCCGGCCGTTCCAAGATTAAAGTCGGCGGCTGGCGAGACGATGCCAGCGGGCCGATGCAGGTGGTATCCGGACCCATCGGCCGCCAGCGTCTGCATTTCGAGGCTCCACCCGCCGAGCGTCTGGAGGCGGAAAACAGCCGCTTCTTTGACTGGCTCAATGGCGCATCAAACGAGCCGCCACTGATCAAAGCTGGTCTCGGTCACCTATGGTTCGTCACGCTGCACCCGTTCGACGACGGCAATGGCCGTATCGCCCGCGCCATCGGTGATCTGCTGCTGGCTCGAGCCGATGGCAGTCCACAGCGGTTTTACAGTTTGTCGGCGCAGATCCAGTGCGAACGCAAGGCTTACTACGACGTCCTGGAGCGGACGCAGAAGCGGTTGATGGACGTCACCGAGTGGCTCGCCTGGTTCCTCGATACCCTCCATCGTGCCGTCGATCAGGCGCAGCACACACTCGACGTGGTGCTAACCAAAGCGCGGTATTGGCAACGTTGGGCGACCATGCCACTGAACGAGAGACAGGTAAAGTTGCTGAACAAGCTGCTCGATGGCTTTGAAGGCAAGCTGACCAGCAGCAAGTGGGCGGCCATTGCCAAGTGCTCACCCGACACAGCCCTGCGTGATATCAATGATCTGCTTTCGCGGGGTGTCCTGCGGAAATCAGATGCGGGCGGGCGCAGTACAAGCTATGCGCTGGAGGATGCCCCAACGGAGTAGCGCACAGCCCATTTAATAGGGCATTCGCATGGGAATCAAACTCGCCGAAATCATGGCAAAAGCGCTCTCAGTCGAAATACGCTGGTGCCATGATTCCGGCGACTGCTTGGCTGCCTTGGCCAGAGCTTGTTTCTCTTGCCGCCGCAGTGATTTGACTGGCTTGGTATGAGAGCCCGCTTTGCGGAATTTTGCTAGCGCCACAAAGGGATTGCGTGGCTTGCCTTTCGGTTTCATTGTGTATCTCCTTTACTTTGGGTTGATTCAACAATGTGGTGTACTCGAGGCGAAGTTTTATGCGTTTCAGTAGCCAACGCTTGCAGAGTAATCAAACTAGAGGAAAAAATACAGCCAACCAGCGGTATTTTTTAAGACTCATTCTGCGATGCCTGCGAAGCCTCGCAGCCACGGCGTAAGGTGTTCGATATCAAACGTCTGCTCTTCGAACATCTCGATCATCTCGGCATGGATTTGTATCGGAGCTCGCCGTAAACGCCAACCATTGATGCGTAGGAATACATCGGCAGCCGCGAAGGCGATGCGCTTATTACCATCCACAAAAGGATGATTGTTCGCGAGACTCTCCATTAGCGCAGTGGCTTCCATAACGATATCTTCGTAATATCCCGTTTGCGGACGAAATAATGCCGCTTCTAATGCTCCCGGATCACGTATGCCTGGAGCGCCGCCTTAGCGCTGCATAAGAACTGCGTGCAAGCCGAGTACGTCGGCCACGGTCAGGTAATCGTGCAAGGCATTGATGTAAAGTGAGACTCTCGCAAGACCAGTGGCTGTCAGATGGCAGTCTTGTCAGGGTGGGATGGGTAACGAAGCGTTTCTGCAATTAATCGAAGCGATTGTGAACAGTCTTCATGTGACTGCGGTCCGCCCAAGGAGACGCGCACTGCTTCGGGTGGGTCATCGTTTGTGCAAAAAGCGGCACTCGAAACTACGCCGACGCCTTCTTTGCGCATGATGGATGCAAATTCTGCCGCGCTCCAGCCAGCGGGCAGCATCAGCCACAGATGAAATCCTTCGTCTTGAGACGCATAAGAAAAATTTGAAAGAAAGGTATTGGCCAGTTGCTGGCGCGCGATGGATTCTTCCCTGACTGCATCCAGCATGTCGCTGGCAATACCATCCATGACCCATCGGCTTGCTATGGCATTCGTGACCGGCGATGACATGACCGTTGTCGCCCGCAAGGCGCCGGCCAAGCGCTGCGTGTGGCGTTCAGAGGGTGCATACACATAGGCTGTTCGCAAACCTGCGCCCAGAAATTTACTCAGCCCCGTAATGTAATAAGTGAGTTCGGGTGCCATGGATGCCATCGGCGGTGGCTGATTGCGCGGAAGCATGGCATAGGCATCGTCCTCAATGATGGTCACGTTGTAGCGCAAGGCGATATCCGTCAATGCCTCGCGTCGCCGTTTCGAGATCGTCAGCGTCGTAGGATTAAGCAGTGTCGGATTGCAGTACAGCGCTTTGGGCCGTATCGTTTTACAGGCAGCCTCGAATTCACTGGCGCTTGGTCCCTCGTCATTCAAACTGAGGGCGTGTAAATGCACACCAAGCTGATTGGCTATGGCCTTGAGTCCGGGATAGGACAAAGACTCGACACAAATCGTCTCTCCGGGACGAGCCAGCTGGGATATCAGTGCCGCCAGCACGCTATGAATGCCGGGACATACGAGCACTCGCTCAGGGCTGCAGTCGGGCAAGCGCAGGCGCAACCACATCACGGCGGCTTCTTTGTCTTCCGGCAGCCCGCCGAAATCCTGATAACGCAAGAGCGTGTGCAGATTGGCCTGATTCATGAGTGCTGCCACCGTATCGTGCATGCGAGCGAGGAGCTGTGGCCTGTCCGGCTCTGGAGGTAGATTCATTGTCATTTCGGCACTGCTGCCACCACGCAAGGGATATTTGGGCGCGGTACCCCGGACGAAACTGCCCATACCTGGCCTTGAATCGATCAAGCCACGTTT
>RGFZ01000061.1 GCA_010024875.1 Oxalobacteraceae bacterium | reverse complement strand
GAGTACATGTTCAGCTTCTTTGGTCTGATTGATTTTTTTGCGACCGCGCCGCACTACCTGCATGCGTTCTTCCCGTATCTGGACCTGCGCGTGCTGCGCGTGCTGAGGCTGCTGCGTATCTTGAAGCTGTCCAAATATAACAGTGCGCTGCAAGATCTCTTCCATGCGGTGATGTCAGAGAAAAAAGCATTCACGTCTGCCCTGTTCCTGCTGCTGATCGCTACGATTGTGTCGGCCTCGCTGATGTACTTTGCCGAGGGGCACAATCAGCCAGAGCATTTCGGCTCTATTCCCGCCTGCATCTACTGGGCGATCATTACCATCACCTCTGGCTACGGTAACGTGGAAGACTTGACACCGGTGGGTGACATCATCGCGCTGCTGACGGGCTTTTTGGGTGTCTGTATGGCGGCGATCATGACGGGTATTGTGGCCTCGGCCTTCTCCAATCAGATGTCGCGCAAGCGCGCCGCTTTTGGTCAGCAGCTGCGTGAGGCTCTCGCCGATGGTGTGATTACCGACGCCGAATCCGAGACGCTGGAACGCCTCAAGCGCCAGTATCGTCTGAGTGATGACACAGTCAAGAGCATGATGGAAGAGGCGCGCAAGGAAATAGCCGACAAGAAAGCCTGAGCGAGACCCGCGGAGATGCTGACAAAGCTTTGTCGCAAAAAGAGAGCGCTTTTACAACAGAGAGTCAAATCGGCGCTGCCGTTTTTTGTGAGCTGTTGCTGCAATTGAGTAGTATCGCAGTCGTATCAAGAAGTCCCTACTCGGTAGTATTCAATTTTTGAGCATGGGACGAATATAAACATTACAAAGGTATCAACAATGTTTGCCGCAGGTCTTTTGTCAGGCGGCTAAAGGGGGGGAATTCAATGAACAATTACGTAAAGATCGTTGGTCTATTCGTCATTGCGTTCATCGTCAATGCTATAGCGCCCACATTGCTTAACCACATAGGCCATCTGGATGGTGCGGAGGCAGCCATTGCTTCAGCGCTTTGGTGTCTTGGTCTTTTCTTTATCTTTGGCTGGTCTTGCAGCAGGTTTGCTGAAGGCACCATTTTTCCGAGCTTCACGCTGCAGCTGCTGATTGGGATCGTGCTGCACAACGCGCTTGCGCCACTCTCGGTACAACTGGTACTGGCCGTCGTGGTCTGTACTTCACTGGCAGCGATTATCCTGAAATCTGGTGGCGATGAGATCGAGCGCGCTGATTTCATCAAGATCGCCTTTCCCACTGTGATGATTGCGGTGGTTGGCTTTCTTATCACTTTCTTCGTCATGTTTGCCATATTGATGGCACTCGGTCTTGACAGCAAGACATCCGCTCTGCTCTCAGCCATTATCGGCTCAACCGATCCAGCTGCGCTTATCCCAACGCTGAAGCAGCTTACATTCAAAGAGGAGTACAAGCGCATCACGGGCCTGTCAGTGGCTGAGAGCGCCCTGAATGATGCAGTGGGTGCGATATTTACCGCCTCGATCGCTACCATGATTCTTGGTGGCGTCAATGTCGACACTCTGTCAAATCTCTCTACCGGGCTGTTTAGCGGAGAAAATCTCACGCATCTCGGTCAGCAATTCTTGTTTGGCGCTGTGGCAGGCGTGATTGGTTGGGGTGTAATGTATGTTTACGAGAAATACAAATCCGACCACCATCAGGCTGGCGTCGATGAAGCGAAATACGACTTTGCCATTATCCTGGCGGTGCCGTTGGTCACCTTCCTGCTAGCACAATCGATTCACGGAAATGGCTTCCTGGCAGCCTTTGTCGCCGGGCTTCTTGCAAATTTCAATCACTCTGCCGAGCATTTCCACGGACAGTTGCACAATTTAGAAACTCAGATCGAATCGATCGCCAAGCCGATGATCTTCATGATGGTCGGGCCCTTCGTGGCTTTGGGCGATTTGGCTGATACCGCGCTGCTGGGATTGGCAGTCGCTTTCCTTTTCATGTTTGTCGCTCGACCTATCGCCGTGATGATCTCCCTGCTTCCAACGAACATCACCATGCGCGAGAAACTCTTCATGTGCGCCGTGCGCGAGACCGGTGTCATTCCTGTTGTGCTTGCCGTGATCACCGTGTCGCAGTTCCCCGACCTGAAGATGTTGATGCCGCTGACTGCGTGGACCGTGATCTGGACGCTAACCCTGCTGCCCGCAATTACGCCTTGGTGGTCACGAAAGCTGGAGATAGTGAATTAATTGAGACACACTCACCATGCGTAAGACCAAGCCCCGGACACTGTCCGGGGCTTTTTTATAGCGTGCGCTGCAATAAATAGGCAACTGCACCACCCAGATAGCCAACCAGCGCTAACCAGCTGATCTTTCGCAAGTACCACCCAAATCCGATTCGCTCCATACCCATAGCTGCCACGCCGGCCGCTGATCCGATAATGAGGATGGAGCCTCCGGTACCCGCGCAATACGCCAACAAGTGCCAAAGCATGCTGTCAATCGGATACTGACGAATGTCGTACATACCCATGGCGGCTGCCACCAAGGGAACATTGTCCACCAGAGCGCTAGCCAAACCGATCAGCAAGATAATCAACTCCTCTCTGCCGACTTGATGATCCAGCCACTCAGCAAGCACTCTCAATATGTGTGCATGCTCAAGTACTGCGACCGCCAACAAAATTCCCGTAAAAAACATGATTGACGACAGATCGATCTTGCCCAATGCTGCAGAAAGATCTAGCTGCTGTCGCTGCTCTATCGGCTTGTCGCCATGCAGTAGGTCGCCGATCAACCAAAGTACGCCGAGGCCCAGCAACACCCCCATAAATGGCGGCAAATGTGTGATGGACTTGAATGCGGGGACGGCAATCAATACGCTCAACCCGAGCCAGAAAATCAAGCGCCGCTCACTCTCCGTGGTAAGCCCAGAGGGTGCGGCAGCAGAGCCATCAGCCGTGCAAGATACGACTGCGCCTCTCATCGAATAGCTCATCAGTGCCAACGGCAATAGCAAGTTAACAATGGATGGCAAGATAATCGCAGGCATGATTGCAATGCCCGAAATTTGCCCTCCTATCCACAACATGGTAGTGGTCACATCACCAATGGGAGACCAGGCGCCCCCGGCGTTGGCCGCTATGACGACCATCGCGGCAAACATCAGCCGCTGATCGCGGTCAGGCAGCAGCTTTCTGAGCAGTGACACCATCACAATGGTCGTGGTGAGGTTATCCAGAACCGCACTAAGGAAGAAGCTGACAAGGGCCACGATCCACAGCAGAGAACTAAGGTATTTAGCCTTAATTCGTGAGGTAATTACCTCAAATCCACCATGGGTATCGATGACTTCAACAATGGCCATTGCGCCCATGAGGAAGAACACAATCTGCGCCGTGTTGATCAGTGATTCAGACAAATCCTCTGCAAGATACCCGGCATGATCTGCCGACAACGCATAGAGCGTCCACAACACACCCGCCCCAAGCAATGCGCTAGCCGACTTGTTAATCCCTAATGAGTGTTCCAGCGCAATGGCAACATACGCCAATGAAAAAACGATGACAAGAGCGGTGTCCATGATGCTCACTGAAAAAACCCGCATTGTTTCATCAAAAGAGCTTCAAAGAAAGCGACAGACATCAAACTCCATAAGAATCATGGAGGTAATTCCTGAGGTTATTTCAGATTTAATCTGAAAAGAAGAGGCTTGCGGTATTTGCGGGTTTTTCAACATCGACTCTCGAGACAGGATTAATCAGGTGAGGCGTTTACATGGAACGAGTTCGGTTGAACAGGAAATCTTTTTCGGTTTTCTCTGAGAAAAATAAAAATATCTGCTCTACCATCCGGGTTTTCAAAAAATCGTGATGGGTCGAGAAAAAACCCATACGCTCACAAGGATATTGATATGTCAGTCATTGAAAAGAACACGGCGCGCCCTATCCCTTCTAAAGTCAAGGCTGTGCTGGCATTAATTGTTTTACTCATGTTGATGGTCCCATGGGCGATGGATTTTCGTCGTGCGGACAGAGATAACGATGGTGCCTTGGATATCAATGAGGCCAGGTTGAGGCCAGAGGTATACAAAAAATTTGAGCTCATGGACAGAAACAACGATGGCCTTGTTCATCAAGCTGAAATTTTTGTACATAAAATGCTGGAGTCACAGGACGTGGATCGTGACGTGAAACTCTCAAAAAATGAGGTGAAAAATCGACGTCTATCAAAACGCTTTGCTGAATATGATATGGATGGCGACGGTTTCCTCGACGAGGGAGAGCTCGCTCTCGCCTCCGATCACTGAACTCAGAGGAAGAATAGCAACGGGGGATGCTCGCTACTCAGATGTCGCCTGACAGGCGATAGCCGACTCCGGGCTCAGTCAGCAGTAAGGCAGGCCGCGCGGGGTCGGTCTCCAGTTTGCTGCGGAGCTGTGCCATGTAGAGCCGCAGATAATGAGTATGCTCTACAAATTCAGGCCCCCAGACATCCTGCAATAGCTGCCGATGGGTGACCACTTGACCTGCCTGCCGAACCAGACGAGCCAACAAACGAAACTCTGTTGGCGTCAGTCGGATCCCTTCACCATCCCGAAGCACCCGATGACGTGCAAGATCAATCTCGACGCCATGATGCCGGTAGAACTCTACCGGCTCGCTGCCTCCGGCATGGCGGTGCCGCAGTGCCACGCGCAGTCGCGCTAGAAGCTCACTAATGCTGAACGGTTTGACCAGATAATCATCGGCTCCTGCGTCAAGCAGATTTACTTTGCTATTGTCGTCATAGCGAGCCGAAATAATAATGATCGGCAACGACGAGGAGAATGAGCGCACCCATCGGATCAGCTGCTCGCCCTCGCCATCTGGCAGCCCGAGGTCCACAATCATCAGATCGGGGCCGGACATACCGGAGCGAGCGATCATCGCGCTGAATTGCTCGGTAGCTTCTTTCAGATTACCCGTCTGTGTGACCCGATATCCTTCAGTCTCCATCGCTTGCGTTAACGTGAGGCGCAACGCACGATCATCCTCCACCAACAGGACATCGCGCTGAATCACTGAAGCTCCTCCAGAGCAGGAAGCTCGCCGCTGACCGGGTGCACCAGCGGAAACGCAACACTTACTTGCGCCCCACCCATCTCAGAGGTCTCAATAGAAATACGAGCGTTATGAGCCAATGCAATCGCCCGACATACGGCCAGGCCGAGGCCCACACCTCGTCGGTTTTGATCCCGATCTCCACTGTCTGCAGACTGTCCAGGGAGTTGCATGCGCTGGAACGCATCGAAGACCTTCTCGCGCCACTCAATCGGAATGCCTGATCCACTATCCGAGACGCGCAACACGAGTTCGCTCTCAACGCTATGCGCATCGACCACAATGCGTGAGTTTTCGGGAGAGTATTTCAGACTGTTGATCAGCAGGTTGTCGAGCATTTGTAGGATCAAAATCGCATCGCAGTACAACAGCGGCAAATGGGGAGAGAAAGACAGGTCGATACGCGCCGACGGAAAGCTGCGGTGCAGACGGCTAACGGCTACGCCTGCCAGCTCTTCGAGAGACTCCCAATTCAGATTGAGTTCAATCCCACGGTCACCGAGCCGGACTAGCTGCAAGGTGCTGGTAGTCATCCGATTCAGGTGCTCAGCCTCGGCAATAATTGTCTCTGCAAGAGTCAGAATCTTCGCAGGAGAGTATTTCGACGATTGCTGACCCAGAGCGGATGCAGCGCTGATGATCGTCGCGAGTGGTGTGCGGTAGTCATGGGAAATCGAGGTCAGCAGCGTATTCCTCAATGCCTGGCTATTCGCTTTCTCTAATGACTCAGTAGCCTGGCGGACGGCCTCGGCCCTTTCAAACTCGGCGCCTAGCAAATCGCAAAGGGCCTTCAGATGCTGCAATCCCAGACTTTGTAAATTGGCGTATCCGTCACTCGCAACCCACACCGCACCGAGTACACGCGTTTTTGAAACAATAGGCACTGGAAGCGGACCAAAGTCCGTGGCTTCTTTAGTCACCTGCTGCTCCAAGTGAGAGCTATCGATCGCTTGCTGCAGCAGCTTTTGAATACGCCTAGGCGGGGCTCCAAAAAACTGATATTCACTGCGCCGTTTCTTTGCAGATTTCGCGGGATTCATATCCAGCAGCGCGGCATACGCCGGAACCCCTGTCGATTCACGTAGCATCTGAAGCAAGGTCTCAACACCAGAGACAAGGCTCTCGTCTTCACGAAATCCCTCGCTCAATCGCCGCAACTGAGTGACGCGCTCGGTCTGTAGAGTCTCATTGGCCACTGCCCGCCGAAGCCGCGCAGTTAATGTGGTCACCAAAGCACTGACCACTAGCGTCGTGATGACAAGTAACAGATCTTCCTGAAGACCCGGCCAGAGGTCGAGTCGAGGATCGACAAAAAAGAAACTGAACAATGCAACAGAACCGACATTCATCAGAAGCGATGGCAACAGGCTGAGCCAAACGCCGGCCACCGCACTACCGAGCACGAGCACCAAAGCGAGATTGGGCATCGAGATTCGCCCGTCCAGCAAGGCCATTACCGCCCACGCGGCACACCATACCACCAGACCTATCCAAGGATCGGGGCGATTTCGGGCATCCAGTGGAGAGAAAAGCATTGCAGCGCCTTTGCAGCCTGTGCGAGCGGATAAACAAACCCGTATTATCGCCTGACAGCAACATTTGCCGCCAAAGCTGGGGCATCCTCTCGCGTAGACGTCACCATGCAGGGCGACCTAGGCTGTCCGGCGAACTCCCCGAAGCAGCATCCGCATGAGGTTGCACACCACTTCGCGCTCGGGCCCCGATAAGGACTGGTAAGCGAGTAGAAAATCCCTCTCGCTCGTTCGATCGTCAGTGCTGGTGTCGGTTAGCTCCAGCATCGCTCCTTGGCCCAGAAGAAGCCATGCAGAGGATACGCCAAGCATTTTTGCCAGTGCATGAAGATGTGCCTGTGTGGGGATGGATTCCCCAAGTAACCAGCGACGCGCACCGTGCATGGAGATGACATCGCCGTCGCTGTGAAGGTTAAAGTATCTCGCCAGCGTCGTCGGGCTATCATCGAGACCTGTATGAGCTAACGCCTCAATCAGTCGCTTGGCAAAATTGGACCTGAGTTTTTGAATTGCGTTTGTCATGCAGTAACTTTGCCTGTCCTGTCGTTAGGAAAGCATAAGTATTCCGTCAGCAACTTGACAGAATTAGCCGAAAATCCCTCAAAAATTGAACTCAGCCGGCATACAGGAAAAATTTTTTGTTTGCCGCCCCCCGACAAGACAGATTAACCAAGCCTCAATTACGGCAACCGTCATCCCCCGGCATTTCCAAGATCCTCAAAAATACCCATCGGCATAGATTGACTGAACGCTCAATTTTTGGGGGCTCTCATCGCTTTTTTAATCATGCTGATCCTAGGACGCAATCTGGCGTACTGAAAAAAAGTCGTGCATGATTTCTGCACGATAACTTAAAAAAGCGATCTCGCCAGACACCAAGTCGCTGCACTGGCGTTACCGCAGGCATCAAGGGGGACACAAATGCAGACCGAAAGCGTCATGGCTTCAGAAACCACTTCAGCAGAAGCACCGCCCGTAACTGGCGATGCGAAGGCCGTTTATTTTGGCTGGCGCGATTTGCTATTCGTCGTGGCCGCGCTGGCCACGGCAATCACCGTCGCCCGCCTGGGAATGTCCACTTGGGTGGACGGTAACCGCACCGAGACGGTCAAGGCACAGGGTGAAGCCGTCGCCGCCTGGATGACCGAGCAAGGGAAGCATCGGGAGGCTGGACAGGCGACTGATCTTGCTTTCTGCAGTCTTGCCGATGTGCGCTGGTCGGAATGCCGTGATGCGATGGTAGCGGCCAATGGCCCATTTGCAGATATGCGCAACCAATTTAGTTCGGACGGCCCGATCTTCTCTTCCAGTTGTGATCGCACCCGACTCGAAACCCAGGGCAGTCTGATCCTCGAAAAAGGCACCCCCAAACCACCTGATGGCAGCAGCCTTCTCTACAGCCCTCTCGCTGACGATGAGCCGCTGATAGAGCCTTTGTCCTTGCGGGTATCCATCTGCGGGCGAGGATTCGCCGTGATTCATGTCGCCGAGTTCAAATTCTGATCAGACGACACAGCGAGATTACGATAACAGAGCCGCGTGAACGGCCAGCAGATCATCTAGGGGGAAGAGTTTCATGGAAATGAGCCACGATACCAATAGCATGCCGACAGTCACGCTGCGAAATTTTATTTATGCGTGGTTGTTTGACCAATCAAATCCCAATAATCTGCAGCGAGAATTCGATCGCTGGATATCGATTCTGATTATTGCGAACCTGGTCAGCATACTGGCCGAGCATATACCCGCCGTTTATGAACCACACAAATTTTTGTTCCATGTATTTGATCAGTTTTCGCTGGCGATCTTCACCGTGGAATACTTGCTGCGACTGTTCGTCGCACCGGAAGATCCGGAATTCGCCCGCTCGCGAACACCCCGCTTGCGTTACATCTTCAGCCCCTATGCGTTGATCGATATGGCAGCGATCCTGCCCTTCTATCTGAGTTCGTTCATCGCCATAGATCTGCGCATGCTGCGTACTCTCCGGCTGCTCCGTTTGCTCAAGTTATTCAGGATCGTCGTGCCTGCGGTGCAGGAGTTCCGCCGACTGAACGAAGGCCGAACCTTCCGCCAGCAAATCTATGCGCTGCTCAACCCGACACCAACCAGCGGCAAGCTGCAAGAGCTGCTGGACAGCTTTATCGTCTGGTGGGTATTTGTCTCGGTGGTATCTGTCGTTCTGGAGTCGGTGGAATCGATTCATTACGTGCTCAACGTTCAGTTCATCGTCGTGGATGCCATCGCCGTATTCATTTTTTCAATGGAATACATAGCCCGGCTGTATTCTTGCGTCGAAGACCCTAACTACCGCGGACTGGGGGGACGATTCGAGTATGCACGACAGCCTATCGTGATCATCGATTTGCTGGCGATTGTGCCGTTTTTCCTTGAGAGTCTTCTGCATCAGGTATTCGACCTGCGATTCTTGCGGATCTTCCGTTTGATGCGTCTGTTGAAACTGACGCGATACACAACCTCCACAGGCACCTTACTGAAAGCATTGAAGCGGGAATGGCCGGTCATCGGCGCCTCAACATTCATCATGATTTTGCTGGTGATTCTGACCGCCAGCCTGGGCTACCTGTTCGAACATGAAGCGCAGCCGGACAAATTCGAGAATATCCCGCAATCGATTTACTGGGCGGTGGTCACCCTGGCCTCGGTCGGCTATGGCGACATCTCGCCGGTAACCCCAGTGGGTCGGCTGATGACCATCATCATGGCACTGGTTGGCATTGGCATCTTTGCCGTGCCTGCAGCTATCCTGTCAACAGCCTTCAATGACCAGTTACACAAGGACCGCGAAATGATGCATGCGGAACTGTTTCGCTTCATGAAAGACGGCAATCTGTCGGATGAGCATCGCGCCCAGATACTTCGCGAAGCGCAGGAACTGCATATTTCGTCTGAAGAGGTTGACCTGCTAATTGAAAGAGTCCGAATGGAACGGGAAGAACAGGCGCGCGGTGCTCTGCCGCTGGAGGTCATTCGAGACCAACCAGAGGTCGCATTCGAGCAGTTCCGGATCGCCATCGCCAACTTGAGACAGATTGCGGCGACCGGCGATGCAACGCAAATGCAAACCCTGTTCGAGACGCCTGGTCGCGCGACTGATGATGAGCGCGCTATCTGGCGTCAGCTGAACCATTAGTCACCCTGCCTTATCCCTTGCCGGACACCGAGTGCCGGCGGGGGAAATGAGAGCAGCTACGACATCAGATAAACCGTAATGCCAAGCGTTATACCTAGCAAAGTCAAAATAAAGCCGGTGTGATCCTTGCGTGGCAACGGCGCATCGGCGGAAGGTGGTCGCAGGTTACCGAGGAGACGGTGCTGAATACGGCGAGATGACTGGATCAATGTATTAATCAGAACAAAATGCATAGATTTCCTCCGTCAGGATTTTTCAAGAAACCTTAGACCTGCATCTCGCCTTATAAAGAAGCTTGTGCAGCGAGCGCAGAACACACATATTTTGCATCAATGACGATAAATAATGAAAAAAAATCTCTGAAAAAATCCTCGTAATTATTTTATTTTTTCTGTGATGAGTAATTAACTCATGACAGGTCTGATCTCGTCTTTTCTCCGCATGAATTCATGAAACAAACACTGATGAAGATTCTTGATGGATCTTCCCATGACCTTTATAGCAAGCTGGCTGAATGGATAATCACGGTCGTTGTTCTGACCAACTGTGCAGCGGTAGTTTTCGATTCCGTCCCCGAGATACATTCGGAATACAAAGACTTTTTCCATGAACTCGAATTCTGGAGTGTAATGTTCTTTACTGCAGAATATGTACTCAGATCATGGTCGTATGGCGCTCGGTACGCACCGGAGGAAGGAGGCGCATGGAAAGGCCGGCGGGAGTACATGTTCAGTTTTTTTGGACTGGTTGATTTCTTCGCCACTGCGCCCTTTTATGTGCATTTTATATTTCCCTACCTTGATCTTCGGGTATTGCGTGTGCTCAGATTGCTACGCATACTGAAACTCTCCAAATACAACACCGCGCTGCAAGACCTGTTCCACGCCGTAGCTTCAGAGAGAAAAGCGTTCACCTCCGCGCTGTTCCTGCTGGCAATCGCGACCGTCGTATCGGCATCGATGATGTATTTTGCTGAGGGTCATAACCAACCTCAGCATTTCGGCTCGATTCCGGCATGTCTGTATTGGTCGATCATCACCATTACGTCAGGCTATGGCAACGTAGAAGATCTGAGCCTTGCGGGTGAGATCATCGCGCTGATCACTGGCTTTCTGGGCGTCTGCATGGCAGCGATTATGACGGGCATTGTTGCTTCCGCTTTCTCGAACCAGTTATCGCGAAAAAAAGCCGCATTTGGTCAGCAATTACGGGAAGCGCTGGCTGACGGCGTCGTGACCGAGGCCGAACAAGAAGTACTGGAAAAGCTACGCCGTCAGTACCGCCTCAGCGAAGAGGCAGTCAACAGCATCATGGAAGACATCCGCAAAGAGCGCGAGGCCGTGGGCCAATCGACCTGAACAAGGGGCAGAAAAAGTGCCTGATCCTTTTAATGGCAATCAGGCCGCGATTGGCCGCACCTGATGCAGCGGCTCCACCCTGCCCTCGGCATCCACCCGGTAGCAGCGCAGGTCCAGATTGAAGACCTCGGGCTTGACGATGGATTTTCCCATCAGCATACGGGCGCATTCCTGTATACCTTCTGGCACTGAGGGATGCGGGAAGATCAGTTCTGCCAGTGTGTGCACGCCCTCACCTAGCGCGATCATCAGCGCGATCGCCTGACTGGTGCTGGACGCGTGATTGCCCATGACCCGCATGCCGAGGATCTTCATCTGCTCGTCATCGGTCACTAGAATCTTGAAGAAACCTGAGGTCTTGCCCATCGCGATCGCGCGATTGATGTAGCGGTAGTTCATCACGGCGACCCGGTAGGGAATTTTTTTCTTGCGCGCTTGCGTTTCGTTGAGTCCCACGGCGGCCACTTCGGGATTAAGGAACATGATGGTCGAGATGTTCTCGTAAATCAGTTCGTGCGCGGGGTCGCCAAAGATGCGCTCGACGGCGTAGCGGCCTTCCAGTTCGCCGACGTTGACCAATGAAATATCCGCGGTGAAGTCACCCACGGCATAGATATTCGGCACGCTCGTCTGGGTATCTTGATCAATGCAGTAGCCGCGCTCGTTGAGTTTGACACCCGCATTTTCTAACCCGAGGTTTTCGGTATTGGCTACCCGGCCTACGGATACCAGTGCATGATCGACGGTGTGCGTCTCGCGCCGCCCGTCCTTGTAATTCAGTACGTATTCGACACGCCCATCGACGGTCTTCATGGACTCCAGCGATGAGCCGCGATGAATGACCACGCCATGCTTTTCAAGATTGGCCGCCAGTGCATGAGAGATGTCTTCATCCTCGAACGGCAGAATACGCTCTTCCTTGTCGATCAGGTAGACCTTGGTGCGACCATAATTGGAAAAAATGGTCGCGAATTCACAGCCGATCACGCCAGCGCCGAGAATGACGATACTTCTCGGGAAATCCGGCAATGACGCAATACCATCGCTGGTAAGGATGATTTTTTCGTCGATCGGAATCTCGGGTAAATAGCGGGGACGGCTGCCGATGGCCAGCACGATGTGCTCGGCGTGGATAGTTTGCGTACCTCCCTCGTTGAGCGCTACCTCGATCTCGTGTGCATTGAGGAGTTTGGCATGTCCCTGGAATTCTTCTAGCTGATCTTTTCGCCGGAAATAATTGACCTGCTCGCGCAGCTGCACATGCTTGCTGGCCACGGCGCGATGCATCTCATTGATCACGGCGGCGTAGCTAAGCTCGCAATCATGGACGGTATAACCGTAGCCGGTATGACGCGTTTGCTTGTACAGCTCCGA
>RGFZ01000007.1 GCA_010024875.1 Oxalobacteraceae bacterium | reverse complement strand
GGCGCGATGGACGAGCAGAACGGCAGCACCGGCGTCGCGCATGTGCTCGAGCACATGATGTTCAAGGGTACGAAGACCCTCAAGCCTGGCGAGTTCAGCGCCAAAGTTGCCGCGCTCGGCGGCCGCGATAATGCATTTACCGGCAAGGATTACACCGCCTACTACCAACAGGTCGAGAAATCTCGGCTGGAACAGGTGATGGCGCTAGAAGCCGACAGAATGCAGAACCTCACGATGGATAAAGATGAATTCGCGAAAGAAATCCGTGTCGTGATGGAAGAACGTCGGTTGCGCACAGAGGATCAGCCGCTGTCTTTGCTGTACGAGGCGCTCTACGCGACAGCGTTTGTCGCGAGTCCTTATCGCAACCCGGTCGTCGGTTGGATGAATGACTTGCAGAACATGACGGCCACTGATGCACTGGATTGGTACCGGCGCTGGTACGCGCCCAACAATGCGACGATGGTCGTAACCGGTGATGTCGATGCGCGAAGCGTGCGAGATCTGGCGGACAAATATTTTGGCAAGATTCCGCCAAAAACACTGCCCAAGACCAAGCCTCAGGCCGAGCCGCCGCAGGCCGGTATCAAGCAGGTGGTTGTCAGAGCACCGGCAGAAAATCCCTATCTGGTGATGGCATGGAAGATGCCGAACCTGCGCGACGTCGAGAAAGATGACGATGTGCATGCGCTGGATGTGCTGGCTGCCGTGCTTGATGGCTACGACAATGCGCGTCTGCCAGCGAAGCTGGTGCGCACCGACCGTGTGGCCAATTCAGTCGACGCAGGTTTCCAGCCGGTCGCGCGTGGCCCAGTAATGTTCACGCTATCCGGCGTGCCCGCCAAAGATACGACAGTCGGACAGCTGGAGCAGGCACTGCGCGCCGAATTGACACGTATCGCCAATGATGGCGTGTCACCGGAAGAGCTGCGCCGGGTGAAATCTCAGCTGATCGCCCGTCAGGTATACAAACGTGACTCCGTGTTCGGTCAGGCCATGGAGATAGGCGCGATGGAGATGGCCGGTATTTCTTTCCGTCAGATAGACCGCATTATCGAGAAACTGGGAGCGGTCACGCCGGAGCAGGTAAAGGCGGTCGCGCAAAAATATTTTTCGGATGAACAGCTGACCATCGCGACGCTACAGCCACTGCCCGTCTCTGCGCAAGCGGAGCGCAAGCCAGCGGCCAGTGGTCTGCGTCATTGAGTCGTTCACAGAATCTGCTAGCGGAGTAATCTCATGCTGAAAAAATGGTGGCTGCTGGGGCTTTTCCTTCTTGCCGGCAGCGCGCAGGCAGCGCTCAATATCCAGCATTGGACCTTGTCCAATGGTGCGCGCGTGTACTTCGTCGAGAACCACACGATTCCCATTCTCGATCTCAACGTGGACTTCGATGCAGGCAGCCGCCGCGATCCAGCGGGCAAAGCAGGCACCGCTTCTCTGACGAATGGCATGCTAGCGCGCGGCATTCGCGCGGCGACGCTGCCAGAGGGAGTGAATGAACCGGAACTGACAGAGGCCGCAATTTCTGATGCGCTAGCGGATGTTGCTGCACAGCGTGGCGGTGGTCCCGGTGTTGACCGCGCAGGCATGGGCGTGCGCACGCTGTCGTCCGCCGCCGAGCGCGAACAGTCTGTTCGTCTGCTTGCCCGTTTGCTTGCGCACCCGAGCATGCCCGAGGCCCTGTTAGCACGCGACAAGGCGCGCACCATTGCCTCGATCAGGGAATCGTTGACCAAACCGGAATACATTGCCGACAAATCGTTCTGGCGGCTGGCCTACGGCAGTCATCCTTACGGTACCGAGGCCACGGTGGACACTGTGGAGTCGATCACGCGCGATGATTTGCTGGCATTTCACCGTCGTCACTATGTCGCCAACCGGGCGATAGTTTCTCTCATTGGCGATATCAGTCGCGAGCAGGCGGATGCGATCGCGAACGAACTCACGCGTCGTTTGCCGCAAGGCGAACCACTGAGCTCTGTGCCTGAGGTGGCGTCCTCCGCCGGAACCGAGCAGCGCATCCCGCATCCCGCATCGCAGGCGCATATTCTGATCGGCATGCCGGCACTGTCGCGCGGTGATCCCGATTTCTTTGCGCTGACGGTCGGTAATTACATCTTGGGCGGCGGCGGTTTTGTATCGCGCATTTCGCGCGAGGTGCGCGAGCAGCGAGGACTAGCCTACAGCTCCTACAGTTACTTCAGCCCGATGGCACAAGCGGGGCCATATCAGGCTGGCCTGCAGACACGCAAGGATCAGGCCGATGAAGCACTGAAAGTCGTACGCGACACGATTGCAAAGTTTCTTCGTGATGGACCGACGGATGCTGAATTGAAAGCCGCCAAGGACAATCTGATCGGTGGTTTTCCGCTGCGCATCGATAACAACCGAAAGATACTCGACAACCTTGCGATGATTGCTTACCACCAGTTACCGCTCGATTATCTGGATACCTGGACTGCGCAGGTCAGCAAGCTCACCGTGACGGATATTCGTGGCGCCTTCGCGCGCAAGTTGTCGATGGACAGAATGGTGACGGTAGTCGTCGGTCCGGAAAAATAAAGTCATCACAAACAGGCAAGCCATGAACCGCCGCTCTGTGCCGTCCCGGCAGGTACGTATCATCGGCGGGCAGTGGAAGCGTACACCCTTGACGGTGGTCGATGCCGAAGGCTTGCGTCCGACACCCGACCGCGTTCGTGAAACTTTATTCAACTGGCTGGACCATATTTTTGGCAGAGAGTGGCAGAGTCGGCGCTGCTTGGATCTTTTTGCAGGCAGCGGTGCGCTAGGCTTCGAGGCCGCTAGCCGTGGCGCCGCCCGTGTGCTGATGGTCGAGGCCTCGCCGGTAGCCTGCAAGGCACTGCTAGCGATATGCAGCAAGCTGGCGGCGACTCAGGTGGACATACGCCGCGCCGATGCCTTGTCGCTGCTGCAAACGCTGGACGGCTCGTTCGACTTGATTTTTCTTGACCCGCCGTATGGCCAGGATTTGCTGCCCACGGCATTGCCAGCTTGCCAGCACTTGCTAGCGCCTGGCGGGCTCGTCTATGCTGAATCCGATCGGCCTCTGACTATGGAAAGTGAGCCTTGGCTGGCAGGATGGCAGGCAGTCAGAGAGGGCAAGGCCGGCGCCGTGCATTTTGCATTGCTTGCTGCGGTGTAGCCGCTTTCTTTTAGGGCATAATTCGCGTTCTTTATGTTCTGATTGGCAATAACTTTGCCCGCAGAGATAACAAACAGGAAACGTGATGGTCGCTGCCGTCTACCCCGGAACTTTTGATCCTCTTACCCGTGGTCACGAAGATCTCGTGCGACGGGCATCTGGCTTGTTCGATCGCCTCATCGTTGGCGTTGCGGACAGCAAAGCCAAGCGCCCGTTTTTCTCGCTGGAGGAACGACTCGATATCGCTCGCGAAGTATTGGGTCACTATCCGAATGTCGAGGTGGAGGGTTTTTCCGGTCTGCTGAAAGACTTTGTGCGGCGACATGATGCGCGCGTGATCGTTCGCGGTCTGCGTGCGGTGTCGGATTTCGAATATGAATTTCAGATGGCCGGCATGAATCGCTATCTGCTGCCCGATGTCGAGACCCTATTCCTTACACCCTCGGATCAGTACCAGTTCATCTCAGGTACCATTGTCCGCGAGATTGCGCTGCTCGGCGGTGATGTATCGAAATTCGTTTTTCCCTCGGTCGAACAATGGCTGCAGAAAAAAATGGCGGCTAATCAGTCCTGATTCGGAGCATTGCAGATGGCACTGATGATCACTGACGATTGCATCAATTGCGATGTCTGCGAACCCGAATGCCCGAATGGTGCCATCTTCATGGGGCCACTGATTTATCAGATCGACCCTGACAAATGCACTGAGTGCGTGGGTCATTTCAACGAGCCGCAATGTCAGCAGGTCTGCCCGGTAGCTTGCATTCCCCTCGACCCTGACCGGCAAGAAACGCAAGAGCAGTTACAGCGCAAATTCGAGAAGCTGCAGTCAGCCAGCGCTACCTGATGGTGCTGGTGGTAGTCGCAGAGGTGGATCGCCAGCCGCTACCAAAGAACATCATCAGGCTCTCTCCACCGGCCGTGAACTTTTCAGCCTCGGCGCGAAGCCCCGCCAGCCGTGACAAAACCGATTTGCAGAAAATCTGATCGTCCATGCCGTTTTAATGTATCGCCGCGAACGGTAGGATAAATATCGAGTTCATATTCAAACGTTGAACAGGAAGTTCAGCACGTCTCCATCCTTGACCACATATTCCTTGCCCTCGGCGCGCATTTTGCCAGCCTCTTTTGCGCCTTGTTCACCTTTGTGAGTGATGTAGTCATCGAAGCTGATAGTTTGTGCACGAATGAAGCCTCGCTCGAAATCGGTGTGGATCACGCCTGCCGCCTGCGGTGCGGTGTCGCCCTGGTGAATAGTCCATGCACGGACTTCTTTGACGCCGGCAGTGAAGTAGGTTTGCAGACCCAGCAGGCTGAACGCGGCGCGGATCAGGCGGTTCAGGCCAGGCTCTTCCATGCCCATGTCAGTCAGGAAGGCTTGCTTGTCCGCTTCTTCCATGTCGGCGATCTCGGCCTCGATGGCGGCGCAGATCGCCACGATGGGGGCATGCTGCGCTTGCGCATACTCGGAAAGCTGATCCAGCAGCGGATTGTTGGTGAAGCCCGTATCGGAAACATTTGCCACATACATCGCCGGCTTGGCCGTGATCAGGCACAGCGGCTTTAATAGTGCCAGTTGCTCTTTATCGAGGCCCATCGCTCGCACGGGCTTGGCATCATTCAGATGCAGCTGCACTTTTTCCAGCAGCGCGACTAGTGCGGCCGCATCCTTGTCACCAGAACGAGCTTTCTTGACCTCGCGCTGAATAGTTTTTTCGACTGTGCTCAGATCAGCTAGCGCAAGCTCAGTCTGTATCACCGCGATATCGTCCAGCGGGCTGACCTTGCCGGCAACGTGCACGACGTTCGGGTCTTCGAAGCAGCGCACGACATTGACGATCGCATCAGTCTCGCGAATATGTGCAAGGAACTGATTACCCAGGCCTTCACCCTTGGAAGCGCCAGCGACCAGGCCGGCTATATCGACGAACTCAACCGTGGCTGCGAGTATACGTTCTGGTTTGACGATGTCAGCCAGCTGCGCAAGCCGGGTGTCAGGCACCTCGACTACGCCGACATTTGGCTCGATAGTACAAAAAGGGTAGTTTTCAGCCGGTATGCCGGCCTTGGTCAGGGCGTTGAACAGAGTCGATTTGCCGACATTCGGCAGGCCGACGATGCCGCATTTGAGGCTCATGATAATCCTTGCGCTGTAAACCTTCGATTATAGCGCCCGGGCCTGTACCGGCTGCTGCTGGCGGCCCCTGCTATCGTGGAATCAAGCAGCGGCGAAACGGGTGTTCAACGCGTGCCAGACTGCAGGCAGATTGGATTTGCGCAGCAGTTTGTAGTTTTCGTTGGCCAGCGCACCGTGTGCGCGCATCCGACTGCCTTTGATGGCGGTAAACCAGAGAGGTATGCGATCTCGTACGAGGCAGTGTAACAAGAATTTCTCGGCATGCAGCGGGCGAGCAGTCTGCTCGCAGTAGCTCACCGCATGATCTACGCGTTCTGCATAGGCGCGCGCTGCTTCATTGGTGGTGGCAATCGCAAAGCGATCATTGCAGCCGCTCCAGCCCTGCCACAGCGGTACGCAGAGCCCGGATTTTTGGTGGCGGGCGATGCGTTCAAGAACAGAATGAAAACTTTCGTGATAGAGCAGATCGGGCCGTAGAAAAAGATACGCATCTGCCTGCCAATCGCGCGCTGCCAGCCAGCCCTGCTTGAGTGAGTGCAGTTCATGAATCAGATTGCGCAGTGACGCAAAATCATCATTCCATGGATCGCCAAAGGTTTTTAGCGTGTCGTAGTGGTTTTTTTCCAGGCATTCGCCTGGCGGCTCCAGTGAAAGCCAGTCACTTTGCAGCAGCTGATGCTCGACGCTGTCGAGCTCGCCTTTTTCTCCGCTGCGGGGATTGTCGATCGTTTTCTGATCGAACAGATGCGTGAACACCCGTACCTCACCGAATGTTCTTGAAGGCGCAATCACGTTCTCGCGGATGGAGTCTATCGTATGCGACAGCGAGCGTGAGATACCCCGGAAACAAACGGCGATCTTCATGTTGACGTCACCAGCCTTCGTTGATCAGTCCGCAAATCTTTTCGACATCCTCGGCGCGCACACGGGGATGCAGTGGCAATACCAGATATCGGTCTTCCACATCATCCATGTTGGGTAGATCATTGCGGCGGCCGCCAAGAACCGAGTAGCGATCATTTCGGTAGTGGACTTGACCCGATTCGATGCCGCGCTCACGCAAAAATTTCATCAGTCCAATCCGATCCTTGTCGACGATGATAGTCAGCAACCATGCGCTCGTAAAATAGTCGTCGGTTTCGGCGTGGCCAACCAAGCGTGCGCGTGATGTCTTGAGATGGGTTTCGTAGGCCTTGAATAACTCGTTCCGGTGCCGAATTACGTCTTGAATATGTTTCAGTCCGGCCAGCCCAATGCCGGCAGCGATATCGGTCATCTGATATTTGTAGCCGACTTCGACAATATCGTTTTCCCAGATGCCGCCTTGTTTGGCGGAGCGGTCGATGCCGAACCAGCGCAATCGTTTGGCTTTTTCGAGCAGCGAGGTATCGCGAATCGCGAGCAACCCGCCATCGCCGGTGGTCAGTGTCTTGATCGCCTGAAAAGAGAAGATCGTGAAATCGGCACAAGTGCCGGACATCCGGCCTTTATAGGATGATCCGATGGAATGTGCGGCATCCGAGATCAGTTTTAGCCCGTGCTCTCGACAGAGCGCGTTGAGCGCATCGTAATCGCAGGGGACGCCACCATAGTCAACACAGACGATCGCTTTGGTTTTTGGCGTGATCTTGCGTTTGACGTCGGCCACGGAAATATTCATGGTGTCCGGATCGATATCGGCAAATACGATTTTCGCGCCGATATAAAGCAGCGGTATATTCGTTGCCGTACAGGTGAATACAGGCACGATCACTTCATCATCGGCCGTCACATCGGCCAGCAGATAAGCAAGATGTAATGCATCGGTTCCCGATCCGACTGCCAGCGCGCGGTGCTGACCGAGAAACATGTCTTCGAATTTTTTTTCGAATAAATCGACCTTCGGACCTTGACCGATCCAGCGGCCTGATAGTGTGTCGGTCACCTCGGCGATGGCCTCGGAAGGAACGTAGGGGTAAAACAGGGGAATGCCATCTCTGGGGTCAAGCAGAGGGAATTCATTCATTGGCAGGTTTTTTGTCATCGCGCGCTCGATATTGTTTGATTCATGGCGTGTGTTCGGCGGGCAGATCCACCGACTTGTCGGCATTACAATTGAATGCGGAATTGTCCATGATGTCAGCTGTTTTTGCTTGAATTAAAACTGACTAAAACCTGACAAGTTTTAAAAGCAATCCCTTCCTGGGCAAATGGATTTATTGCCGATGCGTAATCGATAAGTAATGAATCCGCATCACGCTTGTCGTTGCAGTGCGTAGTGCATTGAAAAGATTCTGCCCTGCTTGAACAGGTGCGCAGCACGCTTCAAGAAATTGGCGATTCGAGGGCCGTGACATCGGCCGGAGTATTGTTTCGCTGGAGCTGCAGAGAGAGGGTAGTGGGCGAGTTTCGCGCCAGGGCGGATTTAGCTGCCTGGTCAGAGATCGGGATGCGAACTGTTATCGGCCGTGCCGACGACCTTGACTTCAGGCGCGTTGATGCTCTTGGTACGGAACCATACATCGGCCATCAATGCAGTGCTGCCATCGGTACTGGTGTAGCTACTGACCAGTGCGACCTTGTTACCGTTCTCTACCGCAGCAGAAGCTTTGGGGTTGAGCTTCAGCGACGTGACGCCGACGTCAGCCAGCGACAACAGTTCGCCGGCATCAGTATGACCATCGCCGTTCTTGTCCAACCAGACTTTGAGCTTGCCCCAGGCGGCGTCTTTTGCATTGATCGTGCCATCGCGATGGCTATCCAGCGCTGCCAGTGCGACATAACCATTCGCCGCGGGCTTGCCGTTCGGTAGCCGGGTGCTGTCACCAAACAGTTCTGAGCCATCGTTGATGATGCCGTCACCGTTGCGGTCCATCGCCAGCAGACCGTCGCCGGATTCCACCCAGCCGGTTTTGAGCAAGGCACCCGAGGCTTTCAGGTCAAAACGGACGCCGTTATCCACCGAGACGCTCAAGGTTCCGCTCTTGTTCAAGTCCAGCACCATGGGACTGAAGAACAGATTATCGGCTTTGCTGCCCAGCGCGAGCACTTTCTCATCCGACAGAGAATCTGCCTGCTCCATGGTGAGGTTGGCGACTTGGGTACCGCTGAGGCTGGCAATCTGCGTGACCGACATGTTGGCCAGTGCCTCCACGCTGAGCGCACGGATCAGCTTGGTGCCCAGATTGAAAATCTGGGCTGTCGTCAGTACGGCCGCCTGCGCAGGTGTCATGGCCGCGATTTGTTCAACGGTCATTGAGCGAATATCCGTTGCATCGATGGCGACAATCTGCGTCGGTGTCAGCGCCGCCACTTGTTCTGGTTTGAGTGCGCCCATCTGCGCTGCGCTGAGTTTGGTGATCGTGGATTTATCCACGCTTCCCAACGTAATCGGATCAATCGCAGCAACCTGCGCCTTGGAAAGCAATCCCAGCTTTTGCGCATAAGCGAGCGAATCCAGCTGCTGATAATTCATCACCGCCAGCTGATCAGCAGTCAGCGATCCTAGTTGCTTGGGGGTCAGCAGTGCGATCACGCTGCCGGACATTTGTTGCAGGTTTTCTTTCGGCAGCCAGGCTAGCTGTGATGGCGTGAGTGCCTGTATCTGTGCCTGCGTCAGTGCGTTGAGCTTGTCTGCATCCAGCGCGGCAATCTGGCTTTCTGTCAGGCTGGGAATGGCGGTCGGGGCGATGCCTTTGATCTGAGCAGTCGTCATCGCGTCGATCTGTTCGCTGGGCAGTAATTTCAGCTGTGCTCCGGTAAAAGAAGCCATCTGTGCGGGTTTCATGGCCGCGATTTGTTCAGCGGTCAATTGCGCAAGCTGTTCGGGCGTCAGTGAACTGATCTGGCGCTGCTCTAGTCCAGTAATGCTGGTCACGGAAATCGCGGCGATATCATTGGGATCCATCGCCTGTATCTGTGCTTTGGTCAGCCTGCTGAGTTGGGCGCCGGTCAATCCCGCCACTTGCAGTGCGCTAAGGCTGCCAATCCGATCGGCGGTCAGTCCCGCGAGCGCCGCGGGCTTGATGGCCGCAATCTGCTCTGGCGACAGGCTTTCCAGCTGAGGCGAGGTCATGCCGGCCAGTTGCTGAAGATTCATTGCGCCGATTTGGGTGATGCTAAAGCCTTTCACGTCCAAGTCCATCGCCTGCACTTGTGCCGCGCTCAGCCTTGGTATCTGCGAAGTCGTCAAACCGGCTAATTGCGCGGCATCGAATTGTGTAATGGCCGAAGGCGTCAGCCCCCCCAGACTCGTGGCGCGGATGCCGCCGATCTGCTCGGGGCTCAGTTTCTCTATCTGCGGTGGCAGCAGCAATCGAATCTGGTCTGCTGTCCAGCCCTGTTCAGCTCATCGTTCGTGATCAAGGTCATCTGACGCGGTGTGAGCATCGCCATCTGACTGTCAGTGAGTGCATTCAGCTGATCGGCACTCAGCGCCGCAAAATCCGCATCGGTGAGCGCCAGTATTTTCTTGTCCAGGCCGCGTATTGCATTGGCGGTCAGCGCACTGATCTGCTCGGTCACCAGCGCCTTGACCTGATCCGGCTTGAGCGCTTTCGTCAGCGCATCACTATCGAGTGCCGCCAGCGCTGCCGTGCTGATCGCTGCAACCTGAGCATTACTCATCGCGGCAATTTGCGAGGTGCTGAGACTGGAGAGCTGATCTGCAGTCAAACCGCCAATGGTAGCAGGGGGTACTCCGGCAATCGGATTGGTATTCAGATACGTTGCCAACTCCTCGCCGCTCAGCTGTTTGATTTCGTCCGCGCTGAGTTCTGAAAGTGCCCTGATCTGGTTATTGGACAGCACGGCCAAGTTATCAGCAGGGATACTTTTCAGCTGCTCTACCGTGAATGCACGCAGTTGATCGCCACTGAGCACCTTCATTTGTGCGGTGGTGATTGCGGCAATTTGCTTGGTGGTCAGGCCGGCGATCTCGTCGCGTGTCAGCGCAGCGATCTGGCTGTTGGTCATCTTCGCCAGCACCGCGGGGTCGATGCCTTTGACCTGATCGACGGTCATTCTTGCGATTTGAGTAGTCGTTAGCGCGGGCAACTGCGTCGACGTCATTTTCGCGATTTGCTCTGCCGTGAGGCCGCTCAGCTGGCCATTCTCACCGGTGGTCAGGAGCTTGAGTTGCGATCCCGTCAGACCCTTGATGGCGTCGGCCGTGATATTCGCCAGCTGTCCGGAAGAGATCTTTGCCAGCTGAGCAGGCGTCAGCGCTGCGAGCTGCTCGGATTTGAGTTCTGCAAACAGTGAACTGTCGAGCAGCTCCAGCGCGCCGGGCTTGAGTGCCGGTACCTGCGCCGTGGTGAATTTGCTCAGCAGTGACTTCATGCCCGCCAGCTGCCCGGGGGAGAGCGCTGCGACGGCTTCCTTGTTCATCGCCGGCAGGTCGGCGGCTTCAATCGCGCCCGCTTGCTCAGCTGTCAGGGATTTGATCTGGTTGGCTGTCAGCGCCCCGATCTGGGCCGATGCCATCTTCGCGATCTGCGTCGGCGTCAGCGCACGAAGCTGCCCTGTTTCGCCAACCGACAGTGCGGCAACTTGCTGATTGGTCAGTCCAGGAATGGCGCCGGTTGCCAGCGCCGCCATCTGCTCGGTCGTCATTGCGGCCAGCTGAGCCAGCTTCAGCGCAGCCAGCTGCTCGGATTTGAGCGCGGGAACCTGACCGGTTGCCGTCAGTTGTGCGATAGCAGCGGGTTTAAAGGCCGGAATCTGGGCGGTCGTCAGTTTCGTTAGCTGACCAGTTGTAAACGCCGCCGCCTGCTCGGGAGACAGTGCCGCAATTTGCGCCGCTGTCAGGCCGACGACTTCGGCATCCTTGAACATCGAAATCTGGGACGGGCTGAGCTTGCCGATTTGGGCCGTCGTAAAGCCGCTGAGCTGGGTCGAGGTCATCACGCCCAACTGCACGCCGGTCAGCTTGGCCAGTTGCGCATCGGTGAATGAAGAGAGATGGCGCGCGGACAGACCGGCGACGTTCTTGGAACTGAATAGCGACGGATCATCGATCGCCCGGATTTGCGTGGGTGTCAGCGCCGATGTTTGCAGGGACGTCAGGCGGCCGAGGTCAGCACCAAGGTCCGCGATCTGCGCCGTTGATAGCGCGGCGATCTGGGCCGTGGTGAATGCCTCTACCTGTTTGTCCGTTAAATCCGCAAAGACGCTCATGGGATCCGCCAGTTGGGTCAATTGATCTGCGCGCAGGGCCAGGCCACAAAAAGACCTCGCCATCGCTCCATCGGTTAATCGACCCGGGCGGAGCTTTCTTTACACCGTTTACTTACAGTAATAGAAAGATGCTCACTGTTTTCGTAGATAGTGAGGACAGGAGGAGGTTATAGTGAGTGTATGCGCACACTAACATAGGGTGTCGAAGTAGACGTCCCCCCGGCTCGCTCTCGTAGCAAGCCGCCTCAATCTCCGCCAAACAAATCCCGGCTGTAGACCTTGTCGAGTACATCGGCCAGGTCTTCCGTGACGCGATTGGCCACAATCACATCGGCTTGCTGCTTGAAAGACTTGAGGTCGTGAGTAACCTGGGAGCGGTAAAACTCGGGTTCGGAAATCGCCGGTTCGTAAACGATGACCTCGACCCCCTTGGCCTTGATCCGTTTCATGATCCCCTGAATGCTGGAAGACCGGAAGTTGTCTGAGCCGGCCTTCATCGTCAGCCGGTAAATGCCAACCGTTTGAGGGTTGCGAGCCAAAATGCTCTCGGCGACAAAATCCTTGCGTGTGCTGTTGGAATCCACGATCGCGCGGATCAGGTTTTGTGGCACGTCCTGATAATTGGCCAGCATCTGCCGGGTGTCCTTGGGCAGGCAGTAGCCACCATAGCCGAACGAAGGGTTGTTGTAGTAATTGCCGATGCGCGGATCGAGACTGACGCCTTCGATGATTGGGCGCGTGTCCAGCCCATGACTGGCAGCGTAAGTATCCAGCTCATTGAAGAAGGCCACGCGCATCGCCAGAAAGGTATTGGCAAACAATTTGACAGCCTCGGCTTCGGTCGGGCCCATGAACAGCACGGGCACGTCTTTTTTCAGTGCGGCTTCTTTGAGCAGGCCGGCGAAGATTTTGCCAGCGTCTGTCTGGCTACCGATCACGATACGTGAGGGATGCAGATTGTCATACAACGCACGACCCTCGCGCAGGAATTCCGGTGAGAAGAGGAGGTTCAGTGGGCGGTACTTGTCCAGCATGCGTGCCGTGAAGCCCACGGGGATCGTCGATTTGATGACAATGTGCGCGTCGGGGTTGATCGACTTGACCTGCTCGATCACGGATTCGACCGAGCTGGTATCGAAATAATTGGTTTTCGGGTCGTAATCCGTCGGGGTGCCGACCACAATGAAGCTGGCCCTGGCGAAGGCATCTTGCGGATCCGTCGTGGCACGCAGATTCAGCGCCTGGGTCGCCAGATAATGCTCGATATCGGGATCCTTGATCGGCGAGTGCTTGCGGTTAATCTGATCGACCCTCGCCTCGTTCAGGTCGCAGGCGACCACCTCATGCCGCTGCGCGAGCAGCACGGCCATGGACAGACCGACATATCCGCAACCCGCTATCGCTATTTTCAATTCTCACCTCGTTCATGTAAGGCGCTTGGCCGCATGATATGCCTCGCAAAGACGCTATTGTATCGGGACGCGGTGCCCCCATCCCCAAGCGATGACTCGCCTTGCGTGAGGAAATGTTAAGGTGCTGACTGTTAGAGGCTGGCGTGAGTAACAGCCCTTTTTTATCTACGGAACCTTTTGGTTGAAACATGAAACGATTAATTGATGTCAGCCTCAGCCTGCTGGCGCTTGTGCTGCTCGCACCCTTTGCTTTGATCATTTTGCTTTTGCTTCGCGTCGAGTCCTCAGCGCCGGTGCTCAGGAAATCCCATCGCGTTGGTCGCAATGGTCGCATGGTCAAAGTATGGGAATTTCGCACCGCGATTGCCGACCCTGACGCGATGGAGACCGTTGGGGGATGCCAGGGGGAGGAGCTGACGCGTGCGGGTCGTTTTCTGCGTCGCACCGGTATTGCGCAATGGCCGCTGCTGATCAATGTGCTGCGCGGCGATTTTTCTCTGGTGGGGCCCAGGGTCGAATTGCCGCGCTATGTGGGCTGTTATCCCGGGGATATCAGAAAACAGGTGTTGTCAGTAAAGCCGGGTTTGTTCGATTTAGCCACGATACAGTTTGCGGAGGAAACACAATTATTGGCTAATTTGACCGGTGAGGAATTGGAGCAGGCATATGTCGAGAAGGTTCTGCCCCGACGACTGGAGTATGCGCAGCAGTATCTGGCACTGGCAAATTTATGGGTGGATTTGCGCATTTTGTTTTTATCGCTCACCCGAATCCGGCATCAATAATCGCTGATGGTTTTTAGGTAGCTTCCCATTCAGATCTACGCTACTCAGGGATGACAAAAAATAAGCCGCCCGAGGGCGGCTAGGTGGTTGCTGGAAAATCCCGCGATTGCCGATTTCCGGCCATCGTTCATCGTGATTTTTCAATCATTTGTCATGAGTCATGAGCCATGAGCCATGAGTTTTTCAGTAAACAGACCGATTGAAATGCGGGTCAGGCACGAATGAGAAACTGAGCCTTGTCGCGTCCGGCCATCCATTTCGGTGGCTTACCTCGGCCGCTCCAGGTTTCACCGGTACCGTCATTTCTGTATTTTGGTGCAACAGGTTTGCGAACGGTTTTTTGCAGGCGCTTGCTGCGCACGGCAAAACCCAGATCTTCGGGTGAAATGCCGAATTCGCGCATTTTCGATTGAATATCTGCAATGGCGTTTGACACTTCGGTTTTACGCACCTGTTCCGCTTCTTTTTGCAGTCTTTCAATCTGGTTTTGAATTTCCTTGTAAGAGTTCATGGTAATCCCCATTGATGGTTTCCTTATCTCAACATCCGCGCAGAGACACGCGTTAGTCAGGTTGGGCAGTATAAATCAAGAGTTATCGAAATAGAATCACATTTTTACAAATTTCCAGGCAGATAATGGGCATTGCTGATCTGATTCTTGATTCCTGATTTAGCGATTTTTCTGCGGAAATCAAATAACCGCAGTCCTTGTCTTTTGCCGGAATACGTTTTCCGATGATGCTCGGATAACGAGGAAAATTCAAACCAGCAATTGCCCAATTTTTTCATTTTGGGCGCTGGCGGAATTTGATCTTTATTAGAGAGAGGAGGAATAAACCTCATTTAGGCAGGTGGAAGCGAGTTGCGAGGGCGGTGAATTTCTCGCTCAGTGCCACACAGAGAGGCAGGTTGCTCTGGGGAATTAATCGGCGAAGCCGAAAGCGAAGTTCGGTGAGTTTATGGTTTGGGGTCGGTGTGTAATTCCTTCATCGCTTGCTCGAAACGTCCTTCGCAGAGCAGAGGAATGATGTTCAGGCTACGCTCCAGCGCCCGATCGATCAGCGTCTGCTCCTCTGCGCGCGGACGGTGCAGCACAAAATCCACGACGGCTTGCTGCAACCCCAGGGCGCGAGGATGACCTATGCCGATGCGCAGCCGCCAATAGTCGCGACTGCCGAGCGCACTATCGATATCCTTGAGCCCGTTGTGTCCACCCGGCGAACCGCCTTTTTTCAGTTTCGCGATGCCAGGCTCAAGATCGAGTTCATCATGAACCACCAGAATCTGTTCGGGTTCGATCTTGAAAAACCTCGCCAGCGCCGCGACTGAGAGACCCGAGCGATTCATGTAGGTCTGAGGTTCCAGCAGCCAGATATCTTCACCCGCTATCTTGCACTTGCAGGCGAGACCAGAGAACCTGGTCTCGCGGCGCAACTGTCCGCGGGCGAGTTCGTCGACCAGCCAGAAACCTGCGTTGTGGCGGGTTTGTTCGTATTCGGCTCCCGGGTTGCCGAGACCGGCGATCAGGCGTACGGACATGATGGTTGGCTGTGAATAGCTGGTGTGATTATGCCGAGGACGACAAAGTCTGCGCACCGCTCGCCCAGAAAAAAGCCCGTCGATGGACGGGCCTTGATCTGAACTGGGCGTGTTGATTACTTCGCTTCGTCTGCGCTCGCCCCATCACCTTTGGCGCCGCCTGGTACGGTCGCTGTGGCGATGGTGGGGTTTTCTTTTGCCTGTATTGCGACCACGCCAGCGGGCAGCTTCAGGTCGGAAACATGCAGCGAGGTACCGGCTTGCATTGTCGAGAGATCCACTTCGATGAACTCGGGCAGGTCTTTTGGCAGGCAGCTGATATCAAGTTCATTGAGCACGTGGCTGATAATGCCGCCGGAGAGCTTCACAGCGGGCGCCACCTCGGTGTTCACGAAGTGCAGCGGTACCTTCATGTGAATCTTCTGGTTAGCATCAACGCGCTGGAAATCAGCGTGCAGAACCAGCGGCTTAAACGCATGCATCTGGAAGTCACGCAGCAGCACTTTCTCTGCTTTGCCATCGAGTTCCATGTCCAGAATCGACGAATGGAAGGCTTCTTTCTTCAATGCGTGGAATAGCGCATTGTGATCCAGCGCGATATTCACTGGTGCCGCCGTACCGCCGTAAATAATGCCGGGGGTTTGGCCAGCTCTGCGCAGGCGGCGGCTCGCTCCGGACCCCTGCTCATTGCGTGGGAATGCAACAACTTTCATGTCTTACTCCTGTTCGGGCTTGCGCCCTTGGGTTTGGGTCCTCCGCGACCAGAGGCCCTTGAATGAAGCCTTGTGACAGTAAGCATCGTCACAAGACTCCGCATTCGATAACGCTTTACTGCTCCTGCTGACTGCCGGCCTCATCCTCGACAAACAGCGACATCACTGAATCGCCCTTGCTGATGCGGCGTATGGTTTCTGCCAAAAGCGGCGCGCACGACAGCTGTCGAATTTTTGCTGTTTTTTTCGCCTCGTCCGAGAGCGGAATCGTGTCGGTGACCACCAGTTCGTCCAGCGGCGATTTCGCGATTCGCTCTACCGCAGCACCGGACAGCACCGGATGCGTGCAGTAAGCGATAACTTTTTTCGCGCCCCGCTCTTTCAGCACTTCAGCCGCCTTGGTCAGCGTACCAGCAGTATCAACCATGTCATCCATGATCACGCAGTTGCGGCCTTCGACTTCGCCGATCACATTCATCACTTCCGAAACATTCGCCTTCGGGCGGCGTTTGTCGATGATGGCCAGGTCGCAGTTCAGCCGCTTTGCCAGTGCTCTGGCACGAACCACGCCGCCCACGTCAGGCGATACCACCAGCAGATCATCGTAGGTCTTGTCCACCAGATCCGACAGCAGGATAGGCGATGCGTAGATGTTGTCGACCGGGATATCGAAGAATCCCTGAATCTGATCTGCGTGCAGATCCATGATCAGCACACGTTCTACGCCAGCCTCTTGCAGCATGTTGGCGACGACCTTGGCCGAGATCGCGACGCGCGCCGAGCGCGGCCGGCGGTCCTGGCGCGAATAACCGAAGTACGGCACCACAGCGGTGATGCGTCCGGCGGAAGCGCGTTTGAGCGCATCGACCATCAGCATCACTTCCATCAGGTGGTCATTGGTCGGCGCGCAGGTCGATTGGAGGACGAATACGTCCTTGCCGCGCACGTTCTCATTGATCTCGACCATGATCTCGCCATCGGAAAATCGAGTGACGACAGCTTTGCCGACCGGTATGCCCAGCTGTGCAGCAACGCCTGCAGCGAGTTCCGGATTGGCGTTACCGGTAAAAACCATCAGGTTCTCGTGGACCATGGATTCCCTGACTACAGTGCGTTAAAAGTTTTAAAAGCCGCCAAGGCCGGGGACTCCCCGCGTTGGCGGCTTCATGAATAACGTTACGTTTTTTCTATCATCGCGATCCGGCTTCGGCCCATGATCGCGGATTAAAATGGCAGGGGAACAAGGATTCGAACCTTGGAATGCTGGAATCAAAATCCAGTGCCTTAACCAACTTGGCGATTCCCCTACACAACCGTTTGTCCGGCGGAGATTTCCGCAAGAACGAATTCGATTAAGACGACAATAGCAGCGGGTGGGCAGACAGGCTCTTGACCAGCCATCCGCGCCAGCTAGGCGGCAGGGCCTGGAGCACCGTATCTGCCTCGGGTTCCGAGCCGAAGCGGCAGAACACACAGGCGCCGGAGCCGGTCATTCGCGCTTCGCCGTACCGAGACAGCCATCTCAGGGCGTCTGCGACAGCGGGAAATTCGTGCGCGGCGACCGCTTGCAAGTCGTTTCTCCCAAAGCCGAGTGGGCTCGCGGAAAAGTCCGCTATTCTGACGACTTTGGTGTCGCGTGTCAATTCGGCCGCCCTGAAGATCGCCGGCGTCGGCACAGACACGCAAGGGTGCACTACCACGAACCAGCCGTCGGGCGTTTCAACCGGTGTCAGCTGTTCACCAATCCCCTCGACAAAGGCGTTTTGTCCGAACAGGAAGAAAGGCACATCGGCGCCGAGTGTCGCGCCCAGCGCCATCAGCTCGGTACGAGGCAGCTCAAGCTTCCACAGGGCATTGAGCGCCATCAGGGTCGTGGCCGCATCGGACGAACCACCACCGAGGCCGCCGCCCATTGGTATGCACTTGTCGATGCGAATATCGACGCCGGGCACCGACAGACCTCGCGCGGTAGCGGTCTCTTTCAGGCGCCGTGCTGCGCGGATGATCAAGTCGTCTTCTTGCGGCACGCCTGGCACATCGGTCACTCGCACGATACGCTCATCATCGCGTAAATCGAAGTGCAGCATATCGCTCAGACTGACCAACTGAAAGACCGATTGCAGCAAGTGATAACCATCATCCCGCCGGCCCACCACATGCAGGAAAAGATTCAGCTTCGCGGGCGCCGGGCAGTCGTGCAGGGATTCCGGGGTGGCCATCAGTCGGGCTCCCAGCCATCGATCACCAGCCGCAGCCCGAGTTCTCCAGCGGCCGCCGACCGGCGCGAAAGATCGATGCGTTTCGGGTGGCGGCCGCCTTCTGCGGTCTGCCAGCTGACATAGCGCAGCTGCCATTCCCCCGCCTGTACATCATCACTCGTTGCAGGGGATGATGCCGTGTCAGTTGGCGCTCCGGTACGGGTTGCCGCTTGCGAGTAGCCTTGCAGCCAGTATCTCAGTCCATCTGCCGGCATGGCCCAGCCCAGCATATCCTCGGTCAGTTCGCTGGCGCTGCTGGCCGACCGCGCCGCTTGCCCGGGACGCTCAAGTGTGGCGACGAAGGCCCTGAGGCGAATTCTGGCCAGTGTCTGGCCTAGGGGCGACAGCAGTTCGATATCCACCTCCTCGCCTCGCTGCCGCCACTGAAAACGACCCTGCGCGCTCTGCGGCTTGCCTTCTTGCTGATAGCTGACGGAGAATCGGCCGCCGATCGCGATGTGCTCGTGATACGGCTGCTGCAGCGACGTCGCCGTGGTTGACGATGGCAAGGTGCTGCACGCGTTGAGAGCCCAGACGCTGACAAGCGCCGCGAGCGACATGATGGTCAGCCGCATCAGCGTGCGCATGGAGCACTCAGAGTTTTACCTGAAGACGCTTCAGAGTGCTCTTGAGCGTGTCGTTCTTCGAGTCCTTGCCGCCGGCATTGCGCCAGAGTTTTTTCGCTTCTTCCTCACGACCCAACACCCACAGCACTTCACCCAAATGCGCGGCGATTTCCGGGTCAGCCTTGATCGCAAACGCGCGCTTGAGCAATTCTTCAGCCTTTTCGAATCGGCCCAGACGGAATTCGACCCAGCCCATGCTGTCCATGATGAAGGGATCCTCGGGCGCCAGTGACAGTGCCTTCTTGATCAGGTCATGGGCTTCCTGCAGCCGCAGGTTGCGGTCGGCCAGCGAGTAACCCAGTGCGTTGTACGCATGCTGGCTGTCGGGAGCCAGCTGTATCACTTTGCGCAGCGTACTTTCCATCAGATCGAACTGCTGGTTTTTTTCTGCCAGCATCGCCAGCTCGTACAACAGGTCGATATTGTTCTTGTACAGCTCGAGCGCGTCTTCAATCAGCCGCATGGCGTCGATGATCTTGCCCGATTCTTTGAGCAGCTGCGCCTCTCCGATGATCAGCTTCACCCGCTCATCATCGTTGTTCACATCCGCTTCGTTCAGCAGCTTGCGTGCTTCATCGAGCTTGCCCGCTTTAGCCTGAAGCTGAGCACGCTTGATCGTGGCGTTCACCGCGCCGCTCTGGCCGAGCTCGGGAACCATCTGCAGCCATTTGATGACGCCGGCTTCGTCACTACGGTCTTCTGCGATTTGCGCCAGTACCATCAGCGCCTGAGTCGCATCGCGTTCGCGATCCGGCTGGTCTTTCAGGTTGGCGATATAGGTGGACAGATATTTTTCTGCATCGGCCATCTCATTGGCCTGGGCAGACAACAGGCCCAGCGCGTAGAGCGCCGTCTGGTCATTCGGCGTCTGTTGTAGCAGGGTCTTGAATTCTTTTTTTGCGTCGGCAATCTTGCCTTGCTCGAACAACATGCGCGAATAGGCCAAACGTACCTCGCGCGCCTTCGGGTTTTTTTTCAAAAAATCGACCAGCGTTTTCGTTGCCTCGGCCTTGTCTTCGATGATCTGCGCGAGCATCAGCGCAGCCATTTCCGAATCAGGAAATTTCGTCAGCGTATTGCGTAGCTCTTGGATCGCCGCCGCGCGGTCGCCGCTCACCATCGCCATTTGTGCCAACGCCAACCGAGCATCAAGCGCATCTCGGTAAGGCTCGAGCAATTCCTTGAGCAGTGAAGCCGCACGGGCGCGATCAGGAAGGCGAGATAGCAGCCGCTGCACATTGCCGATCGCCAGCGCAAGCGTCGTTGGCGAACTGCTGGAGAGCATGGTTGCCAGCGACTGTTTTGCTTCGTCGGCGCGATTCGATTGCAGCTGCAGGCTGAGTAGCACTTGCGACGCTTCTTCAGAGTGCGGGGCAATCTCGTGCCAGACACGTGCTGCCTTCAAGGCTTCCGCGGGCAGCGAGCCGCTCATCGCCATTTCAGTCGCGCGTCTGGCCAGTCTTGGGTCGCTCGTGCTGCGTGCAATCGAGAGCATGGTCGCGTAGGCGGCAAATGCGTTACCGCGCTGCATGGCGATCTCGGCCGACAGATATCTGAACATCAACTCTTCGGACAGACCGACTGCGGGCAGGACGTCAACGGGCTCGTGATCTGCGGTGCTCTCCGCCGCATGCAGCGGACTGACAAGAGCAAGTAATGCAGAGAGCGTTAGAATGGCTGGAAAATTTTTCAAGAGTTGTCCTGTACAGGCGATCCGGTTTCGCTTTGCCGATCAAGCGGAAGATGATTTTACGACGAAAGCCGGGGTGGGCGCGTGCCGCCAGCAAGATCGCCTTTTTCGATTCCCAGCATGCCAGAACTGCCAGAAGTAGAAGTTACCCGCCGCGGCATCGCTCCCTACCTGGAGGGGCAGGTCGTCACGGATGTCATCCTGCGCCGCGAGGGCTTGCGCTGGCCATTTCCAGCGGGGCTAGCCCAGGTACTTCGACAACAACGGGTGTTGGCAACCGGGCGGCGCGGCAAATATCTGCTGCTGCATTTTGCGCATGGCTCACTGATTATCCATCTCGGGATGTCAGGCCACTTGCGAATTCTGTCTGACAATCCGCCGCCGGGCAAACATGATCATGTCGATCTTGTGCTCGGGCAGTCGCGTATGCGATTCACTGATCCGCGTCGCTTTGGTGCCGTGCTATGGCATGCAAAACAAGACGGTGACATCGAGTCACATCAGCTGTTGCGTGCGCTAGGCGTAGAGCCGCTTGGCTGCACCGACCTGGCGACTCGCCTTCATCGCGCTACGCGTACGCGCAGCGCACCGATCAAGCAGGTGCTTCTGGCGGGCGATATCGTTGTTGGTGTTGGCAACATCTACGCCTGCGAGAGCCTTTTTCATGCGGCCATACACCCCACCACCGCCGCCCGGCGCATCTCGCTCGCCCGCTACGACAAGCTGGCGGTGCAGATCCAGCGCGTGCTGGCGGCGGCGATCGAGCAGGGTGGCAGCAGCTTGCGCGACTTCATCGGCGCCGACGGTCAGTCGGGCTATTTTCAGCAGACTTATTTTGTCTATGACCGCGAGGGTGAGGCTTGTCGGCGCTGCGGCACGGCAGTCAAGCGCATCGTGCAGGGACAGCGTTCGACTTTTTACTGCGGGCGGTGCCAGCGATGAAGCGTGTTGTCGAACAAACTGGCCCCGCCGGAGCGGACAGCAGCTTTTCAAAGACGGTCATTCGCTGGCAGAAGCAGTATGGCCGTCACGCATTGCCTTGGCAGCGCACACGAGACGCCTATCGCATCTGGCTCTCAGAGATCATGCTGCAACAGACACAGGTGGCAACCGTTATTCCCTATTACGCGCGTTTTCTCGAACGATTTCCAGATGTCGTCGCGCTGGCTGGGGCACCGCCCGAGGAGGTCATGGCGCTCTGGAGCGGGCTCGGGTATTACACGCGCGCGCGCAATCTGCATCGCTGCGCTCGGCAGGTGGTAGCCGAACATGGCGGCCGCTTCCCGAAAGAGGTCGAGGCACTGGCGAATCTGCCCGGCATAGGCCGATCGACGGCGGCAGCAATCTCTGCGTTTGCCTATGGAACGCGTGCCGCCATCCTCGATGGCAATGTCAAGCGCGTATTCTGCCGTGCGTTCGGCATCGCCGGCTTTCCCGGCACCGCGTCCGTCGAGAGGCATTTGTGGGAACGGGCGATCGCACTGCTGCCGGAGTCAGATATCGAGAGCTACACCCAGGGCCTGATGGATCTAGGGGCGACGCTGTGCACACGCAGCCGCCCTGACTGCGCCGCATGTCCCTTGCAATCGCGCTGTGTCGCTCACGCCAGCGGACGCACGGCCGAGCTGCCCGAGCGCAAACCGAAAAAAGCGGTGCCCGAAAAGTCCACGGTAATGCTGGTGGTCGAGCATCGTGGCGCGGTGCTTCTTGAACAGCGGCCGCCTTCCGGCATCTGGGGAGGGCTGTTGTCGCTGCCCGAGCTGGACAGACTTTTACCCCAGGTACCGGCAAAGATCGGCAGCAAGGCGCTGGTCAGCGCGCTTGCAGAATTCGGCGAGGTCGAGTCTTTCGACGCGCTGCAGCCGTTCGTGCACGCATTCACGCACTACAAGCTGACCGTGAACCCTGTTCGGGTGAGCCTCTCGCGCAGCTTCATGCTGGCGTCGCAGTCGTCTTACCAATGGATTCCGAAAAAAAAACTGTCATCGTCGGGCTTGCCAGCGCCTGTGCGGAAATTGCTGGACACGCTATGACGTCGCGCATCGTCGCGCCGACCGGATCAGATCACGCGGTTCTCGCGCAGATACTGCTCGACTTTCAGCAGTCGCTCGCCATCATGGTTGATCGCCAGCAGCGCTTGTTTTTGTTCAAGCGAAATCGGCAGCATTTCACTCCAGCGATTGGCGACCCAGCCTGCTGAATCAAGTGGGTGAGGCTCGGGAAAAGGATTGATGAAACGATCGCCAGCCTCTTCGCGCGCCTGTTCGAGCAGTTCGCTGATCACCAGCTCAAGCACTTGAGCGCAGACTTGCAGCGAGTCAGGATCAGCCTCACTCGAGGATATCGGTAGCAGTTCGATGCGCCCTTCGAGCAGCTGACTCGGCTGTATTCGTGTCTCCAGCACCCGGAATCGCTCGCCGCCGCGCGTCTGCAACTGCAGCACGCCGAGCTCTGGCATGTCCCACTCGACGATATGCGCAAGCGTACCGATGGCATGGGGTTTGGCCGCTGCGCCGACCTCTGCGCCAGCGCGGATCGCCACCACACCGAAGGGCGCATCGCGCTTCATTCGCTCGCGCACCATGTCAACGTAGCGGGTTTCGAAGACGCGCAGCGGCAGCACGCCTGCCGGAAACAGTACCGTCCGCAGCGGAAACAGCGGTATCCAGTCAGTGTTATCCATCACAGTGCTCAATCCAGCTCGCGGTGACGTATCAGCACGCGCGCCTGATCTTTGAAATGCTGCGCGAGTTGTTCGACCATGAACACCGAGCGATGCTGCCCCCCCGTGCAGCCTATTGCTACCGTCAGATAGCTCCGATTATCACGCTGATACGCGGGCAGCCAGCGCTCGATGAAGCCACGGATATCGGATAAAAGATGCATCGCATCCGGCTGCGCGTTCAGAAAATCGATCACGGGCTGATCTTTGCCGGTCAGTGGTCGCAGCGTCTTGTCATAAAAGGGATTGGGCACGACACGTACGTCGAACACCAGATCGGCGTCCAGCGGTACCCCAAACTTGAAGGCAAAAGATTCGAACAGCAACGACAGCTGACCACTTTCCTTTTGCACCAGCTCCTTGATCCAGGCGCGTAACTGATTCGCCGACAGTCCGGAGGTATCAATCAAGTGACCAAGACCCTCGATGGCCGAGAGCATTTCGCGTTCTTGCCAGATGCACTCGACTAGCGTCGGAATATCCGAGGGCTGTGCATCGGGCGCTATGCGATGCGATAACGGATGACTGCGCCGCGTCTCCGAAAATCGGTTGATGAGGGATTCGGTCTTGGCGGTCAGGAAAACGACTTCAACATGATGCCCCTGCTCACGCAGCCAGTTGATATCTGCCGGAAGCTCGGCCAGCGATGAGGCGCTGCGCGCGTCGACCGCGACAGCCAGCGTCTGCTGTCCCTCGGACCGCCGTGTATCCACCAGCGCACGCAGTAGGGAAGGGGGGAGATTGTCGACGCAGAAGTAGCCCGCGTCTTCGAGCGCGTTTAGCCCGACAGATTTGCCCGAGCCAGAGATGCCGGTGAGAAGAATGATGCGCATGGGCGGAATGATAGCAAGCGCCGGCGTGCGCCTTATTCTTCACCCATCGCGCGCTGCTGGCGTTCCATGAAATCAGCCAGCGTGTCGATACCGCGCAATTGCAGAATCGTGTTGCGCACCGCGGCTTCCAGCAGCACCGCGATGTTGCGACCGGCTTCCACTGGTATCACGACCTTTCGTATCGGCAGTCCCAGTACTTCTTCGTGCTGCTGATTCAGTGGCAGGCGCTCGTAGTTTTCTTCGAGTGTCTTGCGGCGCACCAGATGCACAATCAGTTTGAGTCGCATCTTCCGGCGCACAGCGGTCTCGCCAAAGATGGCGCGAATATCCAACAGCCCTAGGCCGCGCACCTCTAGCAGGTTTTGTAGCAGGGGCGGGCAACGTCCTTCGATCATGTTCGGGGCGATGCGCGAGAATTCGACCGCATCATCCGCGACCAGTCCGTGATCGCGGGAGATCAGTTCCAGCCCCAGCTCGCTCTTGCCCAGACCGGATTCACCTGTGATCAGCACGCCCACGCCCAGCACATCCATGAACACTCCGTGCATGGTGACTCGCGTGGCAAGCTTTTTCGACAGATAAACCCGCAGATAATCGATCACGCGGGCCGAGGGATGCGGCGTGGAGATCAAGGGTATGCCGTGGTCGTTACAGACATCGACAATAAACGGCGGCGGAGTCAGGGAGTGGGCGATGATGAATGCCGGCGGCTTGCCAGCGACTAATTCGCGTGTCTGGGCAATCCGGGAGTGATCGGAAATACGCGCCAGATAGGCCATTTCCTGCGGACCGAAGACTTGAATGCGTCCGGGATGGATCAGGTTCAGGTGGCCTATCTGGTCGGCGGCGGAGACGGCGTCGCCGACGATTAATTGTTCCGTGCCAGTTTGTCCTGCCAGCCAAGCCAGACTCAACGCGTCCAGGTTGTCATCAAACAGTTCCCGTATCGACAGCGGCGTGGTCAGTGGCATGGGGCGAGGATACCGGCGCGGCCCTCAGGCCATGTTGCGCTCGGTGGGGTGCCAGTTCACCAGTTTCGCGTAGAGAGAGCTGGCGTCAGCATCTTCGGCCAGTTCCGCCCTGAAGCTTTTGTCGGAGAACATTTCAGCAATCTCTGACAGGATTTCCAGATGTTGCTGGGTGACGTTGTCCGGAATGAGCAGAAAGATCAGCAGCTTGACAGGTTCACCGTCCGGGGATTCAAACGGAATGGCCTCGGACAGCCTAACGAAAGCGGCCAGCGGCGACTTGAGCCCTCGGATGCGGCCATGCGGAACCGCGACGCCGTGCCCGAGGCCTGTGGACCCCAGCCGCTCTCGGGCAAAGAGATTGTCAGAAACAGTCGACCGGGCAATCCCGCAGTTATTCTCGAAGATCAGACCGGCCTGCTCGAAAGCTCGTTTTTTGCTCGAACATTCAAGGTCCAGCACGATATTTTTCTGTGGAAGGATCTGGCTCAGATGGGTCATGGTGCTATGCGCATGAAAAGCGTCAGGCCGCGATTATAGGGGAGTTCTTCCGGAGCCCCTGTGCTTTCGCCGGCGAGAGCTTCCGACGATCGACAGGCTCAGACAATCAGGGAAGGCCTAGGTCAGTAAACTTCGTACAGGCGCTAAATCTAACCTCGACTCGGGCATCTGGCAATCGATGTCGGAAAAATTCGCGATCATGATTCATTGCCTTGCATTTCGTGCATTAGATGGCATTTTTGACAGCGAAAAATTGCTACGCCACGGATTGATATCGATACCGCCGCGACGTGTGTAGCGTGCCGTGACCATCAGTTTGGAGGGAGCACACTGGCGTAGCAGATCCATGAAAATTCGTTCCACGCATTGCTCGTGGAATTCCTGGTGATCGCGAAAACCGATCAGGTAACGAAGCAGGCCTTCCTGATGGATGGCCGGCCCCACGTAGTGAATTTGCACACTGGCCCAGTCGGGCTGGTTGGTGACCAGACAGTTGGATTTCAGCAAATGCGACACGAGTTTTTCTTCGACCGTTGCTTCGTCCCGACTGGCCGTCAACAGCGCAGGGTCAGGATGGTAGTGGTCCACCTCGATATCCAGCCGATCCAGTAGCAGGCCCTCCAGCTCGCCCATACTCAGCTTGCCAAATTCCTCGGGCCCGGCCAAGCGCAGCTGTATGCTCGCCCCCACGGCATCCGAAATGTCTTTGCGCAGCAGATCAGTCAGCGCCTCAATGCTGGCCAGCCGGGTCTGGTTCAGCGAGTTCAGGTATAGCTTCAGTGATTTCGACTCGACGATATTCGGAGAATCTGCCGGTACCTGAAAGGTGGCGATCGCCACTTGCGGCTTGCCGCGCAGATTCAGCCACGAGACTTCGTAGGCATTCCAGACATCCATCCCGAAGAAAGGCAGTGAGCCTGCGATGCCCAGCTCGCCGCGTTTGTCGGCGCGCGTCATGGGGTACAGCAGGCCGGGCTCGTAGTGATTGGCGTAGTCAGTGGTTTTGCCGAGCGGCGAATCCGATGGCGTCGAGGTGGAATTCATCACAATCTTGCAGTGCGGAGAGGCAGAAAACAAGGTTCGGTCAGGTGCATCATTCGCTATAACCGACCCCGCATGATGTCGAGCATGATCCAGCTTACAGGAACAGCTGATAGGCCGGGTTAGAACTCTCGTCCCAGCTGCGATAGCCTATGCTGGAGAGGAAATCCCTGAATGCCTTCATCTCGGTTTTTGGCACCTGCAAGCCGACCAGTACACGGCCCACATCGCCCCCCTGACTGCGGTAGTGAAACAGGCTGATGTTCCAGCCGGGTGCGAGGCTGTCGAGGAAGCGCATCAGTGCGCCCGGTCGCTCGGGAAACTCGAAGCGATATAGCAGCTCGCCCCGTGCCAGCGGACTTTTGCCACCGACCAGATGACGAATATGCAGCTTGGCCAGTTCGTCATGGGTCAGGTCGATGGTCGGAAAGCCCTGTTTCTGGAAAGTCTTGCTGATCTTGCCGGGCTCATCGCGATTGGCGACTTGCAGCCCGACGAATACGTGGGCCTGCTTTTCATCGCTGATACGGTAATTGAACTCTGTCACAGCGCGAGAGCCCACCAGATGACAGAAACGTCGGAAGCTGCCGCGCTCTTCAGGGATGGTTACTGCAAACACGGCTTCATGCGCCTCGCCGATTTCAGCGCGTTCGGCAACAAAGCGCAGTCGATCAAAATTCATGTTCGCGCCACAGGCGATCGCGACCAGGGTTTCGTTGCGGAGCGGCTTTTTCTGTTTTGCTCCGCGTTCTGCGTAAGCTTTCGCGCCTGCCACCGCGAGTGCCCCCGCCGGTTCCAGAATACTGCGCGTATCGGTAAAAACATCCTTGATCGCAGCGCATACCGCATCAGTATCGACCAGGATCATGTCATCAACCACCTGCTTGGCCAGCCGGAAGGTCTCTTCACCCACTTGTTTGACTGCCGTGCCATCCGAGAACAGACCCACGTCATTCAGCATCACCCGTCGTCCGCTGTGCAGCGAACGCGCCATCGCATCCGAGTCCGTGGTTTGCACGCCAATGACTTTGATGTCGGGACGCACGGCCTTGATAAACGCCCCCACGCCGCTGATCAGTCCACCACCGCCAACGGCAACGAACACCGCATGAATCGGACCGGGGTGCTGGCGCAGGATTTCCATACCTATCGTGCCCTGACCGGCGATCACATCCGGATCATCGAAGGGATGCACAAAAGACAGCTTGTGTTTTTTTTCGAGCGCCAGCGCATGCTGGTAAGCATCCGAATAGGATTCGCCGCTCAGCACCACCTCGCCACCGCGAGCGCGCACCGCGTCGATTTTCACCGCTGGCGTGGTGGTCGGCATCACAATCACCGCGCGACAGCCAAGCCGGCTGGCCGACAGAGCGACGCCTTGCGCGTGATTGCCGGCCGATGCGCAGATCACGCCACGCTTGAGTTGCGTGGCGGGCAGATGCGCCATTTTGTTGTACGCGCCGCGCAGCTTGAAGCTGAACACGCTCTGCATGTCTTCGCGCTTCAAATACAGGCGGTGGCCCATCCGTTGCGAGAGTGTTGTCGCCAGTTCCAGCGGCGTCTCTTCGGCAATGTCATAGACGCGCGAGGTGAGGATTTTCTTCAGGTAGTCGATGCTCATGATGCGAACATTATAATTGAGCGTGTATGGCTTATCCGGCCTGCTGTCTGCGCGTCGCGCTCATCGTTACTCCCCTTCCATGCTTGATGCTGCCGTCGTTCACTTGCTCAACCTGCTCGCACTTCCCGAAGTCAGCCTGTCGGCGCTATTTGTCATCAGCCTGTTGTCCGCCACGCTGCTGCCCATGGGATCCGAGCCCGCTGTATTTGCCATCGTGAAGATGAATGAATCCTTGTTCTGGCCTGCCGTGATGGTCGCTACCGCCGGCAATACGACCGGCGGTTTGATCACGTATGCGATGGGGTATGGCGCAAGACACGCATTTCATCGCGAGCGACAGACACCATGGTTCGCTTGGCTGCAACGCTTCGGCCCCAAAACCTTGCTACTGTCCTGGCTGCCGGTGATCGGTGACCCCCTGTGTGCGCTGGCCGGCTGGCTGGGAATGCCGTTGCTGCAGAGCGCGTTCTACATGGCGCTGGGCAAACTGCTGCGCTACCTCACCATGACGACGCTGCTGATCGCGGTGCCCGACAGCTTCTGGCATCGGGTGCTGCCTTGGGTGTAGCAACCTGTGTTCCATTCAGTGATATTCAGGCCGCATTCTTCGCGCATTGTGCAATGCACTACGTTAGAATGGTCGTTTATGTAACTCAGGCACCCGATCCCCCTGAATGAACGCCCCAGCGCACCTTCCCTCCTTGCTGACCAACGTGCCGGAAGGCGCCCCGCCGCCACGCTTGCGCGAGATCCCCTACAACTACACGTCGTTCTCTGATCGCGAGATCGTCATCCGTTTGCTGGGTGACAGTGCCTGGGACTTGTTGTCCAGCCTGCGCGCCGCGCGGCAGACCGGTCGTTCCGCGCGCATGCTGTACGAAGTGCTCGGCGATATCTGGGTCGTTCGTCGTAATCCTTATCTGCAAGATGACCTGCTCGACAATCCCGGCCGTCGCGATGCCTTGATCGACGCGCTGTATCACCGGTTGGGCGAGGTCGAGCGCCGGCGACAGAGTAGCCACGAAGATCAGCGCGCCGATACGATCACCCGGGAGCGCAACGCGAATGTCGGCACGCTGCTCGCGGCCGCGCGCAAAGCCGTCGAAGCCTTCGCCGAAGAATTCGTCCAGATGCAAGACTTGCGTCGCCGCGCGCTGCGCGTGCTTGGGCGTTATACCGAGCGTGACAACATCAAATTCGACGGCTTGTCACGCGTCTCCCACGTCACGGACGCTACCGACTGGCGCGTTGAATATCCTTTCGTTGTCATCACACCGGACACCGAAGAAGAGATCGCCGGTCTGGTCAAGGCTTGCATCGAGCTCGGGCTCACCATCATTCCGCGTGGCGGCGGCACCGGTTATACCGGCGGCGCGATACCGCTGACTCCACTCTCTGCGGTGATCAACACCGAGAAGCTTGAAGCGTTAGGCGAGGTCGAGATGCGTCTCTTGCCTGGCGCTGAACGCGAATACGCAACGATTTACTCAGGCGCCGGTGTTGTCACCAAGCGCGTGGCCGATGCTGCAGAGCGAGCCGGTTTTGTCTTTGCGGTCGACCCCACCTCGGCCGAAGCTTCCTGCATCGGCGGCAATATCGCGATGAATGCGGGCGGTAAAAAAGCCGTGCTGTGGGGCACCGCGCTCGACAATCTGGCGAGCTGGCGCATGGTCGATCCAAACGGCGACTGGCTTGAGGTCACGCGCCTAGATCACAATCTCGGCAAGATTCACGAGGTCGATGTCGCGCGATTCAAACTCGAATGGACCCATCCCGCCGAGCGCGGACGCGGGCGACCCAATGCGCCGTTCAAGACCGAGATTCTCTCCATCGAAGGCCGCCGCTTCCGCAAGGCCGGCCTCGGCAAGGATGTGACCGACAAATTCCTTGCGGGTCTTCCCGGCGTGCAGAAAGAAGGCTGCGATGGCCTGATCACCTCGGCGCGCTGGATACTGCACAAGATGCCCAAGCACACGCGTACCGTATGCCTTGAATTCTTCGGGCAGGCGCGGGACGCTATCCCTTCGATCGTCGAGATCAAGGCCTATCTGGATGCCGAAACCAAAAAAGGCGGCGCGATACTCGCCGGCCTCGAGCATCTGGATGAACGCTACCTGAAAGCCGTCGGCTACGCGACCAAGTCCAAGCGCGGTGTGCTGCCCAAGATGGCGCTATTCGGCGATATCGTTGGCGATGATGAAGAGGCGGTCGCGCGCGCCACCTCCGAAGTCATTCGTATCGCCAACACCCGGGTGGGAGAAGGCTTTGTGGCGGTCAGCCCCGAAGCGCGCAAGAAATTCTGGCTTGATCGTGCGCGCACCGCAGCGATAGCCCGCCATACCAATGCGTTCAAGATCAATGAAGATGTGGTGATACCGCTTGATCGTATGGGTGAGTACACCGATGGCATCGAGCGCATCAATATTGAACTCTCGATCAGCAACAAGCTGGAACTGTTGTCCGAACTTTCCGCCTTGTTCGAGCGCGGCCATCTGAAGCTGGGGAAGAGCGAAGATACCGAGGGCTTCGAGATACCTCCTGACGAGCTGCTCGAAGATCGCGTCGCCGAGGCGCTGGCACTGATCGCCAAGATGCGCGCCCGGTGGTCATGGCTACTGGCAAATTTCAACCTGCGCCTGTCTGATGCGCGTCCGTCGCTGAACGAGCACGGTATGGAGGCGCTGCTTACCGAGATCGATACACGAATCGCAACTCAGCCTGCCGCTGCGGTATTCGATCTCCTGCAAGACCGCACGATACGCATCTCCTGGAAGTCCGATGTGCGCGCGGTGCTGCGCCAGATCTTTGGTGGCGCCGCATTCCGCCCGATACTCGATGAATGCAGTACGATCCATCAGCGCGTGCTGCGCGGTCGCGTGTTCGTCGCGCTGCACATGCATGCCGGCGATGGGAATGTGCACACCAACATCCCGGTCAATTCCGATAATTACACGATGTTGCAGACCGCGCATGCGGCGGTCGAGCGCATCATGGCCTTGGCGCGCTCGCTCGATGGCGTGATCTCCGGCGAGCATGGCATCGGTATCACCAAGCTTGAATTTCTCACCGACGCCGAGATCGGCGAATTCCGCGACTACAAGCAGCGCATCGATCCCGAAGGTCGCTTTAATAAAGGCAAGCTGCTCAACTCCCCCGAGCTGCATGCCGATCTACGCAACGCCTACACGCCGTCATTCGGGTTGATGGGGCATGAATCGCTGATCATGCAGCAAAGCGATATCGGCGCGATCGCCAGCAGCGTCAAGGATTGCTTGCGCTGCGGCAAGTGCAAGCCCGTTTGCGCAACGCATGTGCCGCGCGCGAACCTGCTGTACTCACCACGCAACAAGATCCTCGCCACCTCGCTACTGATCGAAGCCTTCCTTTACGAAGAGCAGACCCGTCGCGGCGTCTCGATACGCCACTGGGAAGAATTCGAAGATGTCGCCGACCACTGCACCGTCTGCCACAAGTGCGTGACACCGTGCCCCGTTGATATCGACTTTGGCGATGTCTCGATGAACATGCGCAACCTGCTGCGCAAGATGGACAAGAAGTCTTTTAACCCCGGTACAGCTGCATCGATGTTCTTCTTGAATGCGACCGACCCGGCCACCATTAATGCGACCCGACAGCTCATGATAGGCTGGGGTTACAAGGCGCAGCGTTTGGCGAACGATCTGCTAAAAAAGTTCGCGAAAAAGCAGACCAAGGCACCACCTTCCACGCATGGCAAGCCGCCCGTGCGCGAGCAGGTGATCCATTTCGTGAACAAGAAGATGCCGGGCAATCTCCCCAAGAAGGCAGCACGCGCGCTGCTGGATATCGAAGACGATAACTTCGTGCCCATCATCCGCGACCCCAAAGCTACCAGCGCAGACACCGAGGCCGTGTTTTATTTCCCCGGCTGTGGCTCCGAACGACTATTTTCGCAAGTGGGCCTCGCGACACAAGCGATGCTCTGGCATGTCGGTGTGCAGACCGTGCTGCCGCCGGGCTATCTGTGCTGCGGCTACCCGCAGCGCGGCTCGGGTGATTTTGACAAGGCCGAAAAGATCATCACCGATAACCGCGTGTTGTTCCATCGCGTGGCCAACACGCTGAACTATCTCGACATCAAGACCGTGGTGGTCTCTTGTGGTACTTGCTACGATCAGTTGCAAGGCTATGAATTCGAGAAGATCTTCCCCGGCTGCCGCATCGTCGATATTCATGAATATCTTCTGGAGAAGGGCGTGAAACTGGAGGGTGTGAGCGGCACGCGCTACATGTACCACGATCCCTGTCACAGCCCGATGAAGCAGCAAGACCCGCTGAAGACCGTGAACAGCCTGATCACCACCGTCGATGCGCAAAAGATCGAAAAAAATGATCGTTGCTGCGGTGAGTCCGGCACGCTGGCCGTTGCCCGTCCCGATATCTCGACCCAGATCCGCTTCCGCAAGGAAGCCGAGATGCTGAAGGGTGCCGACAAGCTGCGCGCTGATGGTTTCAAGGGCGACGTCAAAATTCTCACCTCCTGCCCGTCCTGCCTGCAGGGCTTGTCGCGCTATGACGAGGACGCGGGCACCGATGCCGATTACATTGTCGTCGAGATCGCCCGCCATCTGCTTGGCGAGAATTGGATGCCCGACTATGTCGCGCGCGCGAACAATGGCGGCATCGAGCGGGTGCTGGTGTAAGCATGACTGCGCTGGTGCAAGGCTGCGAGCTGTGCGACTCCCCGGGCGGCGAGGTGCTGCATCAGGGCGCACAGTTTCGCGTGGTGCTGATCGACGACGCGCTGTATCCCGGCTTTTGCCGGGTGATCTGGCACGATCATGTGAAGGAAGTGACCGATCTCAATGAGCTGGATCGCATGCTGCTGATGGACGTGCTCTGGCAGGTCGAGCAGGTGCTGCGCGAGGTGATGCAGCCCGAGAAGATCAACCTCGCCAGCCTCGGCAATGTCGTTCCTCATCTGCACTGGCATCTGATCCCGCGTTACACCGATGACGCTCATTTCCCTGCACCTGTCTGGGCCGAAGCCAAGCGCCAGCCTTCGGCGGTTTCGCTGAAGGTTCGAGTTGAACGCCTGCCTGCGCTTCGTGCGACGATGCAGCAACGGTTGTCCACCTATCTGTAGCCCTTTTTAATTTAGCTTCTCCGAAGGCAGCGAGATGAACGCAGATTACGTACCCACCGCCATCACGGTCCACAAGGCCTCGCGCACGCTGGAGCTCGCCTATGGCGAACACAGTTATCAGCTACCGTTTGAATTTCTGCGCGTGTATTCTCCATCTGCTGAAGTGCGCGGCCATGGTCCGGGACAGGAAGTGCTGCAGACTGGCAAGCGCAAGGTCGAGATCAAGGCCATTGAGCCGGTGGGTCATTATGCGATCCGTCCGCTGTTCTCCGATGGGCATGACAGCGGCATTTATTCGTGGGATTTGCTGCATTCGTTCTGCCTGAATCAGCAAGGGATGTGGGAAGACTATTTGCGCAAGCTGGAGGCGGCGGGGTATACGCGCGAAAGTGGCCGGGATATAGTTTCAGGCTCCGCGCAAGCACATGGATGCGCAGGTTAAATATGGATTGTCTGACCAGCTTTTTTTCTACGGAATGTTGCATCGTTCAATGCATCTTGTATGGCGATTCGTGAAAAATCGGGCGTCTCTCGCACGGTGATTTTCAGTGTGGGCATAGCTTCGAGCATATTCAGCAGTTCTTCCGCGAATACGCGCAGCACTTTGTCTGCAGATTCCGAGCCATCGACACTGATCGGTGAGATCAGCAGGCTTCGAGTGGGCGACCTCCTGTGTATCCCAGGATCTTCCTGAGACCGTTTCTGCCAATGTGAAATCAATTCGCTGATTTGCCGGTAGCTCCTGCGTAACTGCTGCATGGGAAAAGTCCCCTTATCTGCCTGAGGGCTGGGCAGTTTGATCAGCGTTGATGACGCCGTACTTGTATTTTTTTGAACCTGCAGCGCCACAATGTCTGAATTGCTAATATTTTTTTGTGCTTTCGGCAAAGTAAGAATTATTTCTTTTTCTCTCGAGGAGGCTAAATCAGAGGCATCGTCATCGCGCAGTTGTCCGGCTACGACGATGACATCGGACAGATGGAGGCCAAGGCTGCCGGAGACTACGTTGATATCTATATTTTCTGCAGTGGATTTTTCAAAGTTCGACAAAAACAGACAGGCGGCGGCCAGCGGATTTTTTTCGCTAAAAGTTTGGTCTATGTTTTTCAATGAAGAATCTACGTATTTCCATGCTAGCGCCAGCCTATGAATGCGTTGATAATCAATCTGATCGAGCTCCCTGGCCCCTTTTTGTTTCATGAATTTTTTTAATGCATCGATTTGTCTACCTAATTCCTCCTTATCCATGCTGGATAGCGATTGAGCGGATGCCAGCATTGATTTCAGTTTTTCTGTGTCGTTGGCGGACATATTGCCAACTGCCTGCAGGATGAGAGGGATCTGCGAATAGTTTTTGACCTCGGATGACTGGGCGAGTTGTCGGGAGCAGACGTACCAGGCGTCATTTGCCTGTCTTTCATGCGCTTTTCGGATAGGTTGGTGTGTGTTGAGTTTTTCAAATAAAGTTTTTAAATGCCCGACTTTGATGTCCCCCGCCTTGCCCGCAAGAATGCTTTTGATTTCTTTACTTGACTGACTGGACAAATCATCTCCGTATCGACCCTGATCAACGAATTTGATGATGGTGTCGCGAGCCAGATTTTGCTGAGCTTTAACTTTATTTGCATAGTCGTCAGAAAAATATTTTCTGAGCGAGTGAAGCACGTCGGGTTTTTTGGAATAGAGGATAATTTCTTTGGTTTTTTTATTTTCACACGCCAGAATCAAATCCGAATCCTCGGTTTTTTTAAAAAACTCGACTAACCTTTGAGCGGGGCTATTCTGACTAGTGCCGGCTGCTTTCATCGGGCGTATCCCTGGGAAAACTGATGTGGATATAGCGAGATTGTTGAAGCCCATTCATCGCTTTGGTCGCCATCATCTGCCAAATAGGTCTCCCCATATCGAACACTGGTCTTTCTTCCACGTGTTTTAGTGCAGCATGAATGCAAATCTCGAACAGCACTTTTGTGTAAGGAAATGGGGTCGCTGAGTGTGCCGGAAGGACTGTGGCCCGGCTTGTATAATGCAGAGCCAACACACCGAGCACCGCCATGACCCAGACCCATTTCGGCTACGAGCAAGTCCCCGAGCACGAGAAAGTCCACAAAGTGGCCGGTGTCTTTCATTCCGTCGCCGCCAAATACGATGTGATGAACGACCTGATGTCCGCCGGCATGCACCGGCTGTGGAAGGCTTTTACGGTCGCGCAGGCTGGCATACGTCCGGGTTTCCGGGTGCTCGATATTGCCGCCGGCACCGGCGATCTGACCAAGGCGTTTGCAAAAAAAGCCGGGCCGACCGGTGAAGTCTGGCATACCGATATCAATGAATCCATGTTGCGTGCCGGCCGCGACCGGCTGATCAATGACGGCCTCGTACTGCCGACTCTGATCTGCGATGCTGAACGCCTGCCTTTCCCCAACAATTATTTTGACCGTGTGTCGGTCGCTTTTGGCCTCCGCAACATGACGCACAAAGATGCTGCACTGGCCGAGATGCGCCGTGTGCTGAAACCCGGCGGCAAGCTGCTGGTACTGGAGTTCTCCAAGGTGACGCCACTGCTACAGAAGCCCTACGATATTTATTCGTTCAAGGTCTTGCCCTGGCTGGGCGATAAAATCGCGAATGATGCCGACAGTTATCGCTATCTCGCGGAATCGATACGCATGCACCCTGACCAAGAGACGCTCAAGGCGATGATGCAGGACGCCGGGTTGGAGCGAGTCGAATATTTCAATCTGACTGGTGGTATCACTGCGCTGCATGTCGGCGTGAAGCTCTAGTCAGAACCCATTCGCTCGCTGCGAGCGACCCACCAGAATAAGAATGAATCCTGTATTTCCGCTGATCGCTGTGCTGAATCACCTGCTCGTCCGTCAGCCGAGGCTGGCAGCCGCACTGTCCGAGCATGCAGGCAAATCGGCGCGTATTGATGCCGGTATCAGTGTGCGAGTACGGGTTGTTGCCGGTGGCTTGCTCGAGTCGTTTGGAGTAGATGAGGCCACTGACGAGGTGAGTGTCACGATTAGCATCGAGCCCGCTGATTTGCCTCTGGTGCTGGCGAATCCTGAGCGTGCCGCTTCTTTTGCCAAGCTCCGCGGTGACGCAGAGTTCGCGCGCACTGTGTCCGAGGTAGTGGGCAGCTTGCGCTGGGATGCCGAGTCTGATCTGGCGCCCATCGTCGGTGATATCGCAGCGGTGCGTATCGTGCAAGCGGCGCGCGCGATTGCAGCGCAAATCAAGACGGGTGGCCACCATCTGGCCGAGAATGCCGCCGAATATCTGCTCGAAGAAAATCCTACGCTGCTTTATCGTCGGGCGGGCGAGGATTTTGCCGCAGATGTCGCCGTGCTTAGAGACGACGTGGAACGCCTTGCCAAACGCATTGCGTTGTTAGAAAAGTGCGGAGGTGCGGCATGATTCTGCGCCTGCTGCGAGCAATAAAGATTGCGCGTGTCGCATTGCGTTACGGGCTGGACGAGATACTGTTGTCGGGGACGCGCACGCCAGCGTCCTTGCGCGCATTGTCGGCGCTGGTTTTCTGGCGCCATGCGTTTCGCGATATCCGCGCTCCGCGCGGCGAACGCCTTCGTCGCGCATTGGAAGAGCTGGGACCGATCTTCGTGAAGTTTGGACAAGTGCTGTCCACACGACGCGACCTGATGCCGACTGATATTGCCGATCAGCTCGCGCTGCTACAGGATCAAGTGCCGCCTTTCGCCTCCGAGCTGGCAATCGCCGAAATCACCCGTGCGCTAGGTCGCCATCCTGATGAGCTGTTCGCCAGCTTCACGCGCGAGCCGGTCGCGTCAGCTTCGGTCGCGCAAGTACATTTTGCCGTGCTCAAAGACGGCACCGAGGTCGCGGTCAAGGTGCTGCGACCCGGCGTCCACAAGGCGATTGATGATGATCTTGCGCTCATGCATGTGCTCGCCGGCTGGATCGGCCATTGGTCGCAAGATGGCCGTCGTCTCCGTCCGCGCGAGGTGGTCACCGAGTTCGATAAATACCTTCATGATGAACTCGACTTGATGCGCGAAGCGGCCAATGCAAGCCAGCTGCGCCGGAATTTCGCGAATTCCGATTTGCTGCTGGTGCCCGAGATGTACTGGGATTACTGCACCATGTCCGTAATTGTCATGGAGCGCATGCATGGCATACCGATCTCGCAGACGCAGCGTCTGATCGAGGCGGGTGTCGACTTGAAGAAGCTCTCTCGCGACGGCGTCGAAATTTTCTTCACGCAGGTGTTTCGCGATGGTTTCTTCCATGCGGACATGCATCCCGGGAATATCCTCGTCTCTACGGATCCCAAGACCTTTGGCCGCTACATCGCACTGGATTTCGGCATCGTGGGTACGTTGACTGATTTCGACAAGGATTATCTCGCACAGAATTTTCTGGCGTTCTTCCGGCGTGATTACAAGCGGGTCGCGCAGGCGCATATTGAATCAGGTTGGGCACCGAAAGAGACCCGTGTCGATGAGCTTGAGGCTGCGGTGCGCGCTTGCTGCGAGCCCATCTTCGACCGACCGCTCGCGCAAATCTCTTTCGGTCAGGTGCTGCTGAGACTGTTCCAGACCTCGCGCCGTTTCAATATTGAAGTGCAGCCGCAGCTAGTGCTGCTGCAAAAGACCCTGCTGAACATTGAAGGCCTGGGACGGCAGCTCGATCCCGAGCTTGATCTGTGGTCGACTGCCAAGCCCGCGCTGGAGAAGTGGATGAAGCAGCAGCTGGGCTGGCGTGGTTTGCTCGACCGGCTGAGGCTCGAAGCGCCGCACTATGCTCAGCTGCTGCCGCAGCTGCCCCGGCTGCTGCATCAGGCACTGCAGGCACAGACCAAGTCGGCTGAGAACGATCATCACGAGGCGCTGATGCGGCGCCTTATCCGTGAGCAGCAGCGCACCAATATGATGCTGGGTATTGCAGTGTATTTCGGCGGCGGCCTAGTTACGGGCATTCTGGTGGTGCAGCTGTTCTTGCGCTGGCACATGGGTTATTAAATAGTTCAGAAACTCGGCAGAAATTTGCATCTGCCCCAAACAAATCCTGCCGTTATAATCGCGCCACTTTTGTGTGGGGAAGTCCGGAGTGCTCCCCGCTGACGCTGAGCGGAGTCGCCATGAATACCCTGATGGTTTTTGTCGTGCTGTATCTGATGATATCGGTAGGTCTCGGCCTATATGCAGCTACGCGCGTGAAGAATTCCAGCGACTATGCCAACGCAGGCCGGTCGCTGCCGCTGCCTGTGGTCATTGCGACCGTGTTCGCCACCTGGTTCGGTTCCGAGACCGTGCTGGGTATCCCGGCGCGCTTTGCCGAGCATGGGCTGGGTGGCACGGTCGAAGATCCGTTCGGCGCCTCCTTGTGCCTGATTTTTGTTGGCGTTTTCTTTGCGCGCAAGCTGTATCGGCTGAATCTGCTGACCATCGGTGACTATTTCAAGCAGCGCTATAACCGTCCGGTCGAGGTCATCGTCTCCTTGTGCATCGTGGTCTCTTATCTTGGCTGGGTATCGGCGCAGATCACCGCGCTAGGTCTTGTATTCAGTGTGCTGACCGAGGGCGCGATCTCCATGCCGGCCGGCATGATCATCGGCGCGGCCATCGTGCTGGTGTATACGCTGTTTGGCGGCATGTGGTCGGTCGCCTTGACGGATGCTTTCCAGATGTCGCTGATCATCATCGGCATGCTCTACATCGTTTGGGAGGTCGCCGGTGATGCGGGTGGTGCGCACACGGTGATACAGCACGCTTCCGAGGCGGGCAAGCTGCGTTTCTTCCCCGAGCCGACGCTGGCTGCGTGGCTGGGTTTTGTTGGCATGGGCGTGACCATCATGCTGGGTTCGATACCTCAGCAGGACGTGTTCCAGCGCGTGATGTCGGCGCGATCCGAGAACGTGGCGGTCGCAGGTGCTGTGGTGGGCGGCACCATGTACTTTTTTCTGGCTTTCATTCCGATGTTTCTGGTCTATGCGGCCCAGCTGATCGATCCCCAGATGTTCACCTCCCTGATCGGAGAAGATCCGCAGATGATCCTGCCGCGACTGGTCCTTGACCACACGCCGCTGTTCGCCCAGGTGCTGTTCTTCGGCGCGTTGCTGTCGGCGATCATGTCCACCGCCAGTGGCACGCTGCTCGCGCCCAGCATCACGCTCACCGAAAACATCTTGCGCGAGATGATTCCGATGAATGATCAGCAGCTGCTGCGGACCACCCGCATTGTGGTGGTGCTGTTTGCGATTGCCGTCACCACGTTCGCCCTGTACTCGCAGGGCATGCCCATCTACGAAATGGTGGGCAATTCCTACAAAGTGCCGTTAGTCGGCGCCTTCGTTCCGCTGGTGATGGGGCTCTACTGGAGGCGTGCGACCACCCAGGGCGCGCTGCTGTCCGTAATCGGCGGGCTGGCTTGCTGGGTGCTGATGGAAGTGTACGGCGGCGACTCGATCTGGCCACCGCAGTTCGCTGGTCTGCTGGCAGCCTTCGTGGGCATGATCTTTGGCTCGCTGATGCCGCAAGCAAGGCGTCTCGCACACTGGGCCTGAACCGGCCACGTCGTCACAGGACCGTCAGTCGGCTAGCGCAGCCGAACCCGCTCCGAAAAACCTCTATAATGCAAGGTTTTCGAAATTTTGCAGGGAGGGGGCACCATGCCTATCTACGCATACCGTTGCGAAGCTTGCGGCTTCGCCAAAGACATTCTGCAAAAAATCTCCGATGCGCCGCTGACCGACTGTGAAGCCTGCGGTAAATCAGCCATGAAAAAACAAGTTACCGCAGCCGGCTTTCAGCTCAAGGGCAGCGGCTGGTACGTGACTGACTTCCGCAATAACGGCAACAACGGCGGTGCAGTCAAAGCCAAGACTGACACGGGAGATTCAACGGGAGCCGCCGATGCCGCGTCTGATGCCGCTACTGCAGCGCCGTCGAACGCGGGATCAACTCCTGCCGCGGACACCCAGTCAGCGACCCCAGCTGCCACCTGATCGCTCTGGTCTGACCGTACTCATGCGCAAATACTTCATCACCGGCCTGCTGGTTCTTGTGCCGCTGGCGATCACCCTATGGGTGCTCAACCTCATCATCGGTACCCTCGATCAGTCGCTACTGCTGTTGCCGCCGTCGCTGCGACCCGAGTCGCTGTTCGGTTTCAATCTGCCCGGTTTCGGCACCATCCTCACACTGGTGATTATCTTCGTCACGGGTCTGGTCACGCAGAATTTCATCGGCAACCGTCTGCTGCGGCTATGGGAATTGCTGCTGCAGCGCATACCGGTGGTGAATTCCATCTATTCCAGCGTCAAGCAAGTGTCCGACACCCTGCTGTCATCGTCGGGCAATGCGTTCCGCAAAGCCTTGCTGGTGCAGTATCCGCGCGAGGGCATCTGGACCATCGCGTTCCAGACCGGCGTGCCTGGCGGCGATGTTCGTAATCATCTCGACGGCGATTACGTCAGCGTGTATGTGCCGACCACGCCCAATCCGACGTCTGGTTTCTTCCTGATGCTCAAGCGCGAAGACACGATAGAACTCCAGATGAGCGTCGATGAGGCGCTGAAGTACATCGTCTCGATGGGCGTGGTCGCTCCGCAGCCACAAAAGAAACCCGATGCCGCGCTCAAGCCCGCGCCGCGCATCGAACATTGATATTTGTGATTAACCCGGCCACGAGAGGCCACAACCGAGACCGAATAACATGTCCATGCGTACACACTACTGCGGCCTGACGACTGAGGCGCAGCTGGGCCAAACCGTCAGCCTGTGCGGCTGGGTGCACCGCCGCCGAGACCACGGTGGCGTGATCTTTATCGATCTTCGCGACCGTGAAGGCCTGGTGCAGGTTGTCTGTGATCCGGATCGTGCCGAAATGTTCAAGGCTGCCGAGGCGGTGCGCAATGAATTTTGTCTGCGCATCACCGGCGTGGTGCGTTCGCGTCCTGCGGGCACCGAGAATGCGAATCTCACCTCGGGCAAGATCGAAGTGCTGTGCCATGAGCTCGACGTACTGAATGCATCCGTCACGCCGCCATTCCAGCTTGACGATGACAATCTCTCCGAGACCACGCGACTCACGCATCGCGTGCTCGATCTGCGCCGCCCGCAAATGCAGCACAACCTGCGCCTGCGCTACAAGGTATCGATGGAGGTGCGCAAATTCCTTGATGAGAACGGTTTCATCGATATCGAGACGCCGATGCTTACCAAGTCTACCCCCGAGGGCGCGCGCGATTACCTGGTGCCTTCGCGCGTGAATGCCGGCCACTTTTTCGCATTGCCGCAATCGCCGCAATTGTTCAAGCAATTGCTGATGGTCGCGAATTTCGATCGCTACTACCAGATCACCAAGTGCTTTCGCGACGAAGATCTGCGCGCTGATCGCCAACCCGAATTTACGCAGATCGACTGCGAAACCTCGTTCATGAACGAACAGGAAATCCGCGATCTGTTCGAAGACATGATTCGCGGCGTATTCAAGAGAGCACTCGATGTTGACTTGCCCAATCCGTTCCCCGTGATGGATTATGGCACCGCGATGGCAAAGTACGGCTCAGACAAGCCCGACATGCGCGTGAAGCTCGAATTTACCGAACTCACCGAGGTGATGAAGGATGTCGAGTTCAAGGTCTTTTCCGGTGCGGCCAACATGGACGGTGGCCGCGTGGTGGGCCTTCGCATTCCGGGCGGCGCCAAAGAAAATGGCGGCATGCCGCGTTCCGAGATCGATGCGTACACGCAGTTTGTCGCGATTTATGGCGCCAAGGGCCTTGCCTATATCAAGGTCAATGAAAAAGCCAAGGGCCGTGACGGCTTGCAGTCGCCGATCGTCAAAAATATCCATGATGCGGCACTGAGTGCAATCATTGAGCATACCGGTGCCCAAGATGGTGATCTGATTTTCTTTGGCGCTGACAAGGCCAAGATCGTCAACGATGCGATTGGCGCGCTGCGTGTGAAGATTGGGCACAGCGACTTTGGTCGCAAACAGGGTCTGTTCGACGATGACTGGCGTCCGCTGTGGGTGGTCGACTTTCCGATGTTCGAATTCGATGAGGACGAGAACCGCTGGAACGCGCTGCATCATCCGTTCACCGCGCCCAAGGCCGGTCATGAAGATTTCATCAGCACCGACCCGGGCCGCGCGATCGCGCAGGCGTATGACATGGTGCTCAATGGCTGGGAGCTCGGTGGCGGCTCCGTGCGTATCCACCGTGCTGATGTGCAGAGCAAAGTCTTCAGCGCGCTGAACATCGGCGAAGAAGAAGCGCGCCTGAAGTTCGGCTTCCTGCTCGATGCGCTGCAGTACGGTGCGCCTCCGCACGGCGGTTTGGCCTTCGGTCTGGATCGTCTGGTCACCATGATGACCGGCGCTGAATCGATCCGTGACGTGATTGCCTTCCCGAAGACCCAGCGTGCGCAGTGTCTGCTCACGCAGGCACCGAGTGCCGTCGACGAGAAGCAGTTGCGCGAATTGCATATTCGCTTACGAGCAACGGAACCCGCCGTCAAGAGCTGACGCGCGTTTTGCTGCATTCAAACCGGCCGGCGGACTCAGTTCCCGGCCGGTTTTTTGTAGGCCGGACCCGAGTTGCAGCGGGCATAAGCAGTCTCCGTTGGCAATTTTCGGGCGCCTGACAAACAGGGCATAATCCAATGACAGATTGCCTGCTTTTCATGATGCCCTACAAAATCCCCGAATCCGTCCTCGTCGTCATTCACACGCCTGATCTGCAGGTGCTCCTGATCGAACGCGCTGACAAGCCTGGTTTCTGGCAATCGGTCACGGGTTCCAAGGATAGTCTGCAAGAAGACCTGCGTGAGACGGCGGTGCGTGAGGTGTTTGAAGAGACGGGTATACGGATAGGCAGCGCCGACGTGCCGGCCGAGAACCTTCGCGACTGGCAACTCTCTAACGTTTATGAAATCTATCCTGTGTGGCGGCATCGGTATGCGCCGGGTGTCACGAACAATACCGAGCATGTGTTCGGGCTGATGGTGCCGCCGGGCCTGTCGATCACGCTGGCCGAGCGCGAGCATCTGCAGTATGGCTGGCTGCCTTGGCGCGAAGCGGCCGATAAGTGTTTTTCGCCGTCGAATGCTGAAGCCATTCTTCAGTTGCCGCGCTATCAGCAGTCCTTTTCTGCGTCATCCGAATGAAATTGCGCATCGTTACCTACAACATTCACAAAGGCGTAAGCACGCTAGGTAGTCGCCCGCGCATCCATGCGCTCAAGCAGGCGTTGACGGGTTTGCGGGCTGACATGGTGTTTTTGCAGGAAGTGCAGGGCCGACATGATCTGCTCGCGCTGCGTCATTCCGGCAGTTGGCCCTCACAGGGGCAGCATGAATATCTGGCAGAGGATCATCAGCACAGCGCCTATGGGATGAATGCGGTGTATGACCACGGTCATCACGGCAACGCGCTACTGTCCAGCTTTCCGATTGTCTCGGCATTCAATCATGATGTGTCAGATCATGTATTCGAGTCGCGAGGTATTCTGCATTGTGTGGTGAAGATCGCAGAGCAGGATGTGCATTGCTATGTAATTCATCTCGGATTATTTGCTGGCAGTCGTTTGCGACAGACGCAGTCATTGATTGAGGCCGTCGAAAGTACTGCGCCGCGCAATGCGCCACTCTTGATTGCAGGCGATTTCAATGACTGGACGAATGCGCTCAGTAAATCGCTGCGCGAGCGTTTGGGGGTCTCCGAGGTATTTGATCGTCGGTTGAGCGCTCGCAGTTTTGGTGATTATCTGCGTCGTTTGTCTGGTCGCGGCCCGCGCAAGTCACCCGCAAGAACCTTCCCGTCGGCGATGCCGGTGTTGCAGCTGGACCGTATCTATAGTCGCGGCTTCGAGATCAGTCATGCGAGCGTGCTTCGTGGCGCCAGCTGGGCACGCCTGTCAGATCACGCCCCTATTGTTGCTGAGCTGACCCTGCTCCCTGAAAGGGCCGACAATCCGGCAAGATCAGCCGAGCCAGAATATACGAATGATCAGCTACAGCCACAGCAATGAATTGGCGTTGCTGCATCGTGGCGCGGAGTTTTTTCCAGCATTGGTGCGAGCCTGTGAGCAGGCTCACGCTGAAATCTTCCTCGAAACGTATATCTTCGCGCTGGATGAGACCGGCCATCACGTAAAGGCAGCGTTGCGTCGGGCGGCGGCTCGCGGGGTCACCGTGCATGTGCTGGTGGACTGGGTCGGTACCGGCCATGCGGCGACGAGTGCCCTCAAAGAAGAACTCGAAGCAGCGGGTGTACGCTTCGCCTGTTTCAATCCCTGGTTCAGAAAGGGCATCGCACGTACGCACAGAAAGATAGTGGTCATTGATCGCCGGCTGGCGTTTTTGGGTGGTTTGAATATCAATGACGATATGCTCTCGGATGACGGCAGTCGGCTGCCGCTGCCTGCGGCACGCTGGGATTTTGCAGTCAGTGTCAGTGGCCCACTGGTGGAGGTCATTCAGGCCGAGGCCGTATCGCTATGGGCTCGCCAGCAGCCGCAGACGTTGCGCAGGCGGTTCGAAAATCTGCGGCGTCTTTACTCTGAGCGTGTACAGCCACTCCATCAAGTCGAGCAGGCGGCGCTTGTGGTGCGTGACAATCTTCGCAACCGTAATACGATACAGCGCGCTCTGCTGCAGGCGCTGGGACATGCGCATCACACCGCATGGCTAGTGACGCCTTATTTTGCGCCGGGCCGCAAGCTGCGCAAGGCGCTGATCCATGCCGCGCAGCGCGGCGTGAAGGTGAATTTGCTGATTGGCGTCGGGCAGTTCCGAATGCAGGATGCGGTTGCACAATCGTTTTATCCGCGATTACTACGCGCCGGAGTAAAGATTGTCGAATACCGGCGCACGCAGCTGCATGCGAAAGTGGCCGTTATTGATGATCAATGGGCGACTATCGGCTCTAGCAATTTTGATGGACTCTCACTGTTCGTGAATCATGAGGCGAATATTATCGTCCGCGATCAGGCATTTTCTCAAGACTTGCGCGAGTACATTGCGCAGGGCGTGAGCGAGGGCGTCGTGGTGAGTGCTGACGAAGTAGCTAAATTTTCCTGGGGTCGGCGGGTTGGTAACCGGTTGGCTTATCTGTTATACAAACTGGTCTTGCAAGCAATCTCAGCAGGACGCTACACCAAATAACTATTTAACCGATGAACGAACCAGTGCGTATTGATAAATGGCTATGGGCCGCACGTTTTTTCAAGACGCGCTCGCTAGCGACGGAAGCGATTGAGCGTGGAAGAGTGAAAATCAATGGCGATCGCTGTAAACCTGCACGCAATGTGCGCAACGGTGATGTGCTGGAGATTGATAATGGCAGCACGGAATGGCAAGTTTGTGTCCTTGCATTGTCCGATAAACGAGGATCTGCAACGGTAGCCCGCGAGTTGTATCGTGAAACTGATGAGAGTCTACGTCGCCGAGAAGAGCAGGTGGAGCGACGCAAGTTGTTTAGCGAGCCCGGTGAATCGATCCGTGGACGTCCGACAAAGCGTGATCGCAGACAACTCGATCGTTCGCGCGAATAAAGATTTGAATTTCTTATGAACCGATCTTTCTGCATCGGTACGCACTAGGCTGCCCATGCTCCGACGCTTCACTGGTAGCTTGGGCGGTAATCGTTTTGAAGATCAGTGCATAATAGGACGTGCGTTCTATTTTTTGGGCGCCAAGCCTGGCGCGTAGGAGAAGCGTGATGACCGAGACAATCCAGAGACCGATGCGCAAGGGAGAGCAGACCCGCGCGACCATTCTGGAAACAGCGCTGGAACTGTCCAGCCGCGATGGTCTGGAGGGACTGACGATAGGCGTGCTGGCCGACCGCATTGGCATGAGCAAGTCAGGCGTGTTTGCGCATTTTGGCTCACGCGAAGATTTGCAGCTCGGTGTGCTCAGGCTCTACAACCATCAATTTGAGCAAGACGTTTTTTATCCGAGCATACGGGAGCCCCGTGGCTTGCCACGTCTGCAGAGTCTGTTCAGGCGCTGGGTCGACAGAGTCAGTCTCGAAATTGCCTCCGGCTGCATTTACATCAGTGGTGCGGTCGAGTATGACGATCGTCCCGGTCTGATCCGCGATCAGTTGTTGGACATGGTCGATACCTGGCAGCGCGCCCTACAACGAGCTGCGCAGCAGGCGATAGATGAAGGCCACCTTCGCAGCGGTACAGATCCCAAGCAGCTGGTGTTCGAAATGTATGGTCTGGTGCTCGCGCTACATCATGATGCGCGCTTCATTCGCAACCCCGGCGCCGTCGCCCGCGCGCATGCCGGCTTTCAGCGTCTGATCGCCAGTGCGCGCAGCAACTGACGCCGAGCGTTCGTTGTTAGCTCACCGGCGGCGCACTGCGTGTCGCTTCCAGTCGCGCGTTGTCCCTGAAAACGCGTTAGGCTCTGCACAGAACCTTTTACACAGAGCCTTGTATTGGGGCGAGCAAGCAGGCCTCACTTGCCGTCCTTTGACACGCAGGAGAAGCTCATGCCCCACTACCAGCCGCCGCTGCGCGACATGCAATTCGTGCTGCATGAATTGCTCGATCTTAATACCGAGCTGGCGCAGCTGCCTGCGCACGCGGGACTCGACGATGTCACGATCCGACAGGTGCTGGAAGAAGGCGGCAAATTTGCCTCCGACATCCTTTTTCCCCTGAACCAGAGCGGTGACGCGGAGGGCTGTCATTACGACGCTACCACTCGCAGTGTGAGTGCGCCGCGTGGATTCCGGGAGGCTTACCAGCAGTATGTCGCTGCCGCGTGGCCGTCGCTCTCCTGTGATCCGGCGTACGGCGGCCAGGGTTTGCCGGTCGTACTGAACAATTCGCTGTACGAGATGCTGAACTCGGCCAATCAGGCGTGGACCATGTACCCGGGCTTGTCGCACGGCGCGTATGAATGTCTGCACGCGCACGGCAGTACTGAGCAAAAGCAGCTCTATCTGCCCAAACTGGTGTCGGGCGAATGGACCGGCACCATGTGCCTGACCGAGCCGCACTGCGGTACCGATCTGGGTTTGTTGCGCACGCGGGCTGAGCCAGAGGAAGACGGCAGCTATCGGCTCAGTGGTAACAAGATCTTCATTTCGGCTGGTGAGCACGATCTGGCAGAAAACATCGTGCACCTCGTGCTGGCGCGCCTGCCAGATGCGCCGGTGGGCACGCGCGGTATCTCCTTGTTCGTCGTGCCGAAGTTCTTGCCGGATGCTGCAGGCAAGCCCGGCGTGCGCAATGCGATCGGCTGCGGTGCTATTGAGCGCAAGATGGGTATCCACGGTAATGCGACCTGCCAGATCAACCTGGATGGCGCGACCGGCTGGCTGATCGGCAAGCCGCATCAAGGCCTGAATGCGATGTTCGTGATGATGAATGCAGCGCGGTTAGGCGTGGGGATGCAATCGCTGGGCCTGACCGAGGTCGCGTATCAGAATGCGCTGGCCTATGCACGTGAACGTCCGCAGGGACGCCGCTTGTCGGGTGCGAGCGCGGCTGCTGCGCCTGCTGATCCCATCATTGTTCATCCCGATGTGCGTCGCATGCTGTTGACGGTGCGCGCGTATGCGGAGGGAGGTCGAGCCTTCACCTCCTATGTGGCACTACTGATCGACCGCGAACTCAATCATCCAGATGAGACAGCGCGCCGCGAGGCGGCCGATGAAGTCGCACTGCTCACGCCGGTCGTCAAGGCCTTCCTGACAGACAATGCGTGGATAGCCACCTCCGAGGCTTTGCAAGTGTTCGGGGGCCATGGCTATATCGCCGAGTGGGGCATGGAACAGTATGTGCGCGATGCGCGTATCAACATGATCTACGAAGGTACGAACACCATACAGTCGCTCGATCTCTTAGCGCGCAAAGTGTTGATGGACAAAGGCGAGAAGTTGCGACGCTTCGGCGATAAAATCAAGTGCTTCATTGTTGAGCAGAGCACCGATCCCGCGATGGCAGAATTCATCACGCCCCTGGCGGATATCGCTGAGAAGTTGGTCAAGCTCACCGCCGAGATAGCCGGCAAGGCCGTCATTGATCCCGAAGAAATGGGAGCCGCAGCCGTGCCCTACCTGCGGGTTGCCGGTCATCTGATCTATGCGTATTTTTTCGCGCGGATGGCAAAGATCGCGATGACCAAAGTATCCGACGGCGATCCGTTTTATCAGGCTAAACTGGCGACTGCACGTTTTTATTTTGCGCGGCTCTTGCCTGAGACCGCAATGCTGATACGACAGGCGCGCTCTGGTGCATCGAGCCTGTTGGCAGTGGATTTATCCTGATGACTCAAGACATTCTTTACGCCATCGATGGCCGCATAGCGACGCTTCGCTTCAACCGGCCTGACAAGAAGAACGCAATCACCGCTGCCATGTACGCGGCACTCGCGCAGGGCCTTCGCGACGCGGCCCATGATGATGCGGTGCGCGTGATCGTGATGATGGGTTCGCCGGGCGTTTTTACTGCCGGTAATGATTTAGAAGATTTTTTACATCACCCGCCTCAAGGCAATGACAGCCCGGTGCTGCAATTCATGCGGGCGCTTCGCGATCAGCCCAAGCCAGTGATTGCGTGCGTGGATGGCTTAGCCATTGGTATTGGCACGACGCTGCTCATGCACTGCGATCTGGTGTATGCGAGCGAGCAGTCACGCTTTGCGGTGCCTTTTACCCAGCTCGGAGTCTGCGCCGAATTCGCGTCCAGTCTGTTGTTGCCGCAGTTGGCGGGTTATCACCGCGCGGCGGACATTCTATTGACGGGCGAATTTTTCCCGGTCGAGGTGGCCGCACAGATAGGATTGGTCAACCGGGTCTTGCCTGCATCGGAGCTAGAAAATTTTGTTCGTTCAAAGGCGCACGCACTGGCCGCGCTGCCATCGGATGCGGTACGTACCACCAAACGCTTGATGAAAGCCACGCAAGCCTCGTTGGTCGATGTGGTGATGCAGGAAGAGCTAACCGAGTTCACGCGTCTGCTATCCGGTCCGGATGCCAAAGAAGCTTTTGAGGCATTCATTCAGAAGCGCAAGCCGCAGTTCACCTAATTCGTCGGGGTACAATAGGACCTGTGAAGCAGACCAGACAGTCGCTGGCGTGCGTTGCACGCGGGAGGAAGGTCCGGACTCCACAGAGCAGGGTGACGGCTAACGGCCGTCCGTCGTGAGGCGAGGAACAGGGCCACAGAGACGAGCGTATTCAGTTACGGTGAAACGCGGTAACCTCCACCCGGAGCAATTCCAAATAGGCATGCGATGACGTGGCTCGCCGAGCATGCGGGTAGGAAGCTTGAGCTCCGCTTCACATTCAGCCTCTTGCCCGGCTCGTTCGGCTTGCCACGATCACCGGGTTTTGCGCTATCGTTTTCTGAACACCCGATTGGGCTGATAATCGAGTTGCTCTATCCACTGGCAGATCTTGCTGATCATTTCCGGTTTCGGCAAACGATCGAACTCTTCGTACTTGGACAGCGCCGATGGACTGATGCCCAGCTGTTCTGCCACATCCTTGTTTCTCATGCCGCGCGATTGCCTCAGATGTTTGAGCTGCATTAGTGTGTTACGCGTATCCTCCGGGATGGCGAGTGTCATGGTCTTCCCTCCTGAGATCGTAAAACTTCTGTCTCGTTGGAAAGACTACTCCTGTGCAACGCCCGAATCGCTGATTCATCAGCAGATTGCCCGACTATTCAGTCCGCGGGCGCGCGGGTAGTGGTTTGGGCTTCGTAGTAGGTATTGCACTCGCAGCGTCTCGTGCCCGCAGTCGTGTGGGACCCTACCGTGGAGCGCGGCTCCATAACGCATGATCTGCATTGTTCGATTTACAGAAAACTGATCGAGCGCAGTTTCAGACAGAAGTCGCCAGCTTGCCGGTTCGCGATCATCAGTCCGATCTGGCGTATCTGGCCGAAGGAGCTCAACGCAGCGGCGCTCGCGGGTCGACCGCGGAACGTGGGGGCAAACTGATCCAGCCCGAGGTCGATGTCCATCCACTGGTGCGAGGCAGGGAGAAAATCAGCCTGATAGCTGATGCCGTCGAAAGTGTCATCTGTGCGCAGCGCGAGTTTGTACACATGCCCGTCGCCTAGCGCCCGCAGACGTATCTGCCGGCTGTTTGGCGGGACGAGTTGGCGCAGCGAGTGCCTGACCGAGGCAAATCCACCCCGATTCTCGAGAGAGACCCGGCCTTCAAAACGTGCGGATCCATCTTCATCCACCAGAAAGCGACTGTATGAGAGACCGCCCATCACGCCATCGTTAATTGGCATCCAGGCGGCCGGCTCGGCAAGCGCTTGCAAATCCAAAGGCAGGTTCATGCGGCGAGTGTATACGTCGTTGCCAGCAGGCGTCGCGCCACCCGAGCATGGGCCATTTGCCAGACAGGCAAGGGTACGAAAATTTTCTGATTGATAAGTTTTGTCGATCAAATCGCCATGTCGCGGGCAGTACTGTCAGAATCCGGCATACCCAGCGAAAAACACATGTGTATTACTAAAGTTCTACTTTCAGTAACGCTGCTAAGTCCTTCATTTTTCAAACCTATTCCTTGCGCAATCCGCTTCAACAAGTGGCGCTAAGTCCTTGACTTCATTGAAAAAATCTACGTTTCCCCCGGCGATATTCCTTGACCGAAAATTCTCCATCCTCTAAAGTGGGCAATAGTGTGAAAAAGTGTTTTTTTGTGGGGGAGATATTTTCATTTCTTCCAACATTCCAGCGCTTGCCGTTCCAGTCGTGTTCGCTAATTTTTAACAGTACAGGAGAGAGCCTCGGTGTATCAGGGTGCGTCCGCAATGAGCATGGATGCGAAGGGTCGGGTATCGATACCCGCCCGGCATCGTGACGCCCTGTCGATTCAATGCGAGGGGCGGGTCACGCTCACTCGTCATCCGCATGGCTGTCTTCTTTTATTCCCTCGGCCTGTCTGGGAAATACATCGCGAACAGATCGCAGCGTGGCCGATGTCGGCGCGCGCCTGGCAGCGCATTTTTCTCGGCAATGCATCGGATCTGGACATGGATAGCGCGGGCCGCATCCTGATTTCGCCTGAGCTTCGCAATGTCGCAGGACTGACGCGCGACGTCATGCTGCTCGGCATGGGTAGCCACTTCGAGATCTGGGACGCAGCAAAACTGGAAGAAAGCGAATCGCAGGCGATTGCCGAGGGCATGCCTGATGTGTTGAATCATTTTTCATTCTAACGGCAGCTGATGAATCAACAGACGGTGCCCGAGTACTCGCACCGAACCGTGCTGCTGGATGAAGCCGTAGAGGCGCTGGCGATTACTGATGCGCGCCGCGATGGCATTTATGTGGACGGCACTTTCGGAAGAGGCGGCCACAGCCGCCGCATTCTGTCGGCGCTGTCGGCGCGCGGACGGCTGGTCGCCTTTGACAAGGATCCGCAAGCCATTGATGTGGCGCAGCAGCTTGCTCGCGACGATGCGCGGTTTGTCATCGTGCATGACAGTTTCGCGACGATGGATGCCGCCCTCACGGCGATGGGCGTAGAACAAATTGATGGCGTGCTGCTGGATCTTGGCCTGTCCTCTCCTCAGGTTGATCAGGCAGCGCGCGGCTTCAGTTTCCGGGCCGATGGTCCGCTGGACATGCGCATGGACACGACGCGTGGCATCTCAGCGGCTGAATGGCTGGCCAACGAGACGCAGGACAACCTCGAGAAAGTGATTCGCGACTATGGGGAAGAACGGTTTGCTTTTCAGATTGCAAAGGCGATTGTTGCTCGCAGGGCAGTCGAGCCAATTACCGGCACGCGAGACCTCGCAGCGATCGTGGCTGGCGCCGTCAAGACCCGTGAACAAGGGAAAGACCCGGCCACCCGGACTTTTCAGGCTATACGGATTTTCATCAATAAGGAACTGGAAGAACTGGAAGCAGGTTTAGCACAGGCATACGGCCGTCTCGCGCCGTCTGGGAGAATGGTGGTGATCAGTTTTCATTCGCTTGAAGATCGTATCGTCAAGCGGTTCATGGCCGGAAAGGCCAGTGTGCCGCAGCCTGACCGTCGCCTGCCGATCCGTGCCGCTGATCTGCCTCAGCCAGAAATGAAACTGCTATCGCGCTGCAAACCCGGCGAGAACGAGATTGCAGCCAATCCCCGCGCACGCTCTGCTGTCATGCGCAGCGCGATGCGGCTGCCCTCAGGAGCGCCGGCATGAGTAACCGCGCGCTCCTCCCACTCGTCGCCCTGCTGGTGGCCTGTTCACTATTGCTGGTGAATTCGCAGTTTCATGCGCGGCGCCTGTTCATTGAGCTGGAACGCGTTCAGCTGCGTCAGAAAGAACTGGAGACCGAGTGGGCGCAGCTGCAGCTGGAGCAATCACTGCTGGCCAAGCATGCGCGCATCGACACCATGGCGCGCAGTTCACTGAACATGTCTGCACCTGGACCCGGCCGCACGCAGTACATGAAGTACATGACGCTGGGAGGGCAATAATGCGAGCACCCAGCAGAAAGGCAGCAGGACGCGGCGTCGCTTTCGCAGCCAGCCCAGTGCTCGCCGTCAAGCTGCCCGCCTGGCGCTCTCGCCTTGCGCTATTCCTGATTTTTGCCGCGTTTGTTGCGCTGGCTGCGCGCGCCTTCTGGCTGCAGGCAATGTCCACTGACTTCCTGCAGAAAAAAGGTGAATCGCGTTACGCGCGCACGCTGGAATTACCGGCGGTACGCGGCAAGATTCTCGATCGCAGTGGTGAAGTGATGGCTTCTTCATTGCCTGTAAAAGCCATTTGGGCGATTCCCGATAGCGTCGAAACGTCTCCCGAGAAGCTGCGACAGCTCGCGCAATTACTCGATATCGGCTACCCCGAGCTGAAAAAAAAGCTGGAATCTGACACCAATTTTGTTTATCTGAAGCGTCAGGTCGAGAACGATATCGCCGACAAGGTAATCGCGCTCGATATTCCCGGCGTACATACCAAAAAAGAGTACAAGCGCTTTTATCCTGCGGGCCATGTGGCTGCCCATGTGCTGGGCTTCACCAATGTCGAGGACAAAGGTCAGGAAGGCATGGAGCTGGCGCACCAGCCGACGCTGGGAGGCGTGACGGGTAGCCGGCGCGTGATTCGTGATCGCCTGGGTCGAGTCGTGGATGATATTGCGCTCTTGCGCGAACCTCAGGATGGTCGTGATCTCACTCTCTCCATCGACAGCAAGATCCAATACATTGCGTTCACCCAGCTGCAGCAGGCAGTCGAGCAACACAAGGCCAAAGCTGGCGGCATTGTCGTGCTTGATGTGAAGACTGGCGAAGTGCTCGCACTGGCCAACATGCCGACCTATAACCCGAATAGCCGGGCCGGGCTGACAGGTGCTCAGTTGCGCAACCGGGTGTTCACGGACACTTATGAGCCCGGCTCCACGCTGAAACCATTCACCGTGGCGTTGGCTATGGAAAAAGGCTTGGTCTCGCCGACGACGATGCTGGATACACCGAACAAGCTGACTATCGGTCCTTCCACGATTGGCGATTCGCATCCGCATGCAGGCGCATTGTCTGTGTCACAGATCATTCAGCAGTCGTCCAACGTCGGCACGGTGCGCATGGCGCAAAAGCTCGAGCCGCGGCAGATGTGGGACATGTTTTCCTCAGTCGGTTTTGGTCAGCAGCCGCGTTTCGGTTTTCCCGGCGCGGTGGCCGGTCGCATGCGTCCCTATAAAACATGGCGACCCATCGAGCAGGCCACCATGAGCTATGGCCACGGCATTTCGGTATCGCTGATACAGGTCGCACGTTCGTACATGATCTTCGCGCGCAATGGCGAAATGATCCCGCTGTCCTTCCAGAGAGTGGCACAGCAGCCGCAGGGGCAACGAGTGATCAGCGAAAAAACGGCCGTTCAGATGCGCGCCATGCTCGAGTTGGTCGTCGGTCCCGGGGGCACGGCACCGCAAGCGCAAGTACGCGGCTACCGTGTGGCGGGCAAGACCGGCACGGCACACAAACTGGAGAACGGCCATTATGTGAATAAATACGTTGCATCCTTCGTCGGTCTTGCACCCGCGTCGGATCCGCGCATCATCATCGCAGTGATGATCGATGAACCCAACGCTGGTAAGCATTTTGGCGGTCTGGTCGCGGCGCCCGTATTCGCGAGTGTCGCCGCCAGCACACTGCGCTCATTGAATGTGCCGCCGGATGCGAGTGTGACGAATGTGATCATGCCAACCGTGCCCGTGGCGGAGAGCATGTGATGGCAGCGGCTATGTTCGAGACAACAGACCTGAGCCGCTGGCTGCGCGATATTGCGCCGTCAGCACAGCTCTCGCTCGATTCGCGCCGTATCCAGCGCGGCGATGTATTTATCGCCTGTCCCGGCGAGAATGGCGATGGTCGTAACTACATATCGCAAGCGATTGAATCCGGTGCAAGAGCTGTGTTGTTTGATACATCGGGTGATTTTCAATGGCGACCAGAATGGAAGATTGAACATCGCGGCGTGACCGGGCTCGCTTCAAGCGCCGGTCGTATTGCGCATGATTGGTACGGCAAGCCAGATAGTGGGATGTTTAGCGTTGCAGTGACTGGTACCAATGGCAAGACCTCCTGCACCCAGTGGCTGGGGCAGGCGCTATCGCGTGACGGCTTGCCGACCAGTGTGATTGGTACGCTGGGCGTTGGTCTGTATCGACATGGCGAGTGCGGCGACTTTGTGCCCACAGGTTTCACCACACCCGATGCAGTTCAGCTCGCGCGTCAGCTAGCCGCACAGCGCAGCAGCGGCGCCAAGGCATTGGCGATCGAAGCCTCATCAATCGGGTTGGTGCAGCGCAGACTGGATGATCTGCATGTCGATGTCGCCGTGCTGACGAATTTCACACGCGACCATCTCGATTTTCATGGCGACATGGCGGCATACGAATCGGCCAAGGCTAAATTGTTTGACTGGCCCGGATTGCAACATGCCGTCATCAACCTGGATGATCCGATGGGGTTGCGTCGGCTGGCGCAACTCAGCGCGCGCCAGCCTCGCGTCGAGGTGTTGGGCTACACGGTCGAGGGGGCTTCAGCGCCGGATACCGCTGTGCTGTCCGCTTCCGATATTCGCATCAGCCAGCATGGAGCCAGCTTTCAGCTGTCCTCACCCTTCGGTAATGGCAACGTGCGCACGCACCTGATTGGACGCTTCAATGTCAGCAATGTGCTGGCGGTGGCCGGCGTGTTGTTTGCACGTGGTCTCGCATGGAATAGCGTGATCCGTCATCTGGAATCGCTGGTGGCCGTGCCGGGGCGCATGCAGCAGCTGGGCGGCAACGATGGTCCGTTGGCTGTGATCGATTATGCGCACACGCCCGATGCACTGGAAAAGGCCTTGCACACGCTCCGGCAAGTGGCCGATGCGCGCCATGGTCAGCTGTGGTGCGTGTTCGGCTGTGGCGGTGATCGTGATCCGGGCAAGCGCGCGCAGATGGGTGGGGTAGCGCTGGCAGCCGATCATCTGGTGATCACCAGCGACAATCCACGCAGTGAAAATCCCTCGGAGATCATTGCGCAGATACTCAGTGGTACTGCGGATGCCAGCAAAGACCGGATCCAAGTAATCGAGGATCGTGCCAACGCGATCCTGTCTGCGATACGCCATGCCGGCAAGAATGACGTGGTGCTGGTGGCTGGCAAAGGCCATGAAGATTTTCAGGAAATCAGAGGCAAGAAGCTCGCCTTCCGCGACGCCGATCATGCCGCGCTGGCGCTGGCCACGCGTGCCACACGTTACGGAGGCCACTGATGCGTGCGAGCCTCTCTGATTTGCTGAAGGTATTGCCCGGGGCACGGATGACCGCCAACGCCAGCATTGATGGCGTGTCCACCAACAGCAAGGCGGTAGCCAAAGGCAACCTGTTCGTCGCATTGCGTGGCGAGCGCTTCGATGCGCATGAGTTTTTACCAGAGGTCGTCGCGCAGGGGGCGGCAGCGGTCATCGTTGAGCGTGCATTCGAGGGTTTTTCGCTACCCGCACTGATGGTAAGCGACACCCGTCATGCGCTGGGCCAGATCGCGAATTTCTGGCGCAGACAATTTGATACCCCAGTCATTGGCGTCACTGGCAGCAATGGCAAGACCACGGTCAAGGAAATGATTGCATCGATTTTTGCGGCCGCTTTTGGTGAGGGTAACTATTTGTCCACGCGAGGCAATCTGAACAATGAGATCGGCGTGCCGCTGACGCTGTTCAGGCTGGAATCTTCCCACCGCGCTGCCGTGGTTGAAATGGGCATGAATCATCCCGGAGAGATCGCGCGTCTGGCCGAGATTGCCGAACCGACGGTGGGTCTGGTGAATAACGCGCAGCGAGAGCATCAGGAATTTATGGCGAGCGTTGCCGCAGTGGCCGAAGAGAATGGCTCGGTGATCCGACTGTTGGGCAACAATGGCTACGCTGTATTCCCAGCCGATGATGACTACGCTTCGCTGTGGCAGGACTATGCTGGCCATCGTCGGACGATGAGCTTCGGTCTTGACGATCGAGCTGCTGTGACCTGCCAGTGGCAGCCGCGCGATTTTGGCAGCGATCTGCAAATCAACGCAGCTGGACATGTCCTCAATGTCTCGCTGTCGGCAGCTGGTATTCACAATGTACGCAATGCGCTGGCGGCTTGTGCTGCGGCGCTCGCCATCGGCATAGATACCGGCAGTATTGTGCGCGGCCTGCAATCGTTCACGCCCGTCGCGGGTCGCTTGCAGCGCAAGAGCGCGCACAACGGCGCGCTGGTCATTGATGATACCTACAACGCCAATCCCGACTCGGTGCGAGCCGCGATCGATGTGCTGGCCGCTGCACCAGCGCCGCGCACATTGGTACTCGGCGACATGGGGGAGGTCGGTAGCGAAGGTGTTGCTTTCCATGAAGAGATCGGCAGCTATGCACGTGCCCGGCAGATCGATCAGTTATTCACGCTGGGCGCACTGGCTCGTCATGCCAGCCTCGCATTCGGCAGCGCAGCTCGGCATTTCGACACAATGGACACACTCAATCAGGAAATCGCTGCCGTACCTTCGGGTGCCAGTGTACTCGTCAAGGGTTCGCGTTTCATGAAGATGGAGCGTGTGGTGGACAGACTGACTGGCGCCTCGGCGGGAGGTCACTGAGATGTTGCTCTGGCTTGCTCAGCAATTTCAAGACCAGCTTGGCGCGCTGCGAGTCTTCAATTTCATCACCTTCCGCGCGGTGTTCGCGACACTGACAGCGCTGCTGATTGGTTTGCTGTCCGGTCCGGCGGTGATTCGCATGCTGACCACCCTGAAGGTAGGACAGGCAGTGCGCACCGATGGCCCGCAGACGCATCTGGTGAAATCCGGTACGCCTACCATGGGCGGCGCGCTGATCCTGATCGGTATCGGTGTATCGACGCTGCTGTGGGGCGACTGGAGCAATCGTTTCATCTGGCCCGTACTGATCGTCACGCTGGGTTTTGGTGTGATCGGCTGGGTCGATGACTATCGCAAGGTGGTCTACAAAGACCCGAACGGCATGCGCTCGCGCGAAAAATATTTCTGGCAATCGCTGATCGGCTTGTTGGCTGCTTTCTATCTGGCGTTCTCGGTATCGGGTCCCAACAATTCCAAGGTGTGGGAACTGTTTCTTGCGTGGGTGCAGTCTGGCTTCTCGATGGATCTGCCGCCCAAGGCCGATTTGATCGTGCCCTTCTTCAAGACCATCAGCTACCCGCTCGGGGTTTGGGGCTTTATCGCCCTGACCTACTTCGTCATCGTCGGCACCAGTAATGCAGTGAACCTGACCGATGGTCTTGACGGACTGGCGATCATGCCGACCGTGATGGTCGGTTCCGCGCTCGGCCTCTTCGCCTACCTCACCGGCAGCGCGACCTATGCGAAGTATCTGCTGATACCCCACATACCGGGTGCCGGCGAATTATTGATTTTCTGCGGCGCTATGGCAGGTGCCGGACTCGCCTTCCTGTGGTTTAACGCGTATCCAGCGCAGGTATTCATGGGAGATGTCGGCGCACTGGCGCTTGGGGGTGCGTTGGGCACCATTGCAGTCATCGTCCGCCAAGAGATCGTGCTTTTCATCATGGGCGGCGTCTTTGTGGTCGAGACCTTGTCCGTCATGCTGCAAGTCGCCTACTTCAAGTACACCAAGATGAGGACAGGTGTTGGCAAACGCGTTCTGCTGATGGCGCCGCTGCATCACCACTATGAGCAAAAGGGCTGGAAAGAGACGCAGGTTGTCGTGCGCTTCTGGATCATCACCATGATGCTGGTGCTGGTCGGATTGTCAACGCTGAAGCTGCGCTAGTGATCGGCACAGGAATCAACACAGGGATGGAAACGCAAGGAATGAATTTGGCTGGCAAACACGCACTGGTGCTCGGGCTCGGTGAATCGGGCCTGGCCATCGCGCACTGGCTCGCACGCGCCGGTGCGCGGCTGCGCGTTGCCGACACGCGTCCCTTCCCTGAGCGTCTGGCCAGTCTGCGCGAGCTCGTGCCGACGGCGGAATTCATCGCAGGTGAATTCACGCCCTCGCTGCTCGATGCCATCGATCTGGTGCTGCTCAGTCCCGGCCTGTCGCCCGGCAAAGAACTCGCCGCGATATTGCCGGCGGCGCACGAGAAGCAGATTCCAGTCTGGGGCGAGATTGAATTGTTTGCACAGGCACTGACCGCGCTAAAAGCAGAGCGCGGCTACCAGCCCAAGGTACTGGCGATCACGGGGACCAATGGCAAGACGACAGTGACCAACCTGACCGGCCATCTGTGTCGCGCGGCCGGCCTGTCGGTCAGCGTAGCCGGCAATATCAGCCCAGCGGCACTCGATGTACTGCGTGAAGCACTGGATCAGGACAGCCTGCCCGATTGCTGGGTGCTGGAACTCTCCAGCTTCCAGTTATGGAGTACGCACACGCTGGACGCTGATGCGGCCACCGTGCTGAACCTCACACAAGATCACCTCGACTGGCATGGCGATATGGAAGCCTATGCCAAAGCCAAGCAGCGCATCTTTGGTGCGCACACAGTACGCGTGCTTAATCGCGACGATGCGCGCGTGATGAAGATGATTGGCAAGGATGCGAGCGTGGTGAGCTTTGGCACCGATGCGCCCGCCGAAGCAGATTGTCTCGGAATGACTGAAGAGCATGGTGTGCGCTGGCTGATGCTCGCAGTGAGTACTGAAGAAAAAAGTGAGAAAAAGCGACGCGGCAAGGCCAAGCTCGAGACCGATCTGTTCATGAACCGCCTGATGCCCGCTGATGCGCTCAAAATACGCGGCCGTCACAATGCCGCTAATGTGCTTGCTGCGCTGGCGCTCTGCCGCGCGATCGATTTGCCGCTCGCGCCTCTGCTGCATGCGGCGCGTCAGTACAAGGGCGAGTCGCATCGCGTGGAGAGCGTGACCACCATCGCTGGCGTCGAGTACGTAGACGACAGCAAAGGGACCAATGTTGGTGCCACCATCGCAGCACTCGAGGGTCTTGGCGATCTGAATGCCGGGGACGAACCGCGCCTGATACTCATTGCCGGCGGCGATGGCAAGGGGCAGGATTTCACGTCGCTCACAGGACCAGTCAAGCGCCACGCAAAAGCGGTGATGTTGATCGGTCGTGATGGCCCCGCGATACGCGAGGCGCTGAACAGCACCGGTGTTTCCCTGACGGATTGCTGGACGCTGGAGCAGGCTGTCGAGCGCGCTGCCGAGATCGCTAAGGAAGGCGATATTGTCCTGCTCTCGCCAGCCTGCGCAAGCTTCGACATGTTCATCAATTACGCCCACCGCGCAGAGGTGTTCATCAATGCAGTGCGCGAGGTCGGGCTGTCGCGCGGGGAGGTCAGTGCATGAAGATGACCTTGCCCTGGCTCGGAGCGAACGAGGTATCGCCGACCGATGTGCGTATCGGGCAGCGCTCGAGCATGCTTGAGTACGATCAGCCGCTGGTCTGGGTCACCTTGCTGCTGCTGTTGGGCGGTGTCGTCATGGTGTATTCCGCATCCATCAGCTTGCCGGATTCGCCCAAGTACGCCAACTACAAGAACCATCATTTCCTGCTGCGGCAGACGATGTTCGTCTTCATTGGTCTGCTGGCAGGTTTGTTTGCCTTCCGGTTGAAGATAGAGCAATGGCAAAAAGCGGCGCCCACGCTGTTCATCATCTCGCTGGTACTGATGGTGCTGGTCCTGATTCCTGGTATTGGCAAGGGCGTGAACGGCGCGCGGCGCTGGATAGGATTTGGCGGCCTGAACCTGCAGCCTTCCGAACTTCTGAAGCTGATGATGGTCCTTTACGCGGCCGACTTCACACTGCGCAAGCAGCAGTACATGCACAAACTGACCAAGGGCTTTCTGCCGATGGCGCTGGCGGTCGGATTTGTCGGCGGCTTGTTGCTGCTGCAGCCTGATCTGGGTGCGTTCGGCGTGATCGTCTGCATCGCAATGGGTATCTTATTCCTGGGCGGCTTCAACATCATTTGGTTCAGCGGCATTATCGGCGTGCTGGGTGCGGTGTTTTCGCTGGTGATTCTGCTGTCGCCATGGCGGCGCGAGCGCTTGCTCGCCTACATGAATCCCTGGGACGAACAAAACGTGCTGGGCAAAGCCTATCAATTGTCACACTCGCTGATTGCCTTTGGTCGAGGCGAGCTATTTGGTGTTGGCCTCGGCGGTAGCGTCGAAAAACTGCATTACCTTCCCGAAGCACACACCGATTTTCTACTGGCGGTGATCGGGGAAGAGCTCGGACTGGCCGGCGTGCTGCTGGTGACCATCGCCTTCTACTGGATCGTGCGCCGTGCGTTCGATATCGGCCGTCAGGCCATTGCCGTCGATGATGTATTCGCCGGGCTCGTCGCCAAGGGCATAGGTATCTGGATCGGCGTGCAGGCATTCATCAACATGGGCGTCAATCTCGGTCTGCTGCCGACCAAGGGACTGACCTTGCCGCTGATGAGTTATGGCGGTTCGGGGGTAGTAATTAACTGTATCGGATTAGCAGTACTACTGAGAATTGATTATGAGAACAGAGTACTGATGCGCGGAGGTCGCGCATGAGCCGCCTGCTCATCATGGCCGCTGGCACTGGCGGTCACATTTTCCCCGGTTTAGCGATCGCCGACACGATGCGCGCGCGTGGCTGGCAGGTGTCCTGGCTAGGCACCACACGTGGCATGGAAGCAGACATCGTGCCGCGTCATGGCGTGGATTTCGATGCCATCGATTTCACCGGACTCCGTGGCAAAGGTCTGCTGCATACGGTTACTGGCGCAATCAAGCTGGTGCTCAGTTTTTTCAGTTGTCTGTCCATACTGTTGCGACGCAAGCCGGATGTGGTGCTCGGTATGGGTGGCTATGTGACGGTGCCCGGCGGCGTCGTGGCGAAAGTCTGCGGCGTGCCGCTGGCGTTGGTGAATGCCGATGCTGAGCTGCTGATGTCAAACAAGGCATTGTTGCCATTCGCCCAAAAAATACTATTCGGCTTCGCGACACAGGGCGACGACCTGCAACACAAAGTACTCGTGACCGGCAATCCGGTGCGGCGCGAAATACGCGAATTACCTTCGCCGGCACAGCGCTATGCAGCCCGTACCGGCCCACTGAACCTACTCGTCATTGGCGGTAGCCTGGGCGCGAAAGTGTTGAATGAGACAGTGCCTGCGGCACTGGCGCTGATCGACGAATCGGAAAGGCCGCGCGTCGTGCATCAATCTGGCAGGCAGCATATCGCTGCGCTGCGCGATCTCTATGCGCAACATCGCGTCCATGCCGACGTGGTGGATTTCATTGATGACATGGCCTCGCGCTATGCGTGGGCCGATATCGTGATCTGCCGTGCCGGTGCGATCACGGTGACTGAATTATGTGCAGCCGGTGTGGCCAGTGTGCTGGTGCCGTTCATCGCATCGACCACATCGCATCAGCGTGACAACGCGCGCTGGATGGCAAGTGCCGGTGCGGCGATTCATCAGCCGCAAAGCGAACTGAATGTGGACGCGCTGGCATCGCTGATCAAGACACTCACACGCGAGCGTTGCCTGCACATGGCCGATGCGGCGTACCGGCATGGAAGGCACGACGCCAATGAAGCGATTGCGCAGGTGCTGGAAACTTTGGGACGTTCATGAAACACAAGGTTAAACACATACATTTCGTTGGCCAAGCAGCGTCGTCGCGCTGCGTTCTTTCACTGGCGGCGAAGCCGGAGCCAACGGGGATGCACCACTGACATGAAACACAAGGTTAAACACATACATTTCGTTGGCCAAGTACACTTCGTTGGCATCGGTGGCTCCGGCATGAGTGGCATCGCCGAGGTGCTGCTGAACCTTGGCTACACCGTGTCCGGTTCTGATCTGTCGAGCAATGCGGCTAGTCGGCGGCTAGCTGAGCTCGGTGCCTGCATACGCATTGGCCATTCACCAGAAAATGTCGATGGCGCAGATGCCATCGTGACCTCGACCGCAGTGCAACCTAATAATCCAGAAGTGATCGCGGCGCGTGCACGTCACATTCCCATCGTGCCACGTGCCGTGATGCTGGCCGAGTTGATGCGCTTAAAGCGTGGTATCGCCATAGCGGGCACCCATGGCAAGACCACGACCACCAGTCTGGTGGCCAGCATTCTCGCCGAGGGTGGGTTGGATCCGACCTTCGTGATTGGCGGTCGTCTGAACAGTGCGGGGGCGAATGCCAAGCTAGGCACGGGCGAGTTCATCGTGGCTGAAGCCGATGAATCGGATGCGTCTTTCCTGAATTTGTCCCCGGTTATCGAGGTCATCACGAATATCGACGCCGATCATATGGAAACCTATGATCACAGTTTCGCGAAACTGAAACAGGCCTTCATTGAATTTACCCATCGGCTGCCTTTTTATGGCGTCGCGATTCTATGCCTTGATGATCGCAATGTGCGCGAGATCATGCCTTTCATTTCCAAGATGGTGATGACCTATGGCTTTCACGAAGAGGCTAACGTGCGCGCGGTTGATGCGCGCGCGGTCAATAGTCATATGGAATTCACCGTGCTTCAGAAAGACTATGAGCCGTTGCCGGTGCGGCTGAATCAGCCGGGCATGCACAACGTGCAAAACGCCTGCGCCGCGATCGCGATCGCTCGCGAGCTGGACATCGCCGACGAGCACATACAAAAAGCGCTGCAAAACTTCACCGGTGTCGGACGTCGCTTTACCAAGTACGGCAAGCTGCCGCTGCCGGAAGGTGGCAGCTTCATGCTGGTCGATGACTATGGTCACCATCCGGTGGAGACCGCAGCCACGATCGCTGCCGCACGCGGCGCATTTCCAGGTCAGCGTCTGGTGCTGGCATTCCAGCCACACCGCTACACGCGCACACGCGACCTGTTCGAGGATTTCGTGAAAGTGCTGTCTACCGTGGATGTGCTGGTGCTGGCAGATGTCTATGCTGCCGGCGAGCAGCCGATACCAGCGGCCGATGGACGCTCGCTTGCGCATGCGCTGCGCGTTGTGGGCAAGACTGAACTGGTATTTGTCGAGGATATGGCGGACATGCCCGAGTTACTGCTGAAGATGGCAAAAGATGGTGATGTGGTGATGACGATGGGAGCGGGCTCGATTTCTGGTGTGCCTGCCGCCTTGCAGCAATTGACGGCGGGTGGCGCTCACAAGGAGGTCGCATGAGCGCGCATCTGAACGCCGAATTCGGCAAGGTCGGTGTGATTTTTGGCGGACGCTCTGCGGAGCGCGAGATTTCGCTGATGTCGGGCAGTGGCGTGCTCAAGGCATTGCAATCGCAAGGTGTGAATGCGCATGCATTCGATCCAGCGCAGCGCTCATTGGCAGAACTGGCGGCAGAACAATTTGATCGCGTATTCATCGCGCTGCATGGCCGCTATGGCGAAGATGGCAGCTTTCAGGGCGCACTGGAGCAGATGGGCATTCCGTACACCGGTCCCGGCGTTCTGGCGTCGGCCATTGCGATGGACAAGGCAATGACCAAGCGTGTGTGGTTGTTCAATGGCCTGTCGACACCGCGTTTCGACATGCTGTCGGCGACCAGCGACTGGAAAGCAGTAGCGGCCAAGCTGGGTCTGCCACTGATCGTCAAGCCGGCGCATGAGGGGTCGACGCTCGGGCTGACCAAGGTGACGTCCGCCGATCAGCTGCCAGACGCGTATGCACTGGCTGCAAAGTTCGACAAGGCGGTGATGGCAGAGGAATTCATCAGCGGTATGGAGCTCACGTGTCCGGTGCTGGGCACTGGCGAGTCCGCGCGTGCTTTGCCGGTGGTGCGGATTGTTGCGCCCGATGCGAACTATGACTATCAGAACAAGTATTTTTCCGACGAGACCCAATACCTGTGCCCGAGTCAGCTGCCGGTCGCGCTAGAGAAGCAAGTGCAGCAGCTGGTGCTCGACAGCTACCGCGCGATCGGCTGCCGGGGTTGGGCGAGGGCCGATGTGATGATCCGTGAATCAGATGGTCAGCCTTTCCTGCTCGAGATAAACACTTCGCCGGGCATGACAAGTCATTCGCTGGTGCCCATGTCTGCGGCAGCCTCGGGCATGCCGTATGAGCAGTTGTGTGTGGAGATATTACGGATGGCTGCGCTGGATTTGCAGGCATCGAAGGACTGGGCACCGCCCACCTCGACCTGAGACAACATAGAGAAAAACCTGATAGAACAAAACACGAGACAAGAAGACACAAAGAGACCAGAGGAACAAACAGCATGTGGCATGACATCAGGACATTGAACATCATCACCCGAGCGATGCTTGGCGTGCTGGTACTTTGTCTGCTGTTCGCGGGCTACCGCTGGTTATCGCTTCAGCCTTTCTTTGATTTGCGTGTGGTGAAGGTACAGGGTGTAAATGGTGTGCCATTGCGTTATGTCGATGCGGCGACGGTGCGCAGCGCTGCGCTTCCTCGCATGCGGGGCAATTTTTTTACGGCAGATCTGGGTGCGGTGCGCGCTGCATTTGAGACCGTGCCCTGGGTCCAGCGTGCCTCGGTACGCAGAGAGTGGCCAAACAAGCTGATTGTGTCCGTGGATGAGTACGAGGTGCTGGGTACCTGGGGCGAACAGGATGACCGCCTGCTATCGGTCGATGGCTATCTGTTCACCGCCAATATCGATGAAGCGGAATCCGAGGGAAGGCTGCCGCAGCTGGCGGGGCCTGAGAACAGCGCCCACGAGGTAGCAGAGCGATTGATTGACTTGCGTGTCTGGCTGGCGCCGGTGAAGCTTGCCCCGCAAACGCTCACGCTATCGAAGCGCTACGCATGGACGGCCAAGCTGAACAATGGCGTCACGCTGAAGCTGGGCAGGGTGCAAGATCGCGATGCGCTCAAGCGCCGTATCGATCGGTTTGTACTCGCGTATCCGAGGCTCTCGGCGCAGCTCGCAGGAAGAATAGAGAGCGTCGATATGCGCTACCCGAATGGGCTCGCGTATCGGATGCGTGGGCAGCCTCCGGTCAGCACCCCGGCGGTCAGAGAAGAGGATGCTGCATAGCGACGGCGAGACAGGAAGCAGGAATACCAACTTTGAAAAAACTATGACAAAAGACGCGACAAATCTGATCGTCGGACTCGATATCGGCACATCGAAGGTAGTGGCCGTCGTCGCCGAGGTGCTGCCCAACGGGCGGCACGAAGTGATTGGTCTTGGCCAGCATGACTCCAAGGGTCTGAAAAAGGGTGTGGTGGTGAATATCGAGGCCACGGTCGAATCGATACAGCGCGCCCTCGAAGAGGCCGAGCTGATGGCCGACTGCCAGATCCGGAATGTGTGGACAGGCATTGCCGGCAACCACATCCGCAGCTTCAATTCGAGCGGCATGGTCGCGATCAAGGACAAGGAAGTCACCTCCACCGATGTGGCGCGCGTGATCGAGACTGCCAAGGCAGTGAATATTCCGACCGATCAGCAGTTGCTGCATACCGTGCCGCAGGAATTCATTGTTGACAATCAGGAAGACGTGCGCGAGCCCATCGGCATGAGCGGTATTCGCCTCGAGGTGAAGGTACATATCGTCACCGGTGCAGTGTCGGCGGTGCAGAACATCGTCAAGTGCGTGCGCCGTTGTGGTCTTGAAGTGACCGATCTGATCCTGCAACCGATGGCGTCGGCAGATTCTGTGCTGACCGCAGACGAAAAAGAACTCGGCGTGGTGCTAGTCGATATCGGCGGTGGCACAACGGATGTGGCGATTTTCACCGAAGGGGCGATACGTCACACGGCAGTGATACCGATTGCCGGTGACCAGATCACGAATGACATCGCGATGGCGCTGCGAACTCCCACGGCAGAGGCTGAAGAGATCAAGGTGCGTTACGGCATTGCCAAGCAGGTGCTGGCGGATCCCACGGATGTATTCGATGTGCCCGGTCTTGGTGATCGCGGCGCACGCACGCTCTCGCGTCAGGCGCTCGCTGCAGTGATCGAGCCGCGTGTGGAAGAGTTGTTTTCACTGGTGCATCAAGTCGTGCGCGAGTCCGGCTACGAAGAGGTGTTGTCATCGGGCATCGTACTGACCGGGGGCAGTGCACTGATGCCTGGTATTGCAGAGCTCGCAGAAGATATTTTCTTGAAGCCTGCGCGAGTCGGCACCCCTGAATACAGCGGGCAGTTGGCTGATGTCGTGCGCAGCCCACGGTACTCAACGGTACTGGGTTTGCTGATGGAGGCCAAACGCCAGTATCTGCGCGGACAAGTCGTAGTGCGTCAAGGCGGTTCTGCAGAGGCGGTATGGCAGCGGATGAAGGAATGGTTCCTTGGGAATTTTTGATCAGTAGTCAGTGAATGAAGTGATGAACAAAGCAGTGAATCAAGCAGTGAACAAAGCAGTACGGGACAACGCGGCAGGTAACTATCGACCGTACGCCCGCAGAGGAGACGAAGTTTTGTATCAACACGCAGTTGTCAGTTGCTAGCCGCCACGCCATGTGATGGCTAACGACTGAAAACTGCATCACCAAGGGAGTAAATTATGGAAATCGATATGCTGGAAACAACAAAAGGCACGATCATCAAAGTGGTCGGTGTCGGTGGTGCGGGCGGCAATGCTGTGCAGCACATGATCAATAAAGGCGTGTCCGGCGTCGAGTTCATCGTCGCCAACACAGACGCGCAGGCCTTGCACAATTCCAAGGCGCATAACGTGATCCAGATCGGTGAATCCGGCCTTGGCGCCGGCATGAAGCCAGCGCTGGGACGTCAACTCGCCGAGGAGACGCGCGATCGCATCGAGGATGCCTTGCGCGGCGCGCACATGGTCTTCATCGCGGCCGGGATGGGCGGTGGCACAGGCACCGGCGCGGCGCCCGTGGTGGCGCAGGTCGCGAAAGAGCTGGGTGCGCTGACCGTTGCAGTCGTGTCCAAGCCCTTCACCTACGAAGGCAAGAAGTGCATGGACATCGCCAATGAAGGTCTCGATGAGCTGGGCAAGCACGTCGATTCGCTGATCGTGATTCTCAACGAGAAGCTCGAAGAGATCTATGAAGATGACAGCATGGTCGAGTGGCTGCAGCATGCCGATGATGTGCTCAACAATGCGGTGGCCGGTATTGCCGAGATCATCAATGTCCCGGGTCATATCAACGTCGACTTCAACGACGTGAAGACCATCATGGCTGAGCAGGGCAAGGCCATGATGGGCACGGCAGTCGCCTCGGGCGTGGACCGTGCGCGCATCGCTGCCGAGCAGGCAATTGCCTCGCCGCTGCTCGATGGTATCGATCTGTCCGGTGCGCGCGGCGTACTGGTGAACGTGACCGGCAGCCGTTCGCTGAAGGGCAAAGAAATCAAGGAAGTCATGGCCACCGTGCGCGCTTTCGCTGCCGAAGATGCATCGATCGCTCAGGGCATTGCCTATGATGAGTCGATGGGCGAAGAAATCCGCGTCACCGTGGTGGCCACCGGTCTGGGCCGCGCGCGCCGGCCGCAGCTGGTGTCCAACCCGGTCGCGGTGCAGCGCACGGGCACCTATAACGAGCCTGTCTCGGGTGGTGATGCGGTACCGGGCGCGAACCAGACCTTCGACCCTATCCGCACACCCGCTGTCTGGCGGCGTGAATCGGCTTCCGAGACCGTGCGCGCGATGGAGCGCAACGGCACGGAAACCTACGATATTCCGGCGTTTTTGCGGCGGCAGGCGGATTAGGGAGAAGCTTGAGAGAACCGCGTTGTATGGCGAGCCAGCGCAGCTGTGCGACGCGGGGATAGGCGGCTTCAAGGGTGGGTTTCAGTTTCTTTATCGACAAAGTATCCATTCTTGTCTGATCGGCAGCTCTGTAACCACCGGGTCGGTCTGCAAGAAAGGCTGCAAGAAAACACTAGGCAAGGCATACTAAGCACTCAGAAACCGCGTCCGATGGCAACATCTGGGCGCGGTTTTCTTTCCCCACCTTTTTCATCCCCATTTTCTGTTGAAAGAAAAGGAAGACACTATGAGCATCAAAGTTGGAGACCACCTGCCCGAGGGCAAGCTTGCTGAATTCATCGAGACTGAGACCGAAGGTTGCACACTCGGACCAAACACCTTCAATGTGTCTGATCTGGTCAAGGGCAAGACGATTGCCATTTTTGGTCTGCCCGGCGCGTACACGCCGACTTGTTCGGCCCAGCATGTACCCGGTTATGTGCAGCACGCCGATGCGCTGAAGGCCAAGGGCGTGGATGAAATCTGGTGTATCTCTGTCAATGATGCGTTCGTGATGGGTGCCTGGGGTCGCGATCAGAAGGCGACGGGCATCGTTCGCATGATGGCCGATGGCAACGCAGACTTCTCGAAAGCGATTGGTCTGTCTGCCGACTTCAGCCAATTCGGCATGGGCACGCGCTCGCAGCGTTACTCGATGCTGGTGAAAGACGGCGTCGTCAAGCAGCTGAATGTCGAGGCGGGCGGCAAGTTCGAGGTATCGAACGCCGAGACCATGCTCGCGCAGCTGTAATCCTTACCGAACTTTCGCGCAGGCCACCATGATCAGACAGCGTACGCTCAGTCAGTCCGTCAGCACGACCGGTGTCGGGCTGCATTGCGGCACGCGCGTCGAGCTCACGCTGCGGCCCGCGCCGGTCGACACCGGCATCGTGTTTCGCCGGATCGATGTGAACCCGCCGGTGGAGCTGCCAGCCAATGCGAATGGCGTCGGCGATACGCGCATGGCCTCGGTGCTTGAAAAAGACGGCGTGCGCGTTTCCACTGTCGAGCATCTGATGTCGGCCTGCGCCGGCCTCGGTATCGACAATCTGTATGTCGATCTGAACGCCGAAGAAATACCGATCATGGATGGCTCCGCCGCTTCCTTCGTTTTTCTGTTGCAGCAGGCAGGACGCAGCGAGCAGGACGCCGCGAAGAAATTCGTGCGCGTCCTACGACCCGTCGAGGTACGTGAGGGTGAGGGCGCGACTGAGAAGTGGGCGCGACTGGAACCCTGCCACGGTTTTCGCCTGAAATTCTTCATCGAGTTCAATCATCCGGCAGTCGATGGCAGCGGACAGACTGCCGAGGTCGATCTGTCTTTCGAGTCGTATATCCAGGAAATTGCGCGCGCCCGTACTTTCGGTTTCATGCAGGATGTCGAAACGCTGCGCGGCATGGGCCTCGCCCGCGGCGGCTCGCTGGAAAACGCGATCGTGATGGATGAATTCCGCATCCTGAACACGGGCGGGCTACGCTACCGGAATGAATTCGTACGCCACAAAATTCTTGATGCGATGGGTGATCTGTATCTGGTCGGACATCCGCTGCTGGCCAGTTACACCGCGCACAAATCCGGCCACGGCCTGAACAATAAATTACTGCGCGCTTTGCTGGCCGACCGCACGGCGTATGAGATCGTCACCTTCAGTAATGCGGCCGCAGCACCCGCTGCGTATTCTTCGCAGCTGGAGCATGAGTGGGCAGCCGCCTGAGTGCCCGCGTTGCTGCCATCTGAACGCATCGCATCGTCATCGCCGCCGATTCCGTCTCCTTGAGCTTACTTCATCCTTCTGATCGCGAGCCCCGGCTGGCGCTGGCGTCGCTGCTGACTGGTAGCGTGATCTGGGGCTTTACCTGGCTGCCACTGAAGTTTTTTGCGGCTACCGGGCTGGATGGTCATGCTGTGTCGTTGACGGCGTATGTGCTGGTCGCGTTAGTGTCCATACCTTTCATCTGGCGCGAGCGATGTGACTGGCACAGCGAGACTCACTGGCTGATCCTGATCGGACTGTGCTTCGGTGTTGCCAATGTCGGCCTGACGATTGCGCTGATGTCCGGGTCGGTGGTGCGTGTGATGCTGCTGTTCTTCTTGTTGCCCGTCTGGGGCGCGCTTGGCGGCGCACTTTTCCTCGGTGAGTCACTCGATCGTCGTCGCCTCATGGCGGTTACGCTATCGCTCGTCGGAGTGTTCGTGATCGTCGGCGGACTGCGCGCGCTGGATGAGCCGCCCTCGGTGGCGGATCTCGCTGCGCTGATCGCCGGCATCTGCTACACCGCGGCCGGTATTGCGAATCGCAAGGCACGGCGCATACCGATGATTAGTCGCACCTTGTCGTCGTTCGCTGGCTGCGCCGTGCTGGCGCTGGTCGGACTGCTGGTCTCCTCGCCGGCCATTCCTGATCTTCCGATGCTGACCTGGTTGCTGCTCGCCGGGTTTGCCTTTTTCTGGTTGCTCGGTGCAGGCTTGCTGACCACGTATGGCGTCACGCATGTGCAGGCCAGCCGGGCTGCGGTGTTTCAGATCGTCGAGTTGCTCGTGGCGGTTGTGTCTGCGGTACTGATCGGCGGCGAGATGCTGAGCTTCGGCGACTATGTCGGCGGTGCGCTGATTCTTTTGGCCACCATGATCGAGGCCTTGCCGAGGCCGTCGTCCGCAGAGATTTGATCAGGAAGCGCGTCGTGCCAGCAACTGGCGCAGCGCGTCACGCAGTGTTTCATTGCGCGGATCGGAATCGAGAGCGTTTTCGAGTTCAGAAAACGAGTTCAATGCCGATGCCGGCAACGGGCGCTTTGCCGGCGCTGGCGGTGCCGGCAGGCGTTCTGCCATAACCTGCACTTTCAGCCGGATTTCTTCGACCGGCCAGCCGTTTTCTCTCAGTCCGGCGGCAAGCCGGGGCAGTTGCTGCCTGAGCCGGGTCGCGAGCGCTGCGTTTGGCACCGCAATCTGGAGCTGCCCGTTGTCCAGATTCACGACATGACAGGCAGCGAATACTTGTGGTTGCAGGCGCGCGCAGGCTTGCTGCAATTGCGCCAGCCGACTGGCCGTGGGCAGCAGGGCGCCGAGCTTTTCCGCAGATTGCAAAAAATCCATCGCCTCACGCGCATCAGCGCGGGCCTCCGGACGGCGAAAAGGCTTGAAATTATTGGTAAATCTGGACATGAGACAACATTAGCACAGCCGCTTTTGCGTCGGTGGACGTAGTAGGGTTGACAAGAGCCTGCGTGATAGAATCGCGCCTTTGGCTGTCAGGCACTCCTCTGCGGCCAGCCTCCTTTTCCCGCAAGCCAAGCATGTCCCTACTGACCAAAATTTTCGGCAGTCGCAATCAGCGGCTGCTCAAGAAGCTGCAGAAGACTGTCCGCGACATCAATGCCCTCGAACCCGCGCTGGAAACGCTGTCGGACGATGAACTCAAGGCAAAGACTCCCGAGCTCAAAGCCCGTCTCGCCGCAGGCGCTACGACGGACGACATTCTCCCCGAGGCATTCGCCGTTTGCCGCGAGGCCAGCAAGCGCGTCTTGAAGATGCGCCACTTCGATGTGCAGCTGATCGGTGGCATGGTGCTCCACCAAGGCAAGATCGCCGAAATGGGCACGGGCGAGGGCAAGACCCTGATGGCGACACTGCCGGCGTATCTAAATGCGCTGGCCGGCAAGGGTGTGCACATCGTCACCGTCAATGATTATCTTGCGCAGCGCGATGCCGAGTGGATGGGCAAGCTGTATGGCTGGCTTGGTCTGACCACCGGTGTGAATCTGTCGCAAGCGCCGCACGATGTGAAGCAGGCTGCGTATGCGGCCGATATCACCTACGGCACCAACAATGAGTTCGGATTCGATTATTTGCGCGACAACATGGTGTATGACCTTGCCGATCGTGTCCAGCGCGGGTTGTCATTCGCCATCGTCGATGAGGTCGATTCCATCCTGATCGATGAAGCCAGAACGCCACTGATCATCTCCGGACAAGCCGAAGACCACACCGAGCTGTACCGAAAGATAAATGCATTGCCGCCACTGCTGACCTTGCAGATCGGCGAAGAGACGCCCGACGGCAAGGGCGTGGTCGAGGTACCCGGCGATTACACCAAAGATGAAAAAGCCAACACGGTGCTGCTAACCGAGGCCGGCCATGAAAAGGCCGAGCGTATCCTGACCGAGATGGGTTTGCTGCCCGAGGGCGCGTCGCTCTACGATGCATCGCACATCACCCTGATCCATCATCTGTACGCAGCGCTGCGTGCGCACACGCTGTTCCATAAAGACCAGCAATATGTGGTGCAGAACAATGAAGTCGTGATCGTCGATGAATTCACCGGCCGCTTGATGACGGGTCGTCGCTGGTCCGATGGTCTGCATCAGGCGGTGGAGGCCAAAGAAGGCGTGCGCATTCAGAACGAAAACCAGACACTGGCTTCGATCACTTTCCAGAATTACTTCCGCATGTACGGCAAGCTGGCCGGTATGACAGGTACTGCGGATACCGAAGCCTATGAATTTCAGGAGATCTACGGCCTGGAGACCGTGGTCATCCCGCCGAACCGCCCGAGCCAGCGCAAGGACCGACAGGATCAGGTGTTCAAGAATGCCGCTGGCAAGTATCGTGCGGTGCTGGCCGACATTCAGGATTGCCATGATCGCGGTCAGCCCGTGCTGGTTGGCACGACCTCCATTGAGAATTCCGAGCTGATCTCGCAGATGCTCACGCAGGCCAAGCTGCCGCACAATGTGCTGAACGCCAAGCAGCATGCGCGCGAAGCAGAGATCATCGCGCAGGCCGGTCGCCCGAAGATGATCACGATCGCCACCAACATGGCGGGTCGCGGCACCGATATCGTCTTGGGTGGCAATGTCGACAAGCAGGTTCAGCTGATCGAAGCGGACGAGGCGATCTCCGCTGACGAGAAAGCGAAGCGCGCGCAACAGCTGCGTGATGAATGGCAGTCTCTGCATGACGGCGTCGTTGCTGCCGGCGGCTTGCACATCATCGGTACCGAGCGCCATGAATCGCGCCGCATCGACAACCAGTTGCGTGGTCGTTCCGGTCGTCAGGGTGATCCGGGTTCCTCGCGTTTCTATCTGTCGCTCGATGACTCCTTGCTGCGTATTTTCGCTGGTGACCGCGTGCGAGCAGTGATGGAACGCCTGAACATGCCGGAAGACGAGCCTATCGAGGCAGGCATTGTCTCGCGCTCGATTGAGTCGGCGCAACGCAAAGTCGAGGCGCGCAACTTTGACATCCGCAAGCAACTGCTCGAATACGATGATGTCGCCAATGATCAGCGCAAAGTCATCTACAACCAGCGTAATGAACTGCTCGAAGCGCAGGAAATGACCGAGATCAGTCAGGCGTTGCGCCATGGCGTGTTTACCGATCTCTTCCGTCAGCACGTACCGGAAGAGTCGATGGAAGAGCAATGGGATCTGGAAGCCTTGCAGGCCACGCTCGCCGCCGAGTGGCAGCTGGACATTCCGCTGACCGAGATGCTGAAGAACGAACCTCAGCTCTCTGACGAAGAACTCCTTGAGCGCGTGCTGCATGCCGCTGATGCGGTGTATCAGGCCAAGGTCGATCTGGTGGGGCAGGATTCCTTCGGCGGCTTTGAGCGCAACGTGATGTTGCAGAGCATGGATTCACACTGGCGCGAGCACCTTGCCGCGCTCGATCATCTGCGCCAGGGCATTCATCTGCGCGGTTATGCGCAAAAGAATCCCAAACAGGAATACAAGCGTGAAGCCTTTGAGCTCTTCGCGCAGATGCTGGATCTGATTCGCAATGACGTGGTGCGCATGGTGGTGACGGTGCGCGTGCAGTCGCAGGAAGAGATCGCAGCGGCAGAAGAGCAGATGTCGCATCCGCATCTGGAGAATGTGCACTATCAGCACCGTGATTTCAATCCGGCGCTGGCGCCGGAAGAACTGCTGGCACCGATCGATGACGATCGCCAGGGCGGTGGGTTGGCAAAGGTAGGCCGCAATGATCCTTGCCCTTGCGGCAGCGGCAAGAAATTTAAACAGTGTCACGGCAAGTTGGCGTGATTCGTGGGCCAGTCTTCGCAGAAAAAATGCGAAGACGCTGGACCCCGGCCTACGCCGGGTTGACGTCTTGAGAGCCTTCGCCCTCTGATTCGTCATCCCGGCGCATGCCGGGATCCATGCTCACTCTGGCACCTCGCCAGCGCAGCAAAGTAACCCCACCCTTCTGACCCCACAGGCAAGCTCATGGCAGTCAATCTTCCCCTACCAATCGCAAACCAACTCAAGCCCGTCAAAGGCCTACAGCTGGGCTATGCCGAAGCCGGCATCAAGAAACCCGGTCGCAAAGACGTGCTGCTGATGACGCTGGCACCTACCGCGACCGTGGTTGGCGTATTCACGACGAATCGTTTTTGCGCAGCGCCCGTGCAGTTGGCCAAGCAGCATCTGGCGAGTGGCAAAGGTATCAGGGCATTGGTGATCAATACTGGCAATGCGAACGCAGGAACGGGTGAATCCGGCCTCGCGAATGCGAACGACACTTGCGAAGCGGTCGCCAAGCTGCTTGGCTGCGAAGCCACACAAGTGCTGCCGTTTTCTACTGGCGTGATCCTTGAACCCTTGCCGGTCGATCGCCTGATTGCCGGTTTGCCGAGTGCGCAGGCGAATCTGAAAGAAGACAACTGGTACAACGCGGCCGAATCCATCATGACGACGGATACGCAGCCGAAGGCGGCATCGCGCTCGGTCACTATCGCTGGCAGGACGGTCACGTTAACCGGCATTTCCAAAGGTGCCGGCATGATCAAGCCGAATATGGCGACCATGCTCGGTTATGTCGCCTGCGACGCCAAGGTGCCGCAGCCTGTGCTGGAGCAGATCGTCCGGCGCGCCGCCGATGCCTCGTTCAATTGCATCACGATTGATGGCGATACCTCGACCAATGACTCCTTCATGCTGATCGCTACCGGTGCAGGTGAACTGGAAGTCACTGATGCGAACTCGCCGGAATGCCGTGCGCTGGAGGCGGCGATCACCGGCCTGTCGCAGGAACTGGCGCAGATGATCGTGCGCGATGGCGAAGGCGCCACCAAGTTCATTACCGTACAGATCGAACAGGGACGCGATGTTGAAGAGTGCCGCAAGATTGCGTATGCCATCGGTCATTCGCCGCTAGTGAAGACCGCTTTCTTTGCTTCCGATCCGAACCTTGGCCGTATCCTTGCCGCGAT